>JAQGNS010000295.1 GCA_028291705.1 Nevskia sp.
TCGGCGCTTGGCGTGGCGTGATCGGGCTGGATCGATTTCGCCAGGGCGCGGCCATACTCGGGCGAGACCAGGCGCTGCAAGGGCATCTCGATGTAGTCGGGATCGCCAAGGTAGGTGGCGCGGTCGCGGTAGGCGCGGCGCATGGCCTCGATCACCTGCTGCTGCGAATGTACGCCGTTGTTGCCGGTCCAGTGCAGCACCGACAACTGGTTGAACATCTCGGCCAGGCCGACGCCGCCCGCCGAAGGCGGCGGCGCGGTGACGATACGGTAGTTCTCGAAACGGATCACCACCGGCTTGCGCTCCGGCGCCGTGTAGCCGGCCAGGTCCTGCAGGGTCCAGATGCCGCCGCCGGCGCGAACACCATCCACCAACTGCTGCGCGGTGGCACCTTTGTAGAAGCCATCGCGGCCCTGGTCGGCCAGGCGTTGCAACGTATCCGCCAGGTCCGACTGGCGCAGCAGTGCACCTTCCGCCAGCGGCTTGCCGTCCGGCAGCAGCAGGGCGCGTGCCGCGGGCGACAGGCGCCTGGATTCCATCACGATGAACTTGGCGAAGCGGGCATCCAGCGGGAAGCCCTCGCGCGCCAGGCGGATCGCCGGCGCCAGGTCGCGCGCCAGCCCCAGCTTGCCGTAGCGCGAGGCGATGTGGTCCAGCGCCGCCGGCGTGCCGGGAATGCCGCCAGCAATGGGCCCGTCGCGCGACAGGTCGGCGATGGCGTGGCCCTGCGCGTCCTGGTACATCTCGCGACTCGCCGCCTGCGGCGCCATCTCGCGGCCATCGACCATGGTCTCGAAGCGGTCGCGCTCCCGGTGCAGCAGCCAGAAACCGCCGCCGCCGATGCCGGAACTGTACGGCTCCACCACGCCCAGCGCCGCGCTCACTGCCACCGCCGCGTCGAAGGCGTTGCCGCCCTGCTGCAGGATTTCGATGCCGGCGTCGGTAGCCAGGGGATGCGCGCTGGCCACGGCGAAGCCGGGCGGCTTGCCCCCCGCCTGGGCGGAAAACGCCAGGATCACGAAGAGGCCGGCGGCGAGCATGCGGCCACGCGATGCGTTACGGGATTTCAGCGGTGCATCCATGCGAATCGTTTTCCTTGGCAAGGCCGGCCCTTATTCAACGTGCAAGGCACGTGAAACGGCAATACGGGTTCAGCGCGTGAGCGTCGTCAGGCGGCGGTATTTCTGCAGCAATTGCTCCTGCGTCTCCGGATGATCCGGATCGAGCGGGATGCAATCCACCGGGCAAACCGCAACACATTGCGGCTTGTCGAAGTGGCCGACGCACTCGGTACACAGGTTTGGATCGATCTGGTAAATCTCAATGCCCTGGAAGATGGCTTCGTTCGGGCATTCCGGCTCGCAGACGTCGCAGTTGATGCACTCGTGGGTGATCTTGAGAGCCATGGTGGTTATTTTGCCACCGATGAGCGAATTGCGGGGGCTCGCCGGGGTTCCGGAATGGGGCTATGCGTCTGAATTTGCCGCTCTTTCGCTCTTTATATGGCTTTGTACTTTCGCTCTGAAACCGGGGAGGTACGTCAAAAGCACAGCAACATCAAAAGCGTCGCGCTCTCCTGCCTTCAATCCCCTCTCCCCACGAACGTGGGGAGAGGGAGATCAGCGAAAGCCTCAGCGCAATTCGCGCCGCAGGATCTTGCCCACCGGCGACTTCGGCAAACTATCCCGGAACTCGATCATCTTCGGCACCTTGTACCCGGTCAGATTCTGCTTGCAGTGCTCCCGCAGGATCTCGACGGTGAGGTTCGGATCCTTCTTCACCACGAACACCTTCACCGCCTCGCCAGTCTTGGCATCCGGCACGCCGATGCAGGCCACTTCCATCACGCCGGGATGCAGCGCCACCACGTTCTCGATCTCGTTCGGATAGACGTTGAAGCCGGACACCAGGATCATGTCCTTCTTGCGATCGACGATCTTGAAGTAGCCCTTCTCGTCCATCACGGCGATGTCGCCGGTGCGCAGGTAACCGTCCGGGGTGAAGCTCTTGGCGTTCTCTTCCGGCTTGTTCCAGTAGCCGCGCATCACCTGCGGCCCCTTCACGCACAGCTCGCCGGGCTTGCCGATCTCCACCACCTTGTCGTCGTCATCGCGCAGCGAGACATAAGTCGAAGGCAGGGGAATGCCGATGCTGCCGTTCCACTCCGGCTTGTCCAGCGGCGAGAAGCACACGCCGGGCGAGGTCTCGCTGAGGCCGTAGCCTTCGGTGAGGGCGACGCCGGTGACTTTCTGCCACTTCTCCGCCACCGCCTGCTGCACGGCGGCGCCGCCGCCGACGGTGAACTTGAGCGCCTTGAAATCCACCTCGGCGAAGCCGGGGGTGTTGAGCAGGCCGTTGAACAGGGTGTTGACGCCGGTGAAGGCGGTGAGCTTCGACGCGGCCAATTCCTTGACGAAGCCGGGCATGTCGCGCGGATTGGCGATGAGGATGTTCTTGCCGCCGACGCGCAGGAACAGCAGGCAATTCACCGTCAGCGCGAAGATGTGGTACAGCGGCAGGGCGGTGACGACGATGTCCTTGCCCTCGTTCAGCATCGGCCCGATCCAGGCATGCATCTGCACCAGGTTGGAGACCATGTTGCCGTGGGTCAGGGTAGCGCCCTTGGACAGGCCGGTGGTGCCGCCGGTGTACTGCAGGAAGGCCACGTCCTCGTGCGTCAGCGTCACGCGGTGGTAGGGCTGCGCCTTGCCGCGCGCCAGGGCGGTACGGAACGGCACGGTGCCGGGGATGTTCCAGGCCGGCACCATCTTCTTCACCCGCTTCACGGCGAAGTTGGTGATGAGGCCCTTGGGGAAGCCGAACAGGTCGCCCACCTGGGTGGTGATGACGGCTTCCAGCGGCACCTTGTCGATCACTTCCTGCAGGGTGGTGGCGACGTTCTCGATGATGACGATGGCGCGCGCCGCCGAGTCCTTCAGCTGGTGCTCCAGCTCGCGCGGGGTGTAGAGCGGGTTGACGTTGACCACCACCATGCCGGCGCGCAGCACGCCGAACACGGCGATGGGGTATTGCAGAAGGTTGGGCATCATCAGGGCGACGCGGTCGCCCTTGTTCAGGCCCAGCACGTTCTGCAGGTAGGAAGCGAAGTCCTGCGACAGGCGGTCGACGTCGTCGTAGCTCAGGCCCACGCCCATGTTTTCAAAGGCGGGCAGCTCGCGGAACTTGTCGCAGCTGGTTTCCAGCACCTGGGCCAGCGAGGTATAGGCGCTGGAATCGATGTCCGAGGGTACGCCCTTCATGTACCCGCCCAGCCAGATGCGCTCACCTTCGGCTTGATTCACCTTGCTCTCCCCACCATCGGCTGGATTTGTTGGATTCGGCATGCCCCGCGCAGCGCCGTTGGTGCGCGGTTGTAGCTGGTTTTTGAATGTCTCGGATTATAGGGAAAAAGCGCAGGGGCACTAGCCCCTGTTCAGGTCCATAAAGAAGCAGCCCGGAAGGCACACGGTGCTGCCTGGGCTCCTGTCAGGGGCTTGCTTGGCCGCCGTCCCGCAGCCAGTCGCGCAGGCTGGGCGCCGGCAGGCCGCCGGCCCGGTTCTCCAACTCGCGGACATAGGCCAGCACCTGGCGGTCCTGCACACCGTGGGCGGGCGACTCCGGCGCCTCGCCGCGCGACCACAGCCATAGCTGGGTCACGCTGTAGGACGCCAGGTCCCGCGCCGGCAACAGCTTGCGCCCCGGCTGCACTTCGGCCAGCACTTCCCGCAACAGCAGGCCTTTCACGGTGCGTTCGAGATGCTCGCCCGGCACCGCCAGCTGGCGCCGCAGCTCCTCGAAACCCAACGGCGCCTCCCCCGCCAGGAAGCGCCGGCCGACCAGGGCCATCAGGCGCAACGCCAGGAACTCCGCCTCGCGGCTCGACGGCGGCGCCGGCTCGGCGGTGCCGGGCAGGAAGCGGGGATATTGCACATAGAAGGCCAGGCGGCAGCCCATCAGGATGATCAGCCAGCCGACGTAGATCCACAGCAGCAGGACGATGACGATGGCGAAGCCGGAATAGATCGCCTTGTAGTTGGCGTTGGCGACGAAGGTGGCGAAGGCGACGCTGGCGCTCTGCCAGACCAGGCCGCCGAACAGGCCGCCGATGGCCGCCGCTCTCATCTGCACCCGGGTATTGGGAATGTAGGCGTAGATGAAGCCGAGCACGCCGATGATCAGCAGGTAGGGCACCATCTTGGTCAGGAACAGGATGACGGCGCCGAAGGGCTCGATCGCCATCACGTCCATCACCACGTGGTTGCTGCGCGCCGAGGCGGTCAGGCCGATGGCGGCGAACACCACCATCGGGCCGATCAGCAGCACCACCAGGTATTCGCTGAAGCGCTTGGTGAAGCCGCGGCTGCCGCCGATCTTCCAGATGAAATTGAAGCTGCCCTCGACCTTGGTGATCATCGACACGGCGGTGTAGATCAGCATGACCACGCCGAGAAAGCCCAGCACGCCGACCTGCATGTTGTCGACGAAGCCGATCAGGTGCTGCGAGATCACCGCCGCCTGGTCGCCCAGCGGGCGCAGCAGCTGCTCCAGCACCGGCTCCATGCTGTCGTGCACCCCCAGAGCCTTGAGCACGGAGAAGGCCAGGGCCAGCAGCGGGGCCAGGGACAGCAGGGTGGTGTAGACCAGGCTCATCGCCCGCAGCGAGATCTCGCCTTCCGCCATGTCCCGCGCCAGCGCCATGGCGTAGCGCGACACATGCAGGGCGTAGCGGCCGAGGCGCGAGCCCGGCTCGGTGGCCCATACCCATTGATGCAGGCGCTGGTAATACGCGTTGGAAATCAAGGCGTCGCTCCTGGCGTGCCCCGATTGTCGCGGCGCGGGCCGGCGCTGTCCATGCGGCGCCCCGCGGTTGGCCGAAACGTATGGCGGCGGTCGCCGCCGGAGCCGGGCACGTGCTGCTCTCTCACGGCTGGGCGGCAGTACCCGATAGTACGAGTGTGTCCCGATTCGCTTGAAACGCGTCATGTCCGTGCTTCCGGGCAAGGTTTGCCGCCGCTCAAACACCCTTATGCCATCTATTAATTGCATAAGTGGCTAAATTTTAATTACTTTTCGATATTTACACTGCGCACTGTCTTGGTGCCGTTCGTCGGCCGGACTTTCACCCGCCTTGACATGAATTCCCGGGCAGTTATGATGCATTGCACCATTTGTTGCGTTGCAGCAAATGGTGTCGCCCGCCAAGTTCAACCGCCATTCTTGTGGAGTAGATAAATGAGTCTTCAGACTGTTGTCGATGATGTGAAGGGTCGCGTCGAGACGCTGACCACCCAGGGCCAGAAGGTCGCGCAGATCTCGCTGGACACCCTGAAGCAGAGCGGCGAAATCGTCGCCGACAAATTCCAGACTCTGGTCAAGACCGAGTCCGCTGCCGCCAAGGAGCTGTACACCGTCACCAAGCTGAGCTTCGACAAGGCCATCGCCGACGGCTTCAAGGCCTTCACCGCCGCGCCGATCAGCTACCTGCCGCCGAAGGACAAGTTCATCACTGTGTACACCGACACCGTGACCCTGGTCAGCGCCACCGGCGACGAGCTGTACAAGACCTTCAAGACCGGCTTCAGCAGCATCCAGGCCGAGCTGAAGGGCGAAGCCGCCCCCGTGAAGAAGGTCAAGGCCGCCGCCAAGAAGGCGACCGGCGCCGTGAAGAAGGCCGCCAAGGCCGTCTAACGACGCATTGCCGGCGCAAGCCGAAGATGACCGGGGGCTGCGGCGCAACAGCGTCGTGGCCCCTTTTACGTAGGGCCGGATTGCCGCTTGATCGAAGCGCCCGGCCGCGGATCACAGGATCCCAAGACATGAAACTATCCGCCAAGCTGCCCCTCGGGAGAGTACACGTGGAATACCTGCTGGAGCGCGCCATCGACAGCGTCGGCCAGATTGCAATGCACGAGGCCGGCGCGCTGGACAATCATCTGCTCGCCCTGCGTGAGCGCTGGGCCGTGGCGCGCAAGGCGCGCGGTGTCGGCGAACTGCTGCGCGACCAGATCGACCTGCTGCCCGCCACCCGCCTGCGCCTGGCCGAAGACCACGAGTTGCGCCTGAAACTGTGGCGCGGCCTCGCGCGCGGTTTCAGTAACGCGGCCTAGGCGCGCCCTGCCCTAGTCGTTCGTTTCATCCGCAGCCGGCGCTTCCGCCGGCCCCGCCGCCTGCTGCTTCCTTCCCTTTGCCGCCGCGCGCGATCTCGATTTGACCGCGGCGCCGCGCGCCCTGGCGCGCTTCTTCGGGGCGGGCGCCTCCGCTTCCTCCGGCTCCGGCGACATGCCGGGCGTGCGCGCCTTGGCCGCCGCCACGAACTTCCTCCAGGCGCCGCTGTTGCGGATGGTCTGCAGGTTGTCCTTGACGAAGCTGGCCGGGTCGA
>JAQGNS010000078.1 GCA_028291705.1 Nevskia sp.
GTAAGCCGTCCAGGCGCCATAGATGCCGCCGCCGATGACCAGCAGATCGAACTTGCGGCCGCGCAGCCCGGCGACGTTGCGGATGAAGGGGAAGGGTGCGGTCATGAATTACTGCATCTCATTCCGACAATAGTAGGGCGGCCCGTGGCCACCGTTTGTCCCACCCGACGGAGACGAAACGGCGGCCACAGGCCGCCCTACAACGGCATGACGACCCAATGGGGCCGTCACTTATATATCACCTCGATCTCGAACTTCCCCCGCGGCTGGTGATGCAGCCGCACGTAGTGCGCGGCGATGCGCTGCGGATCAAAATGCGAGCCCACCTGGAGCAGGCCGTAGACGGTGACGGTGGCGACGTGAATGCCGTGCCCACCCAGTTCCTGCGCCAGCGAATAGGTCAGGTTGCGCAGCGCCGCCTTGTCGGCCGACAGCGAGGCGTACGGCGCCGAAGGCTCGTGGGCGAAGCCGCCACCGGTGAAGAGGATGGTGCCGTGGCCCTGCTCGCGCATCGCCGGAGCGGCGAGCTGGGCGCAGACCAGGGCGCCGACCACGTTGGTGTGGAAATCGTCGATCCACTGCTGCGGCGTCACCGTGGTGGGGCGGCCCTTGTGTGCGCAGGCGGCGTTGTAGACCACCACCTCCGGTGCGCCCAGTTCCGCCGTGACCTGTGTGAACAAGGTACGCAGGGAATCCTCGTTGCCGGCATCGGCGCTGTAGGCGCGCGCGGCGCGGCCGGTGCTGCGGCGGATATCGTCGCAGTGCGGCTGCAACTTCGCGCTGTTGCGTGCCGCCAGCGCCACGCCATAGCCTTCCTTGGCGAAGGCCATGCCGACCGCACTGCCGATCCCCGGACCCGCACCGACGACAAGACAGACCTGGCTCACGGATGCTGCTCCTTTTAAGTGTTTGCTGCGGGCGGCTGCCGCAGGCGCCGCACCGTCTCCAGCCAATCCCGCATTTGCCGCGCCTGCGCCTCGTTGATGCTGCCGGCCGCTGCCGCATCGGCGATGCGTTGCGCCGGCGGCTGGCCGGCATCTTCCGACGCGGCAAAGCTTTTCTCCAGTGCCTCGCCGGCCAGCGTCGCCTCCAGCGCCTCCCCCAGCGCGGCCAGACGCGGACCGCAATCGGCGCAGCGGCGGCGCAGACTCGTTTCATCCTGCAGCCACTGTGCCACGCGGCGGTTGGCCGCATCGCTCGGCGCCAGTGCGGCGTGGCCGCGCGGGAAGATCAACACGCGCGCTAGAACAGACAGCGCCGGGGCGGATAAATGCCGCAGCACCTTGTCGAGCGCTTCCTCCACTCCACGCAAGGCATCGGCGCAGAGCCATTCCAGCGCGGCCCGCTCGGCGTCGGGCGCACCTTCATCCTCGAAATGCTTCAGCGCGCAGCTGGTCAGCCACAGTTGCGCCACGGCGTCGCCAAGCCAGGTGGTGAGGGTCAGCCGCGAGGCTTCGTGCATGGCACGCAGGGCCGTGCGCGACCGGCGCGAGGCGAGGTCGGCGCCCAGCCCGGTCAGCGCCAGGTCGGTCGCGAAGGCCAGCGCCGCACTGTAGCGGTTGATGCGCCGGCAATAGCCGCGCACCAGGTCGGTATGGCCGGCGGCGGCGCTGAAGCCGCCGGCGGTGAGGGCCAGGATGAAGGAGCGGATGCCGGAGCTGGCGACGTGGCCGACATGCTTCCACAGCGCCGCGTCGAACAGCTCCAGTTCCAGCGCCGCATTGGGCGCGCGCGTCGCTGCCAGCGCCCGCATGAAGGCGCGGTGGCCGCGCAACACGCTGGCGGTATAGCCGGTGGAGCGCGCCAGGCGTGCCGGCTCTTCGGCGGTGAGCGTCGGCCGCAGTGCGTCCAGCATCGGCTTCAGCGCGCTGCGCGACAGCCCCACGTCGGCGGCGGCCAGCCGGATTTCCGCCGCTTGCTCCGCCGTCAGGCTGCGGGCGCAGCTGGCCAGGCCCTGCGGCCGTTCGCCCAGGTCCACCGACAGCGCGCTGGCCGTGGCCTGCGCCTGCGCCGCCAGGCTGCGCGCGCCGATCAGG
This sequence comes from Nevskia sp., assembly GCA_028291705.1. Taxonomy (GTDB): domain Bacteria; phylum Pseudomonadota; class Gammaproteobacteria; order Nevskiales; family Nevskiaceae; genus Nevskia. Next base: position 2,037 of record JAQGNS010000078.1, read on the forward strand.
GCCAGGGCATCCTGCGCCACCGCGCGGCTCCCCACCGCCGGAGTGAAGGGCGCGTGCACCCGCGCATAGCCGCCCGCCGCTGTCGCCGCCGCCATCACCCGGCCGGCATGCAAGGCCGAGGTGGCGATGGCGTGGGCCACGGCGAGGCATTCGGTCCAGTCGCCGGCACCTGCGCCGATGCGCTCGCTGCCGCCGACGATGGCATCCAGGTCGGCGACCAGATCGTTCACGCGCAGCCGGATGGCGCCGGCCGCAAGGCCGACGTCGGCGCGCTCCAGCACCACGCAGCTCGGTCCGTGGCGGCCGCCGAGCAGACCCTCGGGATCGCGTACCCGCAGTACCAGGCCGAGCAATTCGGCCGGCTCCGCCGTGGCCGCGAACTGCGCATCAAGGCGCAGGCGCAGGGCGGTGACGCGCTCGCCCTCGACCATGCTGGAAAACACCACCGCGTCCCCGGCGACCGCGTCGAGCGCGCTGATGATGCCGGCGC
>JAQGNS010000083.1 GCA_028291705.1 Nevskia sp.
TGAACGGCTTGGTGCTGGAGGTGTCCAACCCCTGCAATACCCACCTTTTTTCCGGAATCTTCTATTGAAGTTCAAAGTCGGGTTTTACCGCAGAGGGGACCTCACCCGGGCGTCGCTGATCGCGGAATGTGTGGTTGAGGCGGTCGATATCGGCACGGCGAAGAGCGCGGCGCTGACGCAACTCACGCCGCAGCATCCTGAGGTGGTCGATTGTCGCTACTGGCATGCGGCGGGGTATGAGGCGCCGCGGGTGAGATCGCGTTGGTGAGCAGGTAGCGAGGGCGCAATGAGCGAAGTTCATTGCGCGGATTTGTCCCCTTCATTCGGCGTTCATCATTGCGGCCCGCAAGGCGGAATGCGCTTCGCTTATTCCGCCCTACGATTTACTGCCGCTTAATTGCTCGGACTAGAAGACTTGCTTGTCCTGCAGCAGCTCTTCCATGCGCTTCTGCGCGTGCACGGTGCCGACCCAGCCTTTGACTTCGAAATCTGCGATGCGCAGCGTCGGCAGGTAGCCGTGGTCGAGGGGCAGGATGTCCGCGAGGGCGTCGCGGAAGGCGCGCTGGGTATGGCGGCCTGAATCGCCGGGGAACAGGGGCACGGGTTTGGCGCCGCCACCGGATGGTTTGGGTTCGTCGTGGGCCTTGCGGATCCAGACCTTGATATCGAAGGCCAGGGGCCAGTTGGCGGGATAGCGGCGCAGGGTCATGCCGCGGTAGTTGTTGAAGTGCGGGGCTTCGTCCACTTCGATCACGCGGGGGGCGGAGCCGGCGAGCTTCAGTCCATCCAGGCCGCGCCAGTTGTTTGCGGGCAGCACGTCCGGCAGGTCCTGGCCGGTGAGGTCGTGGTACATGGCGCGCAGGAGCGGCCAGCGCTTGGCGCTGACGGCCTTGCCCGGCTGCATCAGCCAGTCCGGGCGAGCGGTTTCGATGCTGCCGCCGGTGACCTTGAGGACAAGATCGAGGACGGCTTTCTGGATGGGCGGGGGCATGAAGCGCGTCTGGTGAAGTTCGTCTGTGAATGGGGGTCTGCGCGAGAGTGTAACGCGCCGGGGTGCGAGCCCTTTACCAATGTTAACCGCGCTGCCCCGCTCTGCGGGGTAGGGCCTGGGTGCGGCGCGGCGTCTGTTTGGGGAGGAACACCACGCGCAACAGGGGAAAAGTTGGACGTGACCGAGAAGCATGTAGCGCTGCCTAGCGGGGGCACGACTGGAATGGAGGCATTGCTGCACGGCGTGGCGGCTATCTGCGTGGCCGCGTTGGCGATGCTGGCCTGGAATGCCGCGGCCGATGACGCGCCGGCTGAGGGCACGGCGCCGAAGTGCCTGGCGCGCAAGGTCAGCTACCAGGAGAAGCCGCACTATCCGCTGGAGATGCGGTACTTCGCCAGCAATGGCGAGACGGTGGCGATGTTCGAGGTGAGCCCGGAAGGCGCGGTGGTGAACCCGGTGCTGCGCCGCTCGGCGCATTCCAGCTTCGAGCGCGCGACGATTGGGGCCTTGCTGAAATGGCGCTTCGAGCCGGTGGATCCCGCCGAGAAGAGTTACTGCAAGATCTACACCCAGCGGATCGAGTACGACACCCTGGGCCACGTGCCTGGGCGTTCCGGCCGGAGCGGGGTGGAAAGTTCCCATGCGCCATTCCAGCTACAGACGGCCGACCTGAGCAAGCTGCCGGAGGACTTCCGCTACGACACGGCGCCGGAGTTGCTGGTCTCTGTGCCGATCGTCTACCCCTACGAGAAGCTGCGGCACAGCGATTCCGGCAAGGCCACCGTGGCTTTCTACGTGGACCCGAACGGGCGGGTGGCGAAGACGCAGGTCGTTTCCGCGACGGACGCGGTATTCGGGCAGGCGCTGCAGGCCGCGCTGGCGGGGTGGACCTTCAAGCCGGCGATCAAGAACGGCGCGCCTTCCTGGGCGCTGTTCGAGTACACCCACGAATTCAGCCAGGACGAAACCAGCTACATCTTCGAGTTCCAGCTCCCTGCCCTGCTCTCCGCCTACTCCGGCGGCAGCAAGCTCCTGCCCGGCCTGGAGCAACTGGATCAGCCGCCGCAGGCGCTATTCCACCCCGTACCGGTGGTGGAGCCGACTTATGCGCACAAGGCGGAAACGCTGCGGGTGGAATTCGTCATCGACGCCAACGGCCTGGTGCGCTACGCGCACCCGATCGAGTTCAAGGACGAGCGGCTGGCCTGGGCGGCGGTGACCGCCGTCTCGCGCTGGCAATTCCAGCCGCCGATGATGGAGGGCAAGGCGGTGGATGTGCGGGCGGTGATGCCGGTGGCGTTTGCGGCGGGTGGCGGCTGAGGCCGCTGCTTCCTGACGCCACCGGGGCTTACTTCAGGCCCAGCAGTTCGACATCGAAGATCAGGATGGCGCCGGCGGGAATCTCGCCCTGGCCGCGCTGGCCGTAGGCCAGGTTGGCGGGGATGATGAGGGTGCGCTTGCCGCCTACCTTCATACCCTCCACGCCCAGGTCCCAGCCCTTGATGACGCTGCCGACGCCGAGCATGAAGGAAAACGGCCCACGGCCGACGGAACTGTCGAACTGCGTGCCGTGCAGGTCGGGCATGAGCGGGCTATACAGCCAGCCGGTGTACTGCATGTCGACGATGTTGCCGAGGGTCGCCGCGGGCCCGGTGCCGACCTTGGTCTCCCGGATGATGAGGTGCTGCAACTCCTCGGCGGTGGGCACCTGGACCGGCGCGTCCGCGGCGCTGGCTGGCATGGACGAAGTGAGGGTGCACAGCCCGAGGACCAAGGCGAAGGGAAGGTAAACGCGATTCATGGGAGCGGATGACGGGAAGGCTGGAGCGGAAGGAAACTGATGCTTCCGAGCTTAAGGGATTTCGGGCAGGCGGGGAAACGATCCGATCACTTCCCTTCGGGCTTATCGGACCGATTTCCGGTCTCGGAACTGGCCTTCAAGGACCGGCTCAGCTGCCGCCACCGATACACAGTCAGAACCTCGATGCCAATGCCGTACAAAATATAGACAATGCCTGCCCAAAGGGGGCTACCGTCAGTGGTACCACCATACCGGCCTGTCACTGGTTGGCCCGTCACCAAGTAGTAGAGCCCATTTGCAATGAGCATCAGTCCGACCAACCCGACCAGCAAAAGCTTCGGTCGCGTGACTTTAACGGGAGGTCTCGTCTTCATATCCGCCGGACCATACCGCACGGTTCAAGCGGGGCGGATCGTGAGCCGCTTTTCGCTAGCGCTTTCCCGGTAAACGGCGGGTCTCGGACCCTCCCTACATCAGGACTGGCCAGGAAGCGCGCGGGCGGTATAAAACTCGCTGGCGATTTTCCAATGGCCCTGCACTTTCAGCAGTTGCAGCGTCTTCCAGCCGTAGCCGCCCCGCCCGCTTTTGGTCTCCTGCGTCACGAAATCCAGGGAGACCTGGGCCAGGGAGCCGTCCTGCTCGATGTGGACATTGTAGAAATGCTGGGTGTAACGCACGCCGCTTTCGAAGACGGACTTGCGGAAGCGCTGGTAGTTGCGCGTGGTCACGGCCTGCGCATCGGCACCCTTGCCGGTGATTTCGCCGGTTGAAGAAAACGGAACCTGATCGTCGATCAGCAGCGCCTCGAAAGCAGCCTCATCGCCCTTGGTGACTGAAGCCGTGTAGGCGGCCAACAGCTTTGCGATGGCCTGGTGGTCTTGGATGGTCGTTTCATGCTTGCGCAGATACGAGGGGCCATCTTCGGCCATGGCGGCAAGTGGTGCGAGCGCCACCAGGAGCGCCATGGCGTGCAGGAACATTTTTGCTTTCATATTCACTCTGTCTTGCCGCCGTTCCCGCTTCTGTTACCAGGGCACGCCCCGCGCCCCGGATGCCTCACCGCTTCGGCATGCGCTCGAAGGTGGGCATGCCATCGGGGATGTGATGGAAGGGCTGCTTGTCCACGGTGAAGATCGCCAACTGCGGCGTGCCGAACAGGCCAGGATCATCGAGCGTGCCCACCTTGAGGATCACGGCGGGCAGGCCCGGACGCAGCGTGGTCAGGTGCGTGCCGCACTCGGCGCAGAATTCGCGCGTCACCGGCTGCTCAAGATCGCCGCGGGTGAAGGTCTTGGGCGCGCCCTTGGTGTAGCTGAAGCCGGCGACCGGCATCACCGCAAACATGTTCGGCGAGCCGCCACTGATGTACTGGCATTCGCGGCAGTGGCATTGCGCCTTCATCATCGGCTCGCCCTCGGCCACGTAGCGCACCGCGCCGCAATAGCATCCGCCTTCCAGTTTCATCGCGCGCTCCTCTTGTTGTCGTTCCGCAAAGCATATCGGAAGGCGACAACAGGCCGCCAACCGGGCCTGCCCTGCCCTAGCGAGCGGAAGCGAAACGCCGCTGGAAGTAAGCCACGATCAGGCCGAACAGCAGCATGGCCAGCATGTTTTCGATGAACGACTGCACCGTGAAGCCATGCGACGGCCCCGCCGCGGACAGGGGCACCACCACGTAGGTCATCACGAAGAAGACCACCACGCCGTACAGCAGGCCGCTTGCCACCCACTGCCGGCCCAGCCGGGGAATCCGCATGGCGGCAAAGACGTAGATCGCCGCGATGAGGATCGACATGGCCCATTGCAGGACCAGCCCCAAAGCCGAGCTGTACAGGCCCTCATGGAAAGACGCCCTGCCCAGGACCCCGGAGGCGATGGCCCGCAGGATGATGAGCGGGTTGAGCCAGTTGATCAGGGAGGCGGCGCCAACGTCGATGGTGCCGGCCACGAAGCCGGCGTAGAGGATGGCTTTGGGGGTCGAACGGGGCGATTGGGACATGCCGGGTGCTCGCTCAGGCGGATGAGCGTTTGATGCTGTGGCGAGCCGCAGGGTTGGAATTGGGGCCTTCCGGGAACGCCCACCGCGCCTGCAGCCTCTAACCATTCCCTAATCTTTGCCAAAAGATGCCTGATTTCGCGGTTGTACAGTTCTATTTGGAGGCAAGCTAAATGTCCAAACTCTTATTGCGGCGTTCACAGTACAAGGAGTAGCCATGAAACTGCATCTTAATACGGTTGAGTCCACGAGCGGCCTGATCTTTAAGACCAAAATTTGGTTAATGGATGCCCGTCTGGAACTGACGAATGCAGAAGCGACAATTGTTAAGGCCCATCGCGACATCGGAAAGATGGTAGTCGGGGAAGCTGATTTGACAGCCAACCCAAATCTTCCCGGAGAACCAGAGAAGATCACGGTTAATAAATTAGTTACCGGCATCACTAGCTACCGTTTTTGGTCTATACAGAATCAAACGAACAGCGAAGTATCAATTCGAGAGGGGTGCAAAGCACTGAAGGGACATTTGGGCAGGCTCGTTGAGGTAGGCACTAGCGGCCCAACAGTCGAAGAAATCTGAGGAGACATAGCATGGGAACATGCAGTGAGTGCGGAGGGTCCGGAGAAACGACCTGCAATGAATGCTACGGGAGCGGGAAGCGTATTGATGGCAAGCCTTGTAACTACTGTAAGGGCACCAAGCGATATACATGTCCCCGATGCAGGGGAAGCGGCAGAACGGCTTTTGCGTGCAAGGGGATATACAGCGCCTTCGCATTAAGCAACTCAGGGAACGCCGGGATTTTCGATGGCCAAGCTCACTTGTGACAATTGCAAGGTCGAGGACACCAGCCGGATTTACTACCAATGCAATAGTTGCCGACGGTGGTATTGTTCAAGGTGCGGATCAAGAGGCGACCGATGCCCAGCATGTAAAAAGGGATTTCTCAAGCACCCTTGATGCTTAAACTCAGATACTGCTGATAGTGAGCCACCTTCGGCTAGAGTTAAAGCCGGGCCAGTTCAGTCCCTGAATGCTTTCTGTAGTGAGTGTTACTCCAAATGCCACATCCTCACGACAAGCAGGTTTTCTATAAGTATCTAAGCGGCAACGTCACGAAGCTTGTTTTGGAGTCAGCGACGTTCCAATGGAGTGCTCCGGCGCTCTTTAATGATCCTTTCGATCATCAAGCCTCTTATCGTTTCGATTTTGACGAAGACCAGGCTGCGGATCATCTCGCCAAGGCGCTTGAAGAAATTGTATTCGGCGCGTCAGATCCCGTGTTTGAGGAAGATAAAGAGTTGGGACGTAAATTCGCCCAGATGAGAGGCCGGATTCCCGACCAAAGCAAAGATCGAGCTATTTATGCAATGAAACAAAGCGCCAAAGCTTCAGCTAGCCGCCTTGGAAAATACAAAATAGATCTCAATGCTACTTTGTTGGGGCTTTTGAGCCAGGCTCGGGTGCTCTGTGTAAGTGAGACCCATGACAACGTCGTGATGTGGTCCCACTATGCCGACTGCCATAAAGGCGTTGTGTTGGAGCTCGGACGGTTTAATGAGGTAGAAGACAATTTATTGGCCGCAAAGCCTGTCGAGTATGTCGAACAATTTCCGTTATTCATGTCCGTAGAGAATTGGATCGATTACTTAACCGGAAAGACAAGGATTCACGACGATATCCTCTATCGTCCAGCATTCGCTAAGCACGTCGACTGGCGATATGAAAAGGAATGGCGAGTGTGGATTCCCGCTATAGGGCCTGGTTGGGGTACGACAGGTAGAACACTTCTCTCAAAAGATCGGCGTGTATTTACCGGCTTGTATTTCGGTTGCCGAGTGGATCCAGAGGTGAAAGCTCAACTGCTCGCAATAGCTGCGACAGCTTATCCAGAAATGAAGATTTACCAAGCTCACGTAGCTGCGGATTCGTTTCAGTTGGTCTTCGAGCGACAGTTCAATTAGACCGGGTCGTGGACCTGCCGCCCCCGAAAGCTAGTGGGGCGCAATAAGCGAAGCGCATTGCGCCGGATTGGCAACCCTTCATTCGGCGCAATGCACTTCGTTTATTGCGCCCTTGCTTGCTACGTAGTTCCAGCTTGGGCATTAGCCTACAACGATGGCGTGCCTCTCATCCCGACGAACAATCTCAATTCTGATGCATGGGAGCACATCGGAGTTGTCCCTTTACGGACGACCTCTATTCCAGCAGCAGAGAACGTCTCTGCAAGTAATTCGCTGCCATCGTTGTCAGAAACAAAAATTCCGAACCACGATCCTCCCCACACCATAGCGTCCTGTTTAACATCCCATCCTGAGATTCTGAGTAGTCCGATAATGTCGCTGGAGTGCGCAGTCGCCTCCGCATCGTATGTGGAGAGGACCAGTATGGTGTGTGGCTGTGGCCGCAATGCCTTGATGATCGCTTCACCCTGTCCTTTGGGTATCTCGCGCCAAGAAAGCGCCTTTTTCAGTCGAGCGGTTTCAAGTTCTGCATTGGCTGCGCGCTCCATTGCTTCGGCCACTTTTTCTTCAGACCGCCTGTCCAATTCTGATCGGATGGCATCACTACGATGGGCAGACCAATATTCGCCAGCACAGCAGAGCGCTACTACGATTCCAAGACCGAGTAGCGCAATGTTGAACCAGCTGTCACGGTGGTCTGTAAATGACCAACCGAGTATTGATTCAGTTACTAACGCAGCAACTAGCCCGCCCAGAAAGACGAATTCCGATCTAGAGAATTTTTCAAACTCAGAACGGAGTTCTGAATCCGATCTGGATTGGATGGGTTGGACCGGCCTAGCTTTGATCGTCATATCGGCTGCGGCCCATGTGGCCCTAGGTTGGAAGAAACACAAGTGCCGAATGGAACGGCTTCGGAGAAAACCGCTATGAAGCCTTTCGTTTCGCTTCATCCGGCTACACTGGCTGGCGCAGAAAATTGTGGTCTGTCCCCGATTGATACGACCGCTGACGCGATTTCCTACATCGCACTTTAAGGTTGTAGAAGCAGGCGTAACTAGTAGCGCCGAATGAAGGAGCAGCCAATCCGGCGTAATGCGCTTCGCTTATTGCACCCCACGCTCGCTGTTTTTTTGACTACGTTTGTTGATATGCACGCCCCATCTCGAAATCGATATAACGATGCAGATGAATTACGTTCTTGTTCTTTAATGTTATATGGCAAGTACACAAAAACGGACCATATGCAGCAGTAGATATTCCGATGATGCCGTCCTTTTTTGTCTCTCTGAAGACCTTGTTTTTCCAGTAAGCCCCAAAAAAGAATTCAGCGAATTCTACGTCACCCATTTCCGTGGACTTATGTCTAACTAAAAAAATAGAAACATCGTAAAGTTGACCCTTTTCATTAGATGGCCGTATGACATGTACCAAGAAAAAACCGCTGTTGACTTGATATATGCCATCCCTCTCTTTACTCCAATCGTCCGCGGATGGAGGGGATGGAGTATGCGAGGGAAGCACTTTCTCTAAAAGTTTAAGATCTTCGCCGAGTTCAACCGGCCCAGCCTTAAAGGAACTTCCTGTACTGATGCGATGCACAAACGCGCCTACAAGTGCTTTAATTTGATCCTTTAGCCAATAGATTCCAATCCCAATAAGAGCTGCCCACAAAATCGTTTGCGCTAAAGGGATCCAGTCGGAAAGGGCAGCCTCATGTGAGGCACTAGCTGCGCAAATGGCCAGAGTACATTCAGGAAGTTTCTCGGCGCTCATTATCCTTCCTAAGTTAGGTATATTGATTTAAGAAAACAATTACGTTGATTGGATCGTTGTTAGGGATCATCTGAGTGCAAAATTTCTTCTTCACGAGGGATTTCTTGCGGGCTCAAATCGCCCAGCAAAGACAACAATTGCTCTCGCTCGCGTGGTGATACATCTAGTCGGCGGCTTAAATAGCTGATTGGCTTTTCTAGCTCTGAAAGTGCAGTTAAGATTTCGACAGTTTCAGCATCGTTTATTAGCTTTGCTTTTACATCAAGTGCTATTCGAACGATATGCACTATTGCTGCCCCTCCCAATGGACGACGTTGTACGCCGGTTGTATTGAGGCGTGAGAGTTTTAGTAGTTCCTCCAGAAGATCTCTATCACTTCGACGACTTGCTCTGTCATCACCACGTGGAGCTTTTGCGAGGATGGCCTGGACCTTCTCATTTAACTTTGGCCACCACATGTCAAAGACTGCAGTGAGAACGGCATCATCTAGTTTTTGCTCCCCAAGAACAGCATTAATTGTTTTTAGAAGTTTTCGGATCTCAGTCTCATTAAATGGAGATGCCTGAAACTGGACAAGCGGCCCTTCTAAGTCCGCGCTATCCACGTTGAACAAGATAGGGCATACGCGGGAAGCATCCACGCTTTTTGAAAGAGCTCCGGCCTCAAACATGATCCACGGTTTTGTGAGATTTTCCGCAGTCAGACAAAAAATCCCAATGGAGGAACTCTCGAGTTCTTTTGCAATATCCTTGTTCCATCGGGCCCCCTTTTCGATATCGTTTGGTGTAAAAAACGGACGCACACTTTGAAGTACACCAGGAAGCCAATCTCTTAAAGCTTCCGCAAGTTCGCGACTTAGTTCACCGGACCAACTTATGAAGACTTTCATTTGATTGTTTCCATTAGTTAACAATGCAATTCAACAATCTTTTGGGAATAATTTTGGGTAGGCTGCAATTATTCGAACAAAGGATAGCTAGCATTGACCGGATGAAATGAAATCCATGGCTTCTTTAAACATTGGTCTTGCTAAGCATCTAATCCGTATGCTCACTGTCGACCTTCAACGTAGACTTGACAGATTGCAGCAATGAATCCACCAAAAACTTCGGGAGAGGATATTGGAAGTTCCGCTCCCATATTTAGGGATTTATCGTTAGCTCCTTTATAAGATTGAATGCGAATCACATCTGAATCAGCCCAATCTTTGCCTGCGGGACGATTCCCTGCAGGTATGTAAGTAATGCGTATATTTTCAACTTCAGCGTATAAGTGCCCGGGGCCATCCTGTTGCAACTTCATTTGAAATCTCCTTTCATGGCATTTACCCAACCGAGCTCGCCGGGATAGGCCGCCCAACTTATGTCTATCGCGCCACCTGCCCTTACAAATTAAGTGCAGCCCTTAATTCTTCCTAGAAATAAAAAGGGGCTGCCTCGAGAGATTCAAGACAGCCCAGCGGGCTAAAACGTCAAAACGTTCGCTGTTCTTCCCGGATTGATCCGCGCCGCGGTGTATTGCCCTTGCGCCCTTGGTGTTGGCTTGGACACGCATGCTGAGAGTTGAGGCCCCTCTGCGGCATGGTTGACGTAGCTTGCCCTTACTTGGGAGCAAATAAGGGGCAAATCCACCGTGTTAAGGCGAAAGTTAGGAATTGGTTAGTCGGATCGGAGCACAAACGGGCCGGCAAGCCGCTTAACAATTGGGAACAAACCCCGATCAGGCCCCGCCCTACCTCACTATGTATTCCATGTAATCCATGGATTTCACGTTTTAAACACCGGCACACATGGCATACATGAGCGCCGCAACCAACCGGCGCCCATAAAAAAAGGGCGGGTCAGCGACTAGCTGACCCGCCCTTTTCTGTAACGAAACGCTTAGAGCTGGAGCAGCAGGCGCGCCGGGTCTTCCAGCAGTTCCTTGATGGTCTTCAGGAACAGCACGGCTTCGCGGCCGTCGATGAGGCGGTGATCGTAGGTGAGGGCCAGGTACATCATGGGGCGGACGACGATCTGGCCGCCGACGACGACGGGGCGGTCGAAGATGCCGTGCATGCCGAGGATGGCGGCCTGCGGGGGGTTGAGGATGGGCGTGGAGAGCATGGAGCCGAAGACGCCGCCGTTGGTGATGGAGAAGGTGCCGCCGGTGAGGTCCTCCATCGTCAGCTTGTTGTTGCGGGCCTTGACGCCCAGCTCGGCGATGCCTTTTTCCACGTCGGCGAGGCTGAGGCCGTCGGCGTCACGCAGGGTGGGAACCACCAAGCCGCGCTCGGTGGAGACGGCCACGCCGATGTCGTAGTAGGCGTGGTAGACGACATCCGAGCCGTCGATGGAGGCGTTGACGGCGGGGTATTTCTTGAGGGCTTCGATGCTGGCGCGGACGAAGAAGCTCATGAAGCCGAGCTTGATGCCGTGGGCCTTCTCGAAGGGCTCCTTGTACTTGGCGCGCAGTTCGGAGACGGCCTTGAGGTCCACCTCGTTGAAGGTGGTGAGCATGGCGGCGGTGGCCTGGGCTTCGACCAGGCGCTCGGCGATGCGGGCGCGGATGCGGGTCATGGGCACGCGCTGCTCGGTGCGGGCGCCGAGGACGGGCTTGGCAGCGGGCGCGGCGGCGGCCTTGGGAGCTTCAGCCTTGGGAGCGGGGGCCGGCGCGGGCGCGGACTTCTGCTTGTCGGCGTAGGCCTGGACGTCTTCCTTGGTGAGACGGCCGCCCTTGCCGCTGCCGCTGATGGCGCCGGCGGAGAGGCCCAGCTCGGTGAGGAGCTTGCGGACGGCGGGGCTCTGGGCGTCGTCTTCGGCGGTCTTGGCCGGAGCGGCGGTCGCGGTGGCGGTTGCCGGGGCGGCGGCCTCAGCCTTGGCGGCCGGAGCGGGCGCGGCGGCAGCGGCGCCGGAGCCTTCTTCGAGGACGCCGATGATGTCGCCGGCCTTGACGGTGGTGCCGGCCTGGATGCGGATTTCCTTGAGCACGCCGTCAGCGGTGGCGGGCACTTCCAGCATGACCTTGTCCGTCTCCAGGTCCACCAGGTTCTGCTCGCGGCTGACCTTGTCGCCGGCCTTGATGTGCCAGGTGGCGACGGTCGCTTCGCTGACCGATTCGGGCAGGTTGGGGACCTTGATTTCGATGCTCATTTGGGCTCCGGGGGTTTTGTTTTTTGGGGGTTCGGCGAGTTGGTTAGTTGGTCTTGAGCGGATAGTGCCGGCTCAATATCCAATCTCGATTGTCCTGGGTGCGAGCGCGGCGCTGGCCCCTCGATACACCCGCTGCGCGGGCACTCGGGGCGAACGGACCTGGGTGGTACGGCCCACCTGGGAAAGGTGGACCGACCGGCCAGATCCTTCGCTGCGCTCAGGATGACAAAGACTGCAATGGTGCGTGTTGAGACTCACCGCGATCTCAGGCGCCGCCCTTGAGGGGGAGGCCGGCGTTGAGGGCTTCGTTGACGAGTTCTTCCTGCTCTTTGACGTGCACCTTGAGGTAACCCACGGCGGTGGTGGAGTTGCCTTTGCGGGTGGCGTAGTAGAGCTGGTGGTCTTCGGCCAGGTAGGTGCGCAGGCGGTGCTTGATCTGGTACCAGGCGCCCTGGTTTTCCGGCTCTTCCTGGCACCAGACGACGTCCTTCGCATTCGGGTAGACGGCGATGGCGGCTTCGTACTCGGCGCGGGGGAAGGGATAGAGCTGCTCGATGCGGACGATGGCGACGTCATCCTTCTTCTGCTTGGCGCGGCCGTCGATGAGGTCGAAGTAGACCTTGCCGGAGCAGAAGACGATGCGCTTGACCTTCTGGGTATCCAGCGGCTCGGTCTCGCCGATGATGTAGCGGAAGCTGCCTTTGCTGAGCTCGTCCAGGGTGGAGACGGACTGCTTGTGGCGCAGGAGGGACTTGGGCGTCATGACGATGAGGGGCAGGCGCAGGCTGCGCTTCATCTGGCGGCGGATCATGTGATAGAACTGGGCCGGGGTGGACGGCACGCAGACCTGCATGTTGTTGCCGGCGCACAACTGGAGATAGCGCTCCAGGCGGGCGGAGGAATGCTCCGGCCCCTGCCCTTCATAACCGTGCGGCAGGAACAGGGTGAGCCCGCACAGGCGGCCCCACTTGGACTGGCCGGCGGCGATGAACTGATCCATCACCACCTGGGCGCCGTTGGCGAAGTCGCCGAACTGGGCTTCCCAGATGACGAGGGAGTCCGGATCGGTACTGCTGTAGCCGTATTCGAAGCCGAGCACGCCTTCTTCCGACAACAGGGTGTCGTTGACGACGAAGCGGTTCTTGTCGGCATCGAGGTGACGCAGCGGCGTGTAGCGGGCGCCGTTGTTCACATCGTGCAGGGTGGCGTGGCGGTGGAAGAAGGTGCCGCGGCGCGAGTCCTGGCCGCAGAGGCGCACGGCGAAGCCTTCGTTGACCAGGGTGGCGTAGGCCATGGTTTCGGCGAAGCCCCAGTCCATGGGGAGTTCACCGGCGGCCATCTTGATGCGGTCTTCGTGGATCTTGTCGACGCGCGGATGCAGGACGAAGCCTTCCGGCAACTTGTTGAGGCGGTCGGCGAGGCTCTTGACGGTGTCCGCGCTGACAGCGGTCTCGGAGGGGGTGTCCCAGGTGCCCTTCTGGTAGTTGGCCCAGTTGACGGTGTACTGGTTGCCGACCATGCCGAGGGTGGTGCGGGCGGTGTTCTCGCCCTTGTCGAGGCTGTCGCGGTAGGCCTTGGCCAGGCGCTCGGCTTCGTCCTTCGGCACCGTGCCTTCCTGCGCGAGCTGCTGCGCATAGAGGGTGAAGGTGGTGGGCTGCTTCTTGATGGCGGCGTACATCACCGGCTGGGTGGCCGAAGGCTCGTCGGCCTCGTTGTGACCATGGCGGCGGTAGCAGCACAGGTCGATGATGACGTCCTTGTGGAACTGGTTGCGGAAGTCCGTGGCCAGGCGGGTGACGAAGACCACGGCTTCGGGGTCGTCGCCATTCACATGGAACACCGGCGCTTCGAGCATCTTGGCGATGTCGGTACAGTAGCGCGAGGTGCGGGCTTCGTGGCCTTCGCGGGCTTCGATCGGGTTCGGGGTGGTGAAGCCGATCTGGTTGTTGACGATGATGTGGATGGTGCCGCCGGTGCTGTAGCCCTTGGAGTGCGAGAGCTGCAGCGTTTCCATCACCACGCCCTGGCCGGCGAATGCGGCGTCGCCGTGGATCAGCACGGGCAGCACGCGGTCGCCGCGCTCGTCCTTGCGGCGGGTCTGGCGGGCCTTGACGGAGCCTTCCACGACCGGGTTGACGATTTCCAGATGCGAGGGGTTGAAGGCGAGCACGAGGTGCAGGCGCTTGCCGGCCACTTCCACATCGGTGGAGAAGCCCAGGTGGTATTTGACGTCGCCAGCGCGGCTGAGGCTTTCGGCGGAATACTTGCCTTCGAACTCGGCGAAGAGGTCCTTGGGGGACTTGCCGAGCACGTTGATCAGCACGTTGAGGCGGCCGCGGTGGGCCATGCCGATGACCATTTCCTCGACGCCGCGGGTGGCGGAGATACGCATCACCTCATCCAGCATGGGGATGAGGGAGTCGCCGCCTTCGAGCGAGAAGCGCTTCTGGCCAACGTATTTGTTGTGCAGGTAGCGCTCGATGCCTTCGGCGGCGGCGAGCTGGGTCAGCACTTCCTTCTTCTGCTCGGTGGTGAGGCGCGGCTTGAAGGCTTCGCCTTCCAGGCGCTTCTGGACCCAGCGCTTCTGCGCGGTCTCCGTGATGTACATGTATTCGGAGCCGATGCTGTCGGTGTAGACCGACTTGACCAGCTTGATGATGTCGCGCAGCGACATGCGGTCGGCGGAGGCGAGCGAGCCGGTGTTGAACACCGTGTCCATGTCCTCGGGGCCGAGGCCGTGGAAGGCCGGGTCCAGATCCGGCACCGACGGGATCGGCGCGAGGTTGAGCGGATCGAGCCGCGCCGCCTGGTGGCCGCGCACGCGGTAGTAGTTGATGAGGCGCAGCACGGCCGCCTGCTTCTCCAGCGCGCGGACGTCCGCGGCCGGGGTGGCCGCGGCGGCGGCGCGTACGCCGTCACGCGCCAGCTTTTCGAACTTGGCGCGCACCGGACCGTGCGGCACGTCGAGCGCGCCGCTTGGACCCTGCACGCCCCGGAAGTAGGCCCGCCATTCCGGGTCGACCGAGTTCGAGTCGTTGAGATATTGCTCGTAGAGGTCTTCTACGTAGGCCGCATTACCGCCCTGGATCGAGGATGACTCGATCAGGCTCTGATACTTCGCTCCGCTCATTGCACGCTCCGTCGCCGCTGAGTGGGAGGCCGGGCGTCCAGTGTGCCGCTTGGGATGTCATTCCAAGGTTTGCGAAAGCGCCGCCTGGTCGGGGGACCAGATCGTTCGCGGTGCCTGAAATGACAAATCAAACGGCAGGCTGAACCTCTAGCCCCTCACTTCTTTACGGCTTTCAATGCTTTTTCCGGCTGCTTCCAATCGCCGGTCAGGTCTTCCAGATATTCCCGAAAGCCATCCGCCAGCTCCGGGTGCTTGAGTGCATATTCCACATTCGCTTTCAGATAACCCAGCTTGCTGCCGCAGTCGTAGCGCACGCCTTCGAACTCGTAGGCGAGCACGGTCTGCTCCTGGATCATCATGCTGATCGCATCGGTCAGCTGAATCTCGCCGCCGGCGCCACGCTGCGTGCGCTCCAGCAGTTTGAAAATACGCGGGGTCAGGATGTAACGGCCGACCACCGCCAGATTGCTCGGTGCATCTTCCTTCTTGGGCTTCTCCACGATGCGGCGGATCTCGCCCAGGCCCGGACCGACCGGCTGGGTGTCGACGATGCCGTAGTTGGAGACTTCGTCCGGCGACACGCGCTCGGTGGCGATGACGCTGGTGCCGTATTCCTGGTAGACGCGCTGCATCTGCGCCAGGCAGGGGCGCAGGCGGCCGTCGATGAGATCGTCGGCGAGGATGACGGAGAAGTCTTCATCGCCCACCGCCGGCCAGGCGCAGAGCACGGCGTGGCCGAGGCCGAGGGCTTCGGCCTGGCGGATGAAGATGCAGGTGATGCCGGGGGGCAGGATTTCCTGCACGGTTTCGAGCAGCTTGTTCTTGCCGCGGCTGGCGAGCTCGGCTTCGAGCTCGTAGGCCTTGTCGAAGTGATCCATGATGGAATTCTTCGACCGGCCGGTGATGAAAATCAGTTCTTCCGCGCCCGCCGAGATGGCTTCCTGCACCGCGTACTGGATCAGGGGCTTGTCGACGATGGGCAGCATTTCCTTGGCGCTGGCCTTGGTGGCGGGCAGGAAGCGGGTGCCGAGACCGGCGACCGGGAAGACTGCTTTTCTGATTCTCATAAATTCGAATCCCGAGAAAAACTCGTGAGTGCTGAATCCTTTCAGCTAGTTGGAGACGTGCGACGGTTGAGGCGTAATAGTTTAGCGCAGCGTACCGCTCAGATGGACCTTGTCGCTGCTGGCGGAGAGCAAAGAGAAGTCGACGGCGCCGCCTTCGACGGCGTAGCGCAGGGCGGCCCTGCCGGGCAGCAGCAGGGGCTGCTTGAACTGCACGGAGTAGGCCTTGGGCGCTGCGGGCAGCCGGTCCTGCAACAGGGCCAGGCAGCGGGCGGCGGACCAGAGGCCGTGGCCGATGGCGCGCTTGAAGCCGAACAGCTTGGCGGTGAGGGCGTAGAGGTGGATGGGGTTGTAGTCCTGCGAGACGGCGGCGTAGCGGCGGCCGGTGTCTTCGGGCGCGGACAGGGCGAGGTATTCGGAGAGGCGGCCGTCCACGGCGGACGCGGGGGCCTTGCTGCGGGAGAGGCCCTTGGTGGGCTGCTTGGGGCCGCGATGGATGACGGTCATGGTGGCGCGCCAGACCGGCTCGCTCTCCACCGGGGTGGCTTCCATGATGAGGTCGAATTCAAAGCCGGCCTTGACCTCGCGGCCTTCGCCGATGCGGATGCTGAGGTCGAAGGTTTCGTCGACGCGCAGGGGGCGCTGCTGCTCGACGTCGTTGCGCACGTGCACCAGGCCGAGCAGCGGCAGGGGGAAGCCGGGGCGCGTCATCAGGTTGAGGAACAGCGGGGTGGCGAGGACCTGGGGGTAGAGGATCGGCAGCTCGGGCGATTCCGGCAGGCCACAGAGGGCGCTGTAGGCGTTGAGGCGGGCGCGGTCGACGCGCAGGGCGCGGACCCGCACCTGCCAGTCCGGCAGGACCGGGGTGCCCTTGGGGCGCCGCGAGGCCGAAAGGCCGGCCTTGAGGAAGGACGGCAGCGTCGGCGGCAGGGCCGGCAGATCGAATACCTGGGGATTGGTCATCGTGGCAATGTGAAAAATCGGGCCGGGGTGGGCATTTTAAAGGGGTTTGGTGACGGAATGCCGGTTGTTGCAGGGCTGCAATGCACTTGGTGCAGTTCTGGGGGGTTGCAGGGCGGCCTGTGGCCGCCGTGATTCGCCGCAGCAGCTCCGGCGGCCACAGGCCGCCCTACACCGGGCTTCGTCACCATTCAGGCTGTGCCATTGACCTGCATCGCTGGCCTGCGTTCATCCTTTTTTTATTTACGGCACTACATGGTCGATGCGTAAATCCAGCGGCTGCCCGGCCTGGGCGCGCTGTACATGCAAGATGCCTTCCAGGTCACCGGACTGGGCCATGGGGCCGCCGCCGCCGCTGAGGCGGGCGGTGACGATGTAGCGGTCGAAGGACGAGAGGCGCAGGGCCGGGGCCATGGCCATGCTGTCGTCGAGCTTGATGTCGGCCGGCAGGGTCTGGCCCGGCAGGCGCTGCACGGCCAGGGGCATGGGCGGGCCCTGTTCGGCCTTGGCGAAGACGAAGAGGACGGCGCCGGGCGGGACCTTGGCGGCGACTTCGGGGGCGAGGCTGACGTGGAGATTCAGGGCCGGGCCGGCGGCGGCCGGGGCGGCGGGCTGACTGGGGGGGCCGCCAGCGTTCGGCGCACCGGCTGCGGCGGCCATGGGCCCGGCTCCGGCCGGGGGCTGGCCGTCCAACTCCTGCAAGCGGGCCTGGAGGACGTCGTGCATCTGCGGCGGCAGGTCCGGCTGGGCCAGGAGCTTGCCCCAGCGGGCGCGGGCGGTGACGGTGTCGCCGACCTGGGCGGCGGCCATGCCGGCGTACCAGAGGGCCTTGCCGTAATCGGGATCGACGGCCAGGGCGCGCTGGAACAGCTCGAGCGGCGTGCCCAGGAGGTCGCGGTCGCGGGCGAAGGCCAGGGCCTCACCCTGCCCGGCCAGCCACTCCGGATTGGGCTGGGCGGCGCGGGCGTTGGCCTCGCCGTAGGCCTTGGCGGCGTCTTCGAAATGCTGGGTGACGAAGTAGGAGCGGCCGAGCATGGCCCAGCCTTCGGGATCGTCCGGCTGCTTCTGGAGGCGATCCGCCAGCATCTGCACCATGCCGGCGACCTGTTGCTGCTGGGTGGCGCCGGCGGCGAGCTGCTGCTC
>JAQGNS010000090.1 GCA_028291705.1 Nevskia sp.
ACCTGCCTCCAGATCCACTCAACCGTATTCATTTCGCGGACGCTCATGATTCGCACCTAATCATTGCTGCAGCCTTGCGTACCGGCATTTCTGCCTCTTTCGGAGTGGAAACTTACGTTCTTTTATACGGAACGGTTTTCCTTTATGTTGAACGTACTTTTAACAGCGCTTCCTGGCGATGTCAATTGCGAACGGCCGTGCGCCGCGGCAGACACCGCTTGAGGCTTGATTTGCGTGGAACTTGATTGCTGTCCGGGAATCGTCGGCATGTCGTCGTCGCGCGCCGATCCGGAAAATTTCCGCAGGAATTTTCTTCGCAGCGGCTCAGGCTCACCGCCGGATGGAGGCGTACGAACGCGTGCAGGCAGCGAGCAGCAGCCGGCCGGCGGCCGCCGGCAGTGTGGTAGTTGGAGCGCAAAGAAGACGTTCGCCTTGAGGCGAAGCCGCGACTTCGCAGCCTCAGCGGCCGGAAGTGTTCGGGACTATTGCGGGAAGTCGTGCCGCGAAAACGGACGACCGCGCGTACCGCTCAGAAAATCCTGGAGCGGTCGCCGAGACGCAGGGAAATGGCCTTGGCCGCTTCGTTGACGTGTCCGGCGAGCGCCAGCAGCCGGCTCTTGGTCAGGCGCTGCGTCGGGCCGGTGACGCCCACCGCCGCGACCGAGTTGCCGCTGTCGTCACGGATCGGCGCGGCGATGCTGCGCACGCCGATCTCGTACTCCTCGTCGTCGGTGGCGTAGCCGCGGGTCCTGATTTTCGCCAGCTCTTCGTGCAGCGTCGCCGCATCGACCATGGTCCGCGGGGTGCGCTGCTCCAGCCCGGCGCTGATGATCCGCTCGATCGCGGCCGCCGGCTGGAAGGCGATCATCGCCTTGCCTTCGGCCGTGCAATGCACCGGCTTGCGCAGGCCGATGCCGGAACTGATGCGGTTGACCTTCTGGCTCTCGAGGAAGTTGACGCAGACCACGCCGCCGTGATCGAGGATCGACAGGTCGACCGTCTCGCCGGTCTGCTCGCGCAAGGTCATCAGCCAGGGCTTGGCCTCGAACGAGATGTCGATCTTGCGGCGCACCAAAGACCCCAGCTCGAACACCGCCAGGCCCAGGCGATACTTCCCGGTTTCCTTGTTCTGCTCGAGCATGCCGGCCTCGACCAGGGTCGAGGCCAAGCGGTGCACCGTGCTCTTGGCCAGGCCCAAGCGTTCCGCCAGGGCGCTGATTCCCATCTCGCTGCGCTCGTCGGAGAACGTCTTCATCAACAGGATCGCGTTGGCAACAGACGACAGCCGGGTACTGCCGTCGTCGGAATTTTTCGCCTGGCCTGCCATTCGACAAGATCTCTCTGAATAGGGGGAATTGCTTGATTATCTACGGAATCTGCCATGCGGCAGGGCTGCTGCGCAAGCGCCGGGCCTGCTCCGGCGGCAGGCGATCCATTGCCGGCATGGGCGCGACGGGGACGGCAGGCACCCGGATTCAATGCCGGGGCGGCAATGCCTTGCGCACTGCGCCGCTTACAACTCGCCAACCTTACTGCCATGTTCTGCGCGGAACAGCACAGGGGAAAACCAAAGCCGCAACGAACCCGGAAGCCGCTGGGACAGCTTCCGGGCGCGTTGCGGAATCCGCTAGAAACCGAACTGCGTGCGCAGCGCCACTTCGTTCCAGCTGCCGCCGGTCTCCGGGTACGGCGCGGTGAGGCTGCCGCGATCGAGGAAGCCGTGAATGTAGTTGAGCATGAACTTGACGTTGTTGTTGGCGTACCAGTTCAAGCCCAACGTCATGCTTTCATCCACACCGCCGGCGATGGCGGAAGGCGAGTTGGCCATGCCCGCGATGAAATGATCGTTCATGTTGGCCCAGCTGTAGCGGGCCGCCACTTCCAGGGCGCCGAAGTTGCCCCACGACAGCGAGATCGGATTGGCCGGAGACAGGTTGGCGAAACCCGCGGCGGACGGCACGTAGTTGTGACGCTCTCCGGTCAGGGACCAGGTCACTTCGCCATAGGCGCCCTGGAAATTGACGTCTTGCAATCCCTGCCGTTCCACGTCATAGCGGTAGTACTCGCCGATCGCCAGAAGCGGCCCATAGGCGGCGGCGAATTCCGCGCTGTAGGTGCCGCCGCTGCGCACCGGGTTCTTGGCCGAACCGAAGGCGACGCTGATGATGTTGGTCGGATCGACGCGCAACTCGGCCTCGTCGCTCAGCGACAGGGCGTTGAAGGTCGAACCCGACTTGAAGGTCGGCTGCAGCACGCGCTGGAAGCCCGCGCCCAGGTGGAACAGGTTGGCGCCCGACTGCCATAGGTTGTAGGTATAGCGCCCGACGATCGCCACCTGCTCTTCGTTCGACGCAGCGGTATGGTCGTCGCCCGCCTTGGGGCCGGTCACCATGGTCACCGAGAAGAAACGGTCGGTGTAGTCGCGCACACCGAACACCGCCCTGCCCTCGCCGCTGGCGAAGCCGGTGGCCAGACGATCCGGCGTCGGATGCTCGAGGAAGATGCCGCTCGAACTGCCCAGCGCCTCGTCGAGGAAGATCGGCGGCGTCTCGTAACCCATTTCGATACTGGTACGGGTGGAGAACGGACGGAAGCCGGTATAGCTGACCAGCGCCTTCTTGAAGCCCGCAGTGGGGCCGCCGGAAGCGGCGATGGTTTCGTCCGAGTTGCCGAAGTCGTAGGCCAGCTCGGCGTGCCAGTCCTCCTGGAAGGTCGCGTTGAAACCGATCTGCATGCGGCGGGCATTGAAGCCGCTCTGGATCTTCTGCGGCGTCGTCGCGGCCGAAGCCGTGTGGTAGTCGTTCAGGCCGATGTCGAACTGCATCAGCGACTGCAGCTCGATCTGGTTGCGCCCATCGGCGCTGCGCCAGCCCGGCCGGTTCCTCGGCGACATGGTGATGGTCGGCCCCGGTGTTGTCGCCGGCCGCAGGTCGGCGGCGGCGATCGCCTGCACCTGCGCATTGGCGGTGTCGGCTGCCGCCTGCGCCTTGTCGGCACGGGTCTGGCTGTCCTTCTCCGCGTCGACCAGATGGTCCAGCATCTCCTGTTGCTTCTTCAGCATCTCCTGCTGTTGCTGGATCTGCTGTTGCAGCTCCCTGATCTGGCTCTTCACCGGATCGGTGGTTTCGGCAAATGCCGGGCGGGCCGCAAGCAGCGCACCGGCGCTCAGCACTCCAATGGAAATACGTCTCAGCATGAAACTCTCCTCCCCTGTGATTTCTTTTGTTTTGGCGCCGGGGTGACCGGACACACCATACCTGACAGGCATTAACGCACCGAGTGTGCCAC
>JAQGNS010000097.1 GCA_028291705.1 Nevskia sp.
GGGCGCGTGGTGGGGGCGAAGAAGAGGCAGGTCTATATCGCGCTGAACAAGCCGGTGGGCATCACCTGCACCACCGAACGCCACATCGCCGGCAACATCATCGACTTCATCAACCATGCCGACCGCATCTTCCCCATCGGCCGCCTCGACAAGGATTCGGAAGGCCTGATCCTGCTCACCAACAACGGTGACATCGTCAATGAAATCCTGCGCGTCGAAAACAAGCACGAGAAGGAATACATCGTCACAGTGGACCGCCCGGTGACGACCGATTTCCTCGACGGGATGTCGAAGGGCGTGCGCCTGCCGGAACTGGAGACGACCACCAAGCCCTGCCGCACCAGCCGCGTCGGCGACCGGGCCGAAAGTCGAGTGTTCCGTATCGTGCTGACGCAGGGACTGAACCGGCAGATCCGCCGCATGTGCGAAGCCTTCGGCTACGACGTGCGGCGGCTGCAACGGGTACGCATCATCAACCTGCGCCTGGGCAGCCTGAAGGTGGGAGCCTGGCGCGACCTGACGGCCGAGGAATTGCGCGGGCTGTTGCCGGGGCGCGAGTTCTGAAGCGGACGGCGCGGGCTATTCGCAGCGCCGCGCGATGGCCGAAAGCAGTTTGCCCAGCAGCACCAGGTGCTTGCCCAGGATGGCCTTGCCGGTGGTGAGCAGGGCGGCGGAAATCTCACGCTGCGGATCGGCCCAGCCGAGGATGTTGATGAAGCCGAGGTGGCCGTAGGCCTGCGCCGTATCCGGGCCGTAGAGACCGAAGGGGTTGGCGCCGAGCATCATGCCCTCGCTGTAGCGCATCGGGATCATCAGCATGCGGTCGACCGACATGCGGCCGCGCGGCGCCACGGCCCGCGCCACCGTTTCGGCCTTGAGGATGCGCTGGCCATTCCACACGCCGCCGTCGAGCAGCATCTGGAAGAAGCGCGACAGTTCCTCGGCCGTGGAATAGATGTTTCCGGCGGGGATCACCGCGTCCATGAAGGTCTGTGAGTTGGACGCTTCCACCACCTCGTCGAACGGCGCCAGCAGGGCGCGCTCCACCACCTTGGACAGGGGGAAGCGCACCGGCGGCCCGGCGACGTAGTTCACCGCCGCCTGGTCGCGGTACTGCGCCGGCAGGCCGTAGGTGAAATGCTTCATGCCCAGCGGCTGGCGGATGTGCCGGTCCAGGTATTCGCGCAGGGACTGCCCGGTGACGCGCTGCAGCAGCTCGGCCAGGATGAAGCCGCCGGTGATGGCGTGGTAAGCCAGCTGGCGGCCGTGGGTCTGCGGCGCGCGGCAGATCAGCTCGATGACCCGGTCCCAGTCGTTGAGCAGCTCGACCTTGCGCTCGGCCTTGGGCAGGGCGATGGAGGGGAAGCCGCCCCGGTGCGACAGCACATCCGCCACCTTGATGCCGTGCTTGCCGGCCTGGCCGAACTCGGGAAGGTACCGGCTGACCGGCACGTCGAGATCGATTTCGCCGTCCTCGGCCAGCTTGTGGATCAGGATGGCGGTGACGGCCTTGGAAGCGGAGAACAGGCACACCGGCATGCCCGGCGTGAGCAGCATGCGGTGGGCGTCGCGCTGGTCGCGCGGGCCGCCGCCGAAGACGTGGCCGATGCTGCGGTTGAAGACGATCTGGCCGCGCCGGCGCAGGCACAGGCTCATCGCCGGGTGCGCACCGGAGCGATACAGGGCCTGCACTGCATGCCAGATCTCGCGCGCGTCCTCGCGGGCCAGGCCGGCGCGCGGCGGAAACACCTCGTGTGCGCGGTCGATGGTGGTCAGTGCGCGCAGGTCGTGGGGCACCACGATGCTGTGCTGCTGCCGACGGAACACTGGCATTGCCCTGCTCTCCCGATGGGCTTCTTGGAGCCCTGGATGCGATGGTGTCGCTTATGGAGCCGCGCCGTTTGCCGGCGCGGCGCTTTTTAGTTCAGGCGGTCTGCAGGCGCAGCAGGCGCACGCGCCGACGCTGCAGGCGCAGGCTGTGTTCCAGCACCTGGAAGCGGCGCCGTGCCTCGCTGTGCTCCCACTGTCCGGCGATCTGCTTGCGCGCCGCGTCGATGCGCTCGGCCTGCAGCTTCTTCCACTCGTTGAGGGTGACGGAGAAGGCCTCCATCTCGTGCTCGAACAGCTTCTGCAACTCGGCCAGGCGGCCCGGATGACTGCAGGCACGCAGCTTCTCCTGGGTGCGCTCGAACTGCCGCTGCAGCATGGCGCGCTGGATCTTGAACTCGGGCACGCGCTTGAGGCCGCGGGTCACGCCGACGGCGGACCAGCCGGCGATCCACCACTTGGTCGGATCGAACTGCCACCAGCGCACGCCGTTGCGGTAATCCCACTGGAACAGGTGGTGGAAGTTGTGATACCCCTCGCCGTAGGTGAACAGGGCGACAAGGTCGTTGTCACGCGCGGTGTTGTCGGCGGTGTACGGGCGGCGGCCCCAGTAGTGAGCCAGCGAATTGATGAAGAAGGTAAGGTGGTGGTTGACCACCAGGCGCAGCAGGCCGCCGATCAGCATGAAGCCCCAGGGATCGTCGAAAGCGGCGCCGACCAGGGCCGGGAACGCGATGTTCATGCCCAGCGCCAGGCCCAGGTAGTGCCGGTGCTGGAAGGCCACCAGCGGATCCTGCTGCAGGTCGCGGGCATTGCTGAAGTCCAGCGCGCTGCTGGGATAGTTGCGCAGCATCCAGCCCATGTGGGCGTACCAGAAGCCGCGCTTGATCGAATACGGGTCGTTGTCGACGTCATCGACGTTCTTGTGATGCACCCGGTGCATCGAAGCCCAGATCAGGGTGCTGTTCTGCAGCGACATGGCGCCGAACAGCATGTAGAACAGGCGCAGCGTCCAGTGCGCCTCATAGGCGCGGTGCGACCACAGGCGGTGATAACCGGCGGTGATCGACAGGCCGGTGGCCCACATGGTGAATCCGAAGAAGATCCATGGCCCGGCGCCGAGATGATGGCTCCAGGCATACCAGGGCAGCACCGTCAGGGCGCCAACCGTGGAGATGGAAAACATGATGACGGCGGGAATGTTGATGGGAGCCTTGCGGGCTTCCGCGACAGCATCGGTCATGTATGGACTCTGGCGGCATCCTGGCCGCATGCGGCAAACAATCGGGTGCGATTGCGAGGGCTATTGGAGCATGCCGCGGGGCGCGCCGCCAATAGTCAAAACTCACTGGAAGCGGAGGCGCCCGTCAAGCGGTCAAGCGGAGGCCGACCACCGGGGCCGGCCCATCCGGGAAACCCGCTCCGGCAATACCCTTCGCCCATAAAAAAAACCGCGGTGATTAGCCGCGGTTTTTCTAAGCGGTGCTGCTTGGGTTACAGCGGGCGAATCTGAGTCGCCTGCATGCCCTTCGGGCCGCGCGCAGCTTTGTACTCAACGCGCTGACCTTCCTTGAGGGTCTTGAAACCCGTGCCCTGGATTTCCTTGAAGTGGGCGAAGAGGTCTTCACCACCGTCCGACGGCGTGATAAAGCCGAAGCCTTTCGCGTCGTTGAACCACTTCACGGTACCAGTAGAATTATCTGCCATACGACATTCCTTTTACGATAAAACAATGATGGACGGGCGTTAGCCCGGGTTTGCAAGCGATCAAGGAGGTGCCGGGAGACATTACAAAGCGCCGCTTTGGGAAGCGGGTAAAGGACCGCGGTACGGACTGCTTGAAACAATTGCGGAGAGCACTCTACCCCGTTCTTTGGCCGCTGTCGAATCCCTTACGCCTCGGCACTTTCCGGGCTGGAGGCCGCAAAGCAGGCGGGGACGCGCCTTGTGGGCCGCCGGCATGGAGCCGAAGCGGGCCGGGCAGGCCGGACTGGGCGCCCTCCATATATAAGGAGCGCCGGCATCGAAAATCCGCAAAAGGCGCGGCAGACAGCCGCGACTCGGTCCAGCCCGTTATCAGCCATTCCAGCAGACGCAAAACATGAGTATTGAGTCATGTTTTGCGCCATCCATCGGTCATGACCGTCCTCCGGTCCACCTGACGCGGGGTTCCGCCGGGGTCGCAGTGCCAGCATGCGATCACAGGATCTGGAATCAGCAAGGACGCGTATGCCAGCAACAGACGGCTTGGCTTTGGTACAACACTCGGGGCGCTCCCTGCGCCCGGTCTGGAGCCTGTATCCCGGCGGCCGGCGCCTGCGCCTGTCCTTGCGCGAGCCGCGCGGCTTCGGGCCGCCGCTTCCGGCAACCGTCGATATCGACTGGATCTGCGAGGAAGACCAGATCGTGTTGCGCGACGCGGAGCTGCACCGCGCCCTGGCCCGCGCCGGCATCGTCCGGGATGGCTACAAACCCCTGCTGAGCAATCACGGCACCCTGATCCTGGCCCGCCTGACCGCAGCGGAGCTTGAGCGCCTGCCCGATCAAGTCTGCGAAACCGCACTGGCGCACTAGAGTTTTCTACCGGACCCGGCCGCTTTGACCGGTCGGGGACCCTCGCCTTAGCCGTGGAAATAGTGGCCGGTCGATTCCGCTCGAAGAATGCACCGTTCTGGTGCAACCTACCCGCTCGGGCAGGATCACCTGGGAACATCCCAGGAAAACCCCCAAACCGCATCAACAGCGTCTTTTAGGCCGCAAAGTGCAAGAAAGCGTAAATCGGCTGAAAGCTTCCACTGGGGTGTCTTTTTCCACTTTCATGCAAGGTCTTCCACCATCACTTCAGTCTTCACCGAATTGGCCAGGAAACAATCTTCGTGCGAACGATGGTGCAGTGCGTCGATGTCCGCTGCACTCGGGCGCTTGTCGCCGCTGAAGCTGATGCGCGGACGCAGCGCCACTTTCAACATCGCGATGCGCCCCTGCGCATCCTTGCCCATGGTGCCGATCGCCTGATCCTCGTAGCGATCGACAACGAAGCCGCGCTGCGCTGCGTAAGAAAGGAAGAACAGCATGTGGCAGGAAGACAATGCGGCGATGAACGCCTCTTCCGGATCGACGTTGGCTTCCACCGACATGGGCAGCGGCACCACCTTGGGCGAACTCGAAGCCGCGACCACCACACCGCCGTCGAAGCGCCATTGATGCGCGCGCGAGTAGCGGTTGTCGGTGTACTTCTCGTCATTGCTGCGCTGCCACAAGACCGTGGCGAAATAATCATGCTTGCCGCTGCTCATGCCCGCTCCTGATTTGTCCGAGGCGTTGCGGTGATAATGCACGCTAAACAACGACGGGGGGAATCAGCATGAGCCAGCCATCCGGGATACCGGACATCCGCGCACCGCGCCTGCATCTGCTTGCGCTGGAGCTGCGCGTGTTCGCGGAGATGCCCTGGTTTCTGCTGCGCAGCCTGAGCATTCGCGGAATGCCGGCCGGCGACGGCCACCCGGTGATGATCGTGCCGGGCTTCGGCGCGAACGATCTGGCTACGCTGCCGTTGCGCCGCGCATTGAATCAACTGGGTTACGCGGCCTGCGGTTGGGACCAGGGCACCAACTTCGGCATGCGTCCCACGCTGAAGAAGGCTTTGACACAACGGCTGGAGAAACTCAGCTCCGAACACCAGTCGCCGGTGAGCCTGATCGGCTGGAGTCTCGGCGGCGTGTTCGTGCGCGAGATGGCGCGGCATCAACCGCAACTGGTGCGGCGCGTATTCACGCTCGGCAGCCCGATCAACGGTCGTCCTGATGCCAACAACATGCTCGCTTTGTTCCGCTTGGCCAATCGCGGCAAGCCGGTGAATCTCGACTGGGAAGGATTCCGCAAACGCACAGCGCCGCCGCCGGTGCCATGCACCGCGATCTACTCGAAGAGCGACGGCATCGTCGCCTGGCAGTGCTCGATGGAAGACCCCGCGGCGAACACGGAATGCGCGGAAGTGCGCGGAAGTCACTTCGGATTGGTGGTTAACCGCCAGGTCCTGCGCGTCATCGCCGACCGCCTGGCACGCGTTTAAACCCTCATCGCGGCACAAAAATCAAGTCCTCGAAATCGCAAAAAACCCAGTATCCACCGCATGTTTTGAGCAATTGTGCAAGCGGGGACGAAACACTTTTTTGCAGACGGAAAAATATCGGCTTCTGTGCCTTGACAGATTTTCGTCTACTAGATCTTGTGTTTTTTCTCAAGCTTTGCCACTATGGGTCGTGGCCCGTGACTGTCAGCGATGGGCGTTGATAGCACTAGCCATATTTTGAAGTTGGGAGGTTCCCATGCCCGCTGCGAAGAAGGCTGTGAAAAAGAAGGCCGTTGCCAAGAAAAAGGCTCCGGTGAAGAAGGCTGCCGCAAAGAAGAAAAAGAAGTAAATCGGCGTTTGCCCCGATCTTAAGGTCCGGCGCCCCAGACGCCGGGCCTTTTTTATTGCCTGCGATTCCCCCCTGTAACTCCCCGTAACTCCCGGCGCAGCAGCGCCGACGCGGCTCCCGCCGCCATTTCCCATAGCTCCGAAGCGGCCGCCCCGGCCTGCGCTTGTTTATGATGAGCGCCCGAACCCGCCCTGGCCGCTCATGCAACGCGAACGCCCGTTTCCCGCCATAGCCAACGCCGATCTGGCCACCTGGGCCGTCGCGGCGGCGTTTCTGGTGCTGATCATGCAGCTCAAGCTGTTGTCGGGGCTGCTGTCGGCGCTGCTGGTGTACGAACTGGTGCATGTGCTGGCCGACCGCTTCAAACTCAGCTCGATCAGCCGCAACAACGCCAAACTGGTGGCGGTGGCCCTCCTCACCGGCACCGTGGTGCTGGCGCTGACCCTGCTGATCATCGGCGCGGCCTCGGCGCTGCGCCACGGCAACGACAGCCTGCCGGCACTGCTGCAAAAACTGGCGGAGATCCTCGACAGCTCGCGCCAGCGGCTGCCGGCATCGCTGAACGACTACCTGCCGACCGACGCCGACGAGTTGCGGGAGAAGCTCACCGGCTGGCTGCGCGCGCATTCGGGCGCGGTCGGCGGTGCCGGCGTCATCGCCGGCCGGGTCTTCGCCCACATCCTGATCGGCATGGTCATCGGCGCCCTGCTCGCCTTGCGCGGCGACAGCGGCAAGCTCGCCGAGCGCGGACCGCTCGCCGCGGCCATCGCCGAACAAGGCGCGAAACTGAGCGAGGCGTTCCGGCGGGTGGTCTTCGCCCAGGCCTGGATCGCCGGCATCAATGCGGTCTTCACCGCGATCTACCTGATGGTGATCCTGCCGCTGTGCGGCATCCACCTGCCGCTGACCAAGACCATGGTGACGCTGACCCTGTTCGCGGGGTTGGTGCCGATCGTCGGCAACCTGATCTCCAACTCGGTCATCGTCATCGTCAGCTTGAGCAGCTCGCTGCCGGTGGCGGTGGCCTCGCTAGCCTTCCTGATCGGCGTGCACAAGCTCGAATACTTCCTCAACGCGCGCATCATCGGTTCGCACATCCGCGCCAAGGCCTGGGAGCTGCTGGTGGCGATGGTGCTGATGGAAGCGACCTTCGGCATTCCCGGCGTGATCGCCGCGCCGATCTTCTACGCTTATTTCAAGAACCAGCTGGCCGAAAAAGGCCTGGTTTGAAATCTCTCATCAACTTATTGAAGCACGCATGAACCAGCCCCCCGCAGCCGACGACATTCCCCACCCCCACGATTTTTCCGAGCAGCTGATCCGGCAAGTGCTGTCCGACCTGGACGGCGTGCTGCTGGATGGCGAGACGCCGGCCGACGAAGCCTTTGCGGTGCTGGCCGCTGCGGCGACGGCCGGCCGTACCCGCGGCGGCGCGCTGATCCTGCTGCTGCGCGCGGCCTTGTCCGCGCACCATGCTTTGGTGTTCGGCCGCGCCGGCGGCAACGGTGAATTCGAAGCGGTATCCGACACCGAGGTGATCGCAGCCTTGAGCCGGCTGTTGCCCGCGGCGGCGGCACAGGCGCCCGCGCTGCTCAAGGCGGCGAGCGCGCTGGAACATTACGTGGCCGCGGCGGAACCGGGCATACCCGCTCCACATCAGACGCTGGCACTGGCGATCTACCGGCTCTACGAAGGCTTGCGCAACGAGGACGAAACCCTCGGCGGCCGCGGTCTGGTGGAGCTGCGCTCGCTCACCGTGCATCTCGATGCCACCGCCGCCATGCTCGATCAGGGCAGCGTTTCGGCCGAGCCGCTGCGCGTGATCCGCCCCGATCGCTTCCACGATTACTTCCTGCGCTTCACCACCCTGGCGCAGACCCGCGACACGGCCAGCGAAGAGCGCGCCGTGGCCGCGCTCAGCCGCGACGGCCGTATCGAAGCGCTGATCACCGAGGACGCCACGCACCCGATCATCGCCGCTGCATTGCAGGTCCACGAAGCCATCAGCGACGATGCCAAAACCAAGGATCATGTGCTGGCGCGCATCCGCGGCCTGCTGGTTTTTCTCGCCGCGCTGCGCAAGCACCCCCGTGAACAGATCGGCGACGCCGTGGCCGATCCCAACGTGCACCTGAGCCTGGTCATCGCCGCGGCAACCGCGCCGCTGCGCCTCGGCGCGGAATTCGAGTTTGCGGCACTGGCGCAGATCGCCCGCTATAACCAGGCCCTGCTTCGAGGCGCGCAGAGCGCCTCGCGGCGGGCGCACTAGCCACCGATGCCACGAATGTGCCGGGCGGCACGGTCAATATGGCGCTTGCGGCGGTGGTGAACGCCAACAACGGCGGCTGCGCTTTCGGCCTGTGGCTGTTGCTGCCTGGCTTCGCCCTGGCTGGTTTAAGGCGCCGTGAGCGCAGCTAAGCAAGAAGCAGATTGACCATCATCCCGGGGAGGCTTCACGCCTCCCCGGGATTTTTTTATTGCTTTCGCGGTACGGCTTTCCTGAAGTAGAAGCCGGACCGCCAGGCTGGACCATGTTGCAACCAGGGGAATGCGCGCACACGCTTTCAAAATTCTCGCGACAGCCCGACGCCATGGCAGATTTCGACTGCACGGTCAGGGTGCGCCGGGCGATTGTCCTGCACAAAACGAGAGCGGCAGTCGTCGCGGAGCCGTGATCGAAAACATGCGTGTCATGTCGCGGCATCGATTGCCACGCTCATACGCTACGGTACGTGAGAACCAAGCATCAGACGAAGATGGACCGCACGATGTTCCGCACCACAACGGTGCCGCGGCAATTTTTGTTGCATCACAGCATCCGGCCGTGCTCAAGACGCCTTGTTTGCAAGCACGCGAATGCGCGCCTAAGATCGTTTCACGTGTTTGCAACAAAGCTCGCCGGGGTGGCGGATTTTGTTGTCGTCACCATGGACCGCCTTGCGGCAGTTCGATGGGACATCCGTTATGCGACAGGGAGTCGCCCGTGGGCGACGTCCACAACGTTACAGGGGAAATTCAATGAAGAAACTCGTTGCCTTCGTGGCTGCGGGCGTACTTGCCAGCGCAAGCGCCTACGCCTCCAACAGCAGCACGGCGAGGCCGGATTACGACGCCTCCTATAAAGCGCTATCAAGCTCCACACTGCAGGGCGGCAACAAGTTCGCGAGCCTCAACGCGAGCCTGCACGCCAACCTGCTGAGCAAGCCAAATCTCAAGATCAAGGGGTTTCCGTCCAGCTTCGACAAGAAGCTGGGCACCTCGACCTTCCTGTGGGCGCCGGCTGGCGCGAAGACCGCAACCGCCGCCACGGCGAAGTCGCTGGCCTATTCGCCGCTGAAGCCCGAACTGCGCGCCGAAACCGTGGCCCGCGGCGTTCTTGGCCAGCAGGCCTCGTTCCTGCGTCTGGACCGGGACAGCATCGCCAACGCCAAGCTGAACAGCGTGCACGATCTCGGCCGTGGCCCGATCATCGCCCGCTTCCAGCAGTACAAGGACGGCCTCGAAGTGTTCGGCCGTTCGCTCAACGTGATGATGGACCGCAACATGAATGCGGTCGCCACCTCGGGCTACTTCGCGCCGTCGGTGCAGACCAAGTCGAAGTCCAAGGTCCTCGGCGCCGCACCCGCCAGCACCAAGCCGAACTTCGCCATCAGCGCCGAGACGGCGCTGAGCAGCGCGTTCGCAGACATGGGCGGCAAGGCTTCGCCGTTCGCCTTCAGCGCCAAGGGCAAATCGGGCAACTACGCCCTCTACTCGGCCGGCAAGACCACCAGCGACTACCACGTCTTCGGCACGCAGCGCGCCAAGCAGGTGTACTACTACAATGAGGGCAGCTATGTCCCGTCGTGGTTCGTCGAGGTGCATGCGCGTACCGTCGACAACGCCACCAACGACGCCTTCGGCTACGTCATTTCCGCGGCGGATGGCAAGGTGCTGTTCCGCAAGGACCTGACCGCCTCCGACACGTACAGCTACCATGTCTTCGCCGGTTCGGCTGCGCCGTTCCAGCCTGAAGACGAACCGATCAACAACAACACCCTCGATCCGTTCACCGCCGGCCCCACCGGCGACCAGGGCCGCACCCAGGGTCCCTACAACCTGGCAACCCTGAACAACAGCACCCTGCTGGGCAATACCGCCGCCACCGTTGGGGCGAAGAACGATCCCTGGCTGCCGCCCGGCGCCACGGTCACCACCGGCAACAACGTCGACGATTTCGCCAATCTCGTCGGCGACGACGGCTTCGATGCCGGCGATGTCCGCGGCACCATCAGCAGCGCGAGCACCTTCGATTATCCCTACACCATCGACTCCGACCCCACCACCGCCACCCAGCGGCAGGCAGCGATCGTCAACCAGTTCTTCGTCGACAACTGGCTGCATGATTTCTGGTACGACCACGGCTTCGACGAGGTCTCCGGCAACGCTCAGACCTCCAACTATGGCCGCGGCGGCGTCGAGGGCGACCCGATCCAGGCGCAGGCCCAGGACGACAGCGGCCGCAACAACGCCAACATGCAGACGCCGCCGGACGGCGGTTCACCGATCCAGCGCATGTTCCTGTGGGACGGTCCGCTCACCGGCACCGCCGCGGTGACCATCTCGGCGGGTGTCGGTGCGGTGCCTTTCGGCACCGCCGACTTCGGTCCGCATGCCTTTACCGCCAGCGGTGACGTAAAAGTCGCCGAGAGCGGCAATACCAACGGCTGCGCCGCCATCACCACCAACCTGACCGGCGCCGTTGCGCTGATCGATCGCGGCACCTGCTCGTTCAAGACCAAGACGCTGCATGCGCAGACTGCCGGCGCCGCGGCGGTGATCATCGCCAACAACGCCGCGGGGTCGACACCGCCCGGACTGGGCGATGATGCCACCATCACCGACACCATCAGCATCGGCACGGTCTCCGTCACCCAGGATTCCGGCAACGCCATCAAGACGGCGCTCGCCGGCGGCGCGGTGACCGCCAACGTCGTGGTGCAGTACAAGGCGGACCGCGACGGCACGATGGACATCCAGATCGTGGCGCACGAGTTCTTCCACCACGTCAGCAATCGCCTGGTCGGCGACGCACTGGGGCTGAGCAGCACCCAGGGCGGCGGCATGGGCGAGGGCTGGAGCGACTTCGACGCCATGCTGCTGACGGTGCGTCCGGAAGACGCAGCGGTCGGCGGCAACGACAAGTACCAGGGCGCCTACCCGCTGTCCGCGTACGTGACGTTCAACCAGTACTTCGGTATTCGTCGCTATCCGTACTCCACGGACATGTCGATCGATCCGTTGACCTTCAAGCACATCTCCTTCGGTCAGGCGCTACCCACCACGGCCCCGGCCGCGCCGGGCACGGATCTGACCGGCAAGGCGTTCACCGACCTCGCCGGCAATCCCATCGGCAATGCCGAGGTGCATGACACCGGTGAAATCTGGTGCAACACGCTATGGGAGTTCTACGCCAGCCTGCTTAACGACCCGCGCTATACGTTCGCGCAGGCCAAGAGCCGCATGCAGGACTACATCATCGAGGGTCTGAAAATGACCCCGAACGCGCCCACCATCCTGGAAGCGCGCGATGCCCTGCTGGCGGCGGCGAAAGCCACCGACGACGGCGATTTCACGCTGATGGCCAAGGCTTTCGCCAAGCGCGGCATGGGCGTGTCCGCCGTCGGTCCCGATCGCAACGATCCGCAGAACCTTGGCGTGGTGGAAAGCTACAACGCCATCGCCGCCGGCGTACAGGTGACGGACGCCACGCTGGACTTCACCGGCGTTCCCGCTACCGCGGTTGGCGACAACGATGGCGACGGCGTACTCGACGTGGGCGAAACCGCCAGCCTCAACTTCATCTTGGTCAACAACGGTACGGCCGACATGGCCGGCGCTATCACCGGCACCCTGACGGCCGCTGCAATCGGGTCGGGCAGCGCCAGCTTCAGCATCGCCAACAACGGCGCCGTGACGGTACCCCCGCTTAAAGTGGGTGCGAGCGAGAAGGTCACCGTGCTGGTGACACTCAACAGTGCCGCGGGCACAGCCGTGCCGGTCGCGCTGACGCTGACCTTCCCGGATGCCAATAACCCACAAGGTACCGTCCCCGACGGCGGCACCGTGGCGAGCGGCGCCGAGCTGGATGCGGTGGTCAACTACAACCTACAGAAGTCTTCGACCAGCGACGACGTCTCCGATACCCAGGCCAACCTGGGCGACTGGACGCTGAGCAGCAACGGCACCTCCGGTCCCAACTGGCAGCTGGCCACCGATGACGTCCTGTTCGGCGGTTCGGTGTTCGGCTCCGGGCAATACTGGTTCGGCCCGGACAACGACCACCCCTCCGACATCACGCTGGCTTCTCCGGAAGTGGACGTGGCGAGCGACAGCAACTTCACGCTGGCCTTCGATCACTTCTACTACCTCGAGTTCGCCGGCTTCGACGGAGCAGGCAACGCCTACGGCTTTGACGGTGGGGTGATCGAAGTCAGCACCGATGGCGGCAAGACCTGGAAGGATGCCTTCAGCACCGCTATCGGCGGCCAGGTCACCACCGGCCAGGGTTACGACGGCCTGATCCTGTCCTTGTCGGATGATGGAACATTCGATCCTTCGGAAACCTCGCCCAAACCGCTGCATGCCGGCTTCATCGCCGAGAACGAGGATCCGAACAATCCGGTGCTGGAGCATGTCGTGATCAACTTCGGCAACACGCTGAAGGGCCAGAAGGTGAAGGTGCGCTTCCGCGAGGTCACCGACGAGAGCACGGGTGTGTTCGGCTGGGTGGTGGACAACATCACCTTCGGCGGCGTCACCAACCTGCCGTTCAGCATCACCGTGCCGGACACCGGCGCTGCGGCCGGGGTGCCGATCGCCGATGCCGGCCCAGCACAGACTGTGCAGACCGGCGCGACGGTGACCCTGGACGGCAGCAAGTCCAGCGATCCGTACAACACCGCGCTGACCTACGCATGGACCCAGACCGGCGGTCCCACGGTGACCCTGGCCGGGGCCACCACCGTCAATCCGACGTTCGTGCCGGCCTTCGCCGACCTGTACAGCTTCCAGCTGGTGGTCACCGACGAGTTCGGCCGCAGTTCGGCGCCGGCTTCGGTCAGCATCACCGTGCCGGACAGCGGCACCGACGCTACGGCCAAGGTGCCCACCGCCAATGCCGGCCCGGCGCAGACCGTGCAGACCGGCGCGACGGTGACCCTGGACGGCAGCAAGTCCAGCGATCCGTACAACACCGCGCTGACTTACGCATGGACGCAGACCGGCGGTCCCTCGGTGACCCTGAACGGGGCCACCACCGCCAATCCGACGTTCTCGCCGATCTTTGCCGACCAGTACAGCTTCCAGCTGGTGGTCACCAACAAGTTCGGCAAGAGCTCGGTCCCGGCCTCGGTCAGCATCACGGTCGGCTCGCACGGCGGCGGCGGCGGTGGCGGTGGCGGTGCCTTCGGCCTGTGGCTGCTGCTGCCGGGCTTCGCCTTGGCCGGCCTGCGGCGCCGTAAGCGCAGCTAAGCAAAAGCAAGGTTTGTAACCATCCCGGGGAGGCCTCAGGCTTCCCCGGGATTTTTTTGTCCGGGTGCCGGCATGCGCGTAAGCTGAGATCATGAAATACGCAGCCAGCCTCGGCCTGATTCTGTGCGCGGCTGCCTGCGCCGCGGCCCAGTCGCCGGAATCGGATGCTCCGGCCTCCACTGCCGCGCCAGCCATGCCGCCATCCGCTGTATTCGGCAACATAAAACCGCGCACGCAATATGCTCTGCCCGCGCCTCCGCGTCCCGCACCCGCCGACGGCTTCGAGTTGCGCATGCAACGCAGCGCTTGCTACGGCATCTGTCCCGCCTATGAACTCGTCATTCATGGCAACGGCGAAGTCGATTTCCGTGGCGGCAGCCATGTGGCGGTCAGCGGAGTCCAGCATGGCCAGGCCGATAGGCAGGCGCTGGCGACGCTGCGCGCGCAACTCGCCGATCCCGGATTCGAGCTATGGGGCAGCTATACCCGCGGTAAACCCGGCTGCGGCCCCTGGTCCACCGATATGCCGGCGGTGACGATCGAAGCCTATGTCGGCGACCGCTGGCAGCGTATCAACCATGACCTGGGCTGCTACAAGGCACCCGCGGCACTCAAGGCGCTGGAGCGGGCCATCGACACGGCCGGTCGCTCCGAACAGTGGGTGTCGAACCGGTCCGCGTATTGAGGACCCTCAGGCGCCGAACCACTCCGCCGTCCAGGACTGGTGCATGACCGGCAGGAACTCGATCAGGCGATAGTCCGCCAGCTCCTCCAGGCGATAGGGGTCCTGTGCGATGAACGCCTCCAGCTCTGTCCGCAAGGCGGCGCGGGCAATCAGGATGCCGCCCTGGCGCGGGTTTTGCGGCCCACAAGCGAGCAACAGGCCACGGTCGCAGCCGGTCTACAGGTAGGCACGATGCGCCTTCACCGTCTGCTCGATCCGTGAGAGGGGTACGCGGTAGGTGATTTCCACGATGTAATGCGGCATGGCCGGCAACCTCGAAAACGGGAAGGGCCGGCAGTCTACCGCAGGGCCGGTGCGGAACCGCCATAGGGCGGGAACGGCCGTCCGACCACCACCCAAACCTTGCGCGGCGGCGCCGACAATGGTAACAAGTGGTTCTCCCGGCCAAGATGCCGGGTGATTCAAGATTGACCGAATGATCTTTGGGGGATCAAGGATGAACGCCAAAACAGCACTGGTCGTGGATGATTCGAAGTCCGCGCGCTTCGCCATGCGCAAGTTCCTGGAGAGCTTCGGCTATCAGGTCGACACCGCGGAAAGCGCCGAGGACGCCTACATCTACCTGCGCAAGAAATTGCCGGAAGTGATGTTCCTCGACCACATCATGCCCGGCACCGACGGCTTCGAGGCGATCAAGGCGATCAAGCAGAACGCCCTTACCGCGGGCCTGCCGGTGGTGCTGTGTTCCTCCAACGAGGGCGACGACTTCCTGCGCCAGGCGCGCGTCTGCGGCGCCATCGACGTGCTGCAGAAGCCGCCCAGCCCGGACCAGATCCGCAGCGTGCTGGACAACCTCAAGCGCCTGCAGGATGCCGCCCCGCCCGCCGCGCTGGCACCGGCCACGCCGAGCAAGGTGCAGTCGATCCGCGAACCGGAAGTGGCGATCGAACAGGCCGTCATGAAAAACCTGCGCGACGCCTTGCCGCCGGCGGCCTTGGCCCCGCTTGCCGCGGCACCGCGCTTCGCGGCGCCGCAGGAACCGCCGGCGGCCGTCCGCATCGCACCGCGCGATGAAACCGCGCCGCGCATCGAAAGCCTGCGCGAGGAAATGGAAGCGCGCCTGCGCAAGATCACCCAGGACCTGTTCGTGCAGATCGGCGAGATCAAGGCGCAACTGGCCCATGTCGAAGGCGCGGCGCAGTCCTCGCGCGACGAGCAGTATCTGCGCGATACGGCGGTACAGGCGGTGGAACCGCAACTCGATTCCCTCAGCCGCAATGTCGACACCCTGCTGACCCGTCTGCGCGGCGATATCGACGAGCTGCTGACGGCGCAGAACCAGCGCATCGACCAGCTCGGCCAGAGCCTGCGCCAGGCGGTGATCGAGGAAGCGCACGCCGTGTCGGAGCGCGTCATGATGAACGCGGCGCAGCGCATTTCCGACCAGATCGCCGAATCCATCCTGCGCGTGCTCAAGCCGGCGGCGGCGCAGGGCTAGCTGGCTAGCTAGCCCTGGCGAATTCCGGACTTCCGCGTCCGGATTCAGCCCCGGTCGGAGCCCAACACGCTCCAGAACAGCACGCCCCAGCCCGCCAGGAACAGCAGGCCGCCGAGCGGCGTGATGGCGCCGAGCCAGCGCGTGCCGGTCAACGCCAGCGCATAGAGGCTGCCCGAAAACAGCAGCACGCCGATGGCGAAGCACCAGCCGGCCACGGTCAGGCCCGGCAGCGGTTTTACCAGCAGCAGGACGCCCACCACCAGCAAGGCAAAGGCATGGTAGAACTGGTACTCGACCCCGGTATGGAACACCGCCAGCAGGTCCGGCGCCAGCCGCGCGCGCAGGGCATGCGCACCGAACGCGCCGAAGGCCACGCCGAGCAGGCCATAGCCCGCCCCGAACAGCAGGAATAGGCGCGCCGCGCTGCTCATTGCGCCACCACTTCGAAACTGATGCCGGCGCGCTGCAGCCGCGCCAGCAAGGCATCGCCCATCGCCGCGGCGGTGGTAAGCTGGCCGGCGCGGTCCGGCAACTTGTCGTGCGCCAGGCACAGCGCCGACTCGGCCAGCATCTTGGCGGTTTCGCTGTAGCCCGGATCGCCGCCCTTCACCTCGGTGACGACCTTCTGACCGCCGCCTTCGCCGTGGAAGCGCACGCGGAACCAGCTCTTGGCCCGCCGTTCCGCCGAAGGGCCCTGGCCCGAGGTCTGCTTCGACAGCAGCCAGCGCCGAGTCGGCCCGGCCTGGGCCAACGTAAAGAGCGCACTGACGCCACCGATCAGGGCCGCCACGCTGGCCAGTTTCTTCACCTGGACGTAGTGACCGTAACGGAATTCCGGACCATAGCGGTCCAGCGCCGCCGCCGAACGCCGCACCACCTGCGGATCGACTGTGGGGAACGGCACCACCCAGGTACCCAGCGTCTTCTCGTAACGCACCGCCTGGCGGGTCGAACCGATCTTGCGCCCCTGCGGATACTGCTCGCGTGCGCGCCGCTGCTTCACCACCTTGGCGTACTCGCGCATGCGGCCGAAGGCATTGATGGCGGAATGATAGGTGCCGGCGGAGAAGGTACCGCCGGCGCGCACGAAGCCCTCGACTTTGAGCGGCACGCCCTGCGGCAGTTGCAGCATCGTGAAATAGGCGCCGAGGTCGTGCGGGATGCTGTCGAAGCCGCAGCAGTGCACGATCTTCGCACCGGTCTTCTGCGCCAGCTCGTGATACTTCAGCCACATCAGGTCGACGAACTCGGGCTCGCCGGTGAGATCGACATAGTGCGTCCCCGCCGCCGCGCAGGCCGCCACCAGCGGCTCGCCATGGAGGATGTAGGGGCCAACCGTGGTCAGCACCACGACGGTCGACTGCGCCAGCTGCTTCAGCGCCTCGGCGTCGCCGACGTCAGCCTCGATCAAGGGCAGATCCGCACAGGCCGGGTTGAGCGCAGCCAGCCGCGTGCGCACCGCCTCCAGCTTGGCGCGGTTGCGCCCGGCCAGGGCCCAACGCGTCGTCGCCGGCGCGTGCTGCGCCAGGTATTCCGCGGTAAGACCGCCGGTGAAGCCGGTGGCGCCGAACAGCACGAGATCGTATTGACGCTGGGTAGCCATGCGGACTCCGGGGGAAGGTGGCTAGTGATTAG
The DNA here is from genome assembly GCA_028291705.1 of Nevskia sp. Taxonomy (GTDB): domain Bacteria; phylum Pseudomonadota; class Gammaproteobacteria; order Nevskiales; family Nevskiaceae; genus Nevskia. The sequence continues at coordinate 17,582 of JAQGNS010000097.1, forward strand.
TGGCCAGTACGAGTCTCGACGCGGAGCCGTTCGGTGTCATTGGCGCAGCGGCCACTGCTCACTGGTCACTAACCACCAGTCACTGCTTCAAAGCAGGCCGTCGCGCTCCGGCAGCGCCAGGATCTTCTTCACCGCGTCGTCGATCGCGATCTTGCTGGTGTCGATGGAAATTTCCGCGTGCTCCGGAATCTCGAATGGATCGTCGATGCCGGTGAAGCCCTTGATCTCGCCGCGGCGCGCCTTCTTGTACAGCCCCTTCGGATCGCGGCTCTCGCACACCGCAAGCGGCGTGGCGATGTACACCTCGTAGAAACCGCCGAGCTGGGAAATGCGCGCCCGCACTTCGGAGCGCGCGGTGCGGAACGGCGCGATGGCGGCGCAGATGCAGATGCCGCCGTGCTTGGTCACTTCGCCGGCGACGTAGCCGATACGGCGGATGTTGAGCTCGCGGTCGGCGCGGGAGAAGGTCAGCCCGCTGGACAGCATTTCGCGCACGATGTCGCCGTCGAGGATGGTAGCCGGACGCTGGTAGTCGGATTTGATCACCTGCGCCACGCGCTCGGACAGGGTCGACTTGCCGGCGCCGGACAGTCCGGTCATGAACAGGGTGAAGCCGCGGCGTGGGCTGGCGGTCATGGTGAAAACTCTCCCGAGAATTTATATGTTGGTCGCCCCCGGCGTACGCCGGAAGCCAGCAGCCGGCTACTCCCAATGCCCGCAGGCAGCGGTTCCCGAGCCGTAATGGGCTTATTGTAGCCGTGCTTTCCGGCACGCCGTCAGGCGTTCCGCCAATCCCGGAACAGCAGCGGACCTTATATTTGCCGAACCGGGCCGGCGCCACGGAACCCCACGCGCCGGCGAAGGTCATTACACTCCTTCCCTCGCCCCGTCACGGCCCCCTTCCGCATGCGCCCGTTTCGCTCCTGTTTTCCGGCCCTCGGCCTGTTGCTCGCCGCCTTCACCCTCCCCGGCCATGCCGCGCCGGTCCAGACCGAACACGTCGAAGCGGAACTGATCGCCGAAAACCTCAGCCTCGCCGCCGGCGGCGACAACTGGGTGGCCCTGCGCATCGCCCCCGAGGACGGCTGGCACGTCTACTGGCGCAACCCGGGCGACTCCGGGCTGGCCACCACGCTCGCCTGGAACCTGCCGGCCGGCGTCAGCGCCGGCGACATGCAGTGGCCCTACCCGCACCGCAGCGCCCTGGGCGACATCGTCAACTACGGCTACAGCAAGGAAACCCTGCTGCTGGTGCCGCTGACGGTGCCCGCCGGCTGGTCCGGCGGCGCCACCCTGCCGCTGCAGGTCAAGGCCAAGTGGCTGGTGTGCAAGGACATCTGCATTCCCGGCAGCGCCGATCTCAGCCTGACCCTGCCGGTCACCGCCGCCGGCACCCCGGAACAGGCCGACCCACGCTGGCGCGACGCCTTCGGTGCCGCCCGCGCGGAACTGCCGCAGCCGGCCCCGGCCGACTGGAAAGTGCAGTTCGCCACCCATGGCGGCGCCGGTGAGGGCGACTTCTCGCTGGCGGTGAAAGGTGCGCAGTTCTCCGCCGGCGGCGCCATCGAGTTCTTCCCCTACACCAGCGACCTGCTCAAGCACTCCGCGCCGCAGCGGATCGCCAACAACGCCGAGCACGGCCTGCGCATCTCGCAGACCCTGGGCGACTACTTCGTCAAGGCGCCGGCCCAGGTGGACGGAGCCCTGGTGGTGCACGACGGCGACGCGGTCAAGGCCTGGGAGATCCACGCCCAGCCGGGCGCCGTGGAAGCGTTGCCGAAAAGCACCGCATCCGGCGCAAGCTCGGTGCCCGGCGAAACCGCCGCGCCGCTGAGCCTGGCCCTGGTGCTGTTCTCGGCCCTGCTCGGCGGCCTGATCCTCAACCTGATGCCCTGCGTCTTCCCGGTGCTGTCGATCAAGGCGATCAGCCTGATCGAAGCGCGCGCCAAGGTGGCGCGACGCCAGCGCGGCCACGCCCTGGCCTATACCTTCGGCGTGCTCGCCACCTTCGGCGGCCTGGCCGGCGTGCTGCTGGCCCTGCGCGGCGGCGGCTCGGCCGTCGGCTGGGGCTTCCAGTTGCAGCAGCCGGTGTTCGTGGCGGTGCTGGCCTACCTGTTCTTCGGCATGGGCCTGTCCATGTCCGGCGTGGTGCAGTTCGGCACCCGCCTGATGGGCGTGGGCCAAAGCCTTGCCGCCGACAGCGGCTACCGCGGCTCCTTCTTCACCGGCGTGCTGGCGGTGGCGGTAGCGAGCCCCTGCACCGCTCCGTTCATGGGCACCGCGCTGGGCTACGCCCTGGGCCAGCCGCCCGCCGTGGCCATGCTGGTGTTCCTGGCGCTGGGCCTGGGCCTGGCGCTGCCGTTCCTGCTGATCGGCTTCTTCCCGCAACTGGGCAAGCTGTTGCCGCGGCCCGGCGCCTGGATGGAAACCTTCAAGCAGGTGATGGCCTTCCCGCTCTATCTCAGCGTGGTCTGGCTGTTATGGGTGCTGGGCGGCATCACCGACCGCAGCGGCATGGCGGTGGCGCTGCTCGGCCTGACCCTGCTGGCCTTCGCCCTGTGGCTGTGGAACCGGCCGGGGCGCATCGCCCTCCTGCTCAAGATCGCGGCGCTGCTGGCGGCGCTGGGCCTGCTCACCTCGCCGCAGATCCGCACCGTATCCTCCGGCGACGCCGCCGCCAGGCACGGCAGCGCGGCGATCGAACCGTGGAGCGAGCAGCGCGTCAGCGAGCTGCGCGGCCAGGGCCGCACCGTCTTCGTTGACCTCACCGCCGACTGGTGCATCACCTGCAAGGTCAACGAGCACGTGGCGCTGGACACCGATACCGTGCGCAAGGCCTTCGCCGACCAGCAGGTGGCCTGGCTGCAAGGCGACTGGACCCGGGCCGACCCGGCCATCACCCAGTTGCTGTCGCGTTATGGGCGTTCCGGCGTGCCGCTCTATCTGGTATACGTGAAAGGCGGCGAGCCGAAAGTGCTGCCGCAACTGCTGACGCCGTCGATCGTGGTGGATTCGCTCAAGGCGGGCTGAGAGCCCGACCAAACGCCCCAGGCCTTCAGGGAGGCTGCAATGCGTACACAGCACAAGCCGGTTGTATTGCGCGGACTTCTGGTCGCCCTCCTCGGCGGCATCCTGGGCGGCGCGGCACAGGCAGCCGATGCACCCCGCATCGGCCGTCCGGCGCCGGAGTTCAGCGCCGCCGACAGCCACGGCAAGGCCGTCTCGCTGTCCGACTACCGCGGCAAGCTGGTGGTGCTGGAGTGGACCAACGACGGCTGTCCCTTCGTCCAGCATTACTACAAGCAGGGCAATATGCAGGCCCTGCAGAAGGAATACACCGGCAAGGGCGTGGTGTGGCTGTCGGTGATCTCCTCGGCGCCCGGCACCCAGGGCTATGCCGACGGCGCGCACGCCGACCAGTTGACCAAGCAGCGCGGCGCGGCACCGAGCGCGGTGCTGCTCGATCCGAGCGGCAAACTGGGGCATCTCTATGACGCCAAGACCACGCCGGACATGTACATCGTCGACGGCAGCGGCAAGCTGATCTACGCCGGTGGAATCGACAGCCTGCCCAGCACCGACCCCGCCGACATCGGCAGGGCCAGCCCCTACGTCAAGACCGCACTGGACGAGGCGCTTGCGGGCAAGGCGGTGAGCAAACCGCTGACGCCGCCGTACGGGTGTTCGGTCAAGTACGAGTAGGGAAAGCGCTCGATCGAATCAGGCCGCCCTCCCCCTTTGTCATTCTGAGCGCAGCGAAGAATCTGGCTTCAGTGCAGGGCCAGATTCTTCGCTGCGCTCAGAATGACAATCGAGGGATTCGCGCCGCCCCCTAAGGCGTCGTTACCGCGGTCGTCGGCACAGGACTCGCCACAGCCGCCGCGGGCAAACTCTTGCTCGGCTTCTGCGCCGCGATGGCGCCGATAGCGGCGGTCACCATCTTCTGCAGCGCCTCCTCCACCGGCGTGTTCTGGAAATAGCCGACCAGGCCCTTGGGCAGCGGGATGTAGCCGAAATTGCCGCCGACCAGGCCTTTCAGGCTGAGGCCGTACTTGGTGTTCTTGCCCTCCACCGCGGTGGTGGCGACGACGCGGCCGGTGGCGACGTCGATGATGCGCAGGTCCATCGCCACATAGCCGCGCTTGAAGCTGAGGCTGAACAGCGCCGCGCCGTTGCTGTAGTTGGTGCCGAGCGGCACCGGGATGGGAATGGCAAAACCGTCCGATCCGGCGCCGGCATCGAAGGCGGTGATGGCGCCGACCACCAGCAGCTCCGCACCCTCCAGTTGCCCCTGCGGAATGCGGGTGGCGTCGCCGGCGCGGGCCGAGGCGGAAAACTCCTGCTCCAGCGTCACCTCGTCGAGCGCGTCGCGCTCCAGCACGATGAACTGGCCGCTGTTGAACAGCTCGGTCACCAGCATGTCGCGCACGCCCTGGGTCAGGGCGTCCGGCGTCATCTGCTGGTCCTTGGGCTTGGCCGCGTTGATCAAGCCAAGCTGCTTGACCACCGACTTGTCGGCCAGCGGATCGGTCTTGTCGAGGATGCCGCCGACGGCGATGCGGTATTTCGACCCGTTGGATACCTCGGCCTGCGCCTCGGTGATGGTCTGGCCGCCGCCGCGCGTCACCGTTGTGCTGGTGCAGGCGCACAGCAGCAGCGCCATGCCGGCCAGCGCCAGTGCGCGCATCGCTCCCCCTGACATCGGCGCGTGGAGCGTTTTAAAGCTTGGTCGCCGCGATGCTGTTCACCGCCGCCTCGATGCAGTTGCGGATCGCCTGTTCCATCGGCGTCTTGCTGTAGGCGCCCAGGCCGATCGGCATGTCGCCGCGGGCGAAGACCAGGCCTAGCGTGTTGCTGGCCGAAGTGCCGTTGACGGTGGTGGCGTTGACCACGCGGCCGGTGGCGGCGTCGATGATGCGGATGTTGATGGTGACGCAGGCCTGGTTGCCGGAGAGGATGATCAGCGAGCCGCCCTTGCAGGCCGGCTCGAAGGCGGTGATGGAGCCGCGGATCAGCAGCTGCGCGCCTTCCAGCTGGCCGATCGGCGCCGCCGTCTGCGGCTTGAAGCGGCTGCTGTTGGACAGGTCCTGCTCCTGCGTCACCTCGTTGAGGTGCTCGCGCTCGAGCACGATGAAGCGCCCGGTGTTGAAGAGCGAATCGGCCAGCATGTCGGCCATGCCGCCGCCAATCTCGGCACCCTTGGCTGCCTTGTAGTCGAAGGCGCTGATGGCGACGCGGTACTGCGGCCCGTTGTACGGCACAGCTTGCGCCTGCGAGATGGTCGGGCCGTTGCCGGAGCTGACCACCGTGGCGGTGCTGGTGCAGCCGGCGGCCAGGGCCAGGGCGCCCAGCAGGGACAAGCGGATGAGGGGGCTGACGATACGCATGGGATGCTCCTGGGTTTTGTTGTCGTTCATTCTGAGACTGTGCGGCATTCGCCTAGCTTACCCAAAGCGGGGGCAGCCGTACCGCGACTTCCGCCACACATGTAGCCGCCAAGGCACATCGGATTCCGCGCATAATTCGCCCCATGACTACCCTTGCCCAAGATCCGAACCTGATCCGCTTCGCCCTGCACGGCGGCGCGGGAGACCCGCCCCCCGGCGCCGGCGCGCAGCCGGAACAGCGTGCTGCACTGCAACGCGTGACGGCCGAAGCCCTGACCCTGCTGCGCGACGGCGCCTCCGCCCTCGATGCGGTGACCCGCGCCGTCGAGCTGATGGAAGACTGCCCGCTGTTCAACGCCGGCATCGGCGCGGTGCTGAACCGCGACGGTCAGCCCGAACTGGACGCCGCCATCGTCAACGGCGCCGACCGCGCTTGTGGCGCCGTCACCGGCATCAGCCGCGTGCGCAGCCCGATCCGCTTCGCCCGCGCCATCATGGAACGCACGCCGCATGTATTTTTCGGCGGCGCCGGTGCCGAGCACCTGGCCCGGGAACTGGGCATGGAAATGGTCGAACCCGGCTTCTTCATCACCGCCGAGCGCCTGCACCAGCTGGAAGCCGCGCGCCGTGCCGGCGCCATCACCCTGGACCATGACGACCATGCGTTCTGCGACGACGATGCCGCCTTCGGCACCGTCGGCGCCGTGGCCCGCGATGCGCAAGGTCATCTCGCCGCCGCCACCTCCACTGGCGGCCTCACCAACAAGCTGCCGGGCCGCGTCGGCGACACCCCGGTGATCGGCGCCGGCACCTTCGCCGACGATCGCAGCGCCGCCGTCTCCTGCACCGGTACCGGCGAGTCCTTTATCCGCAGCGGCTTCGGCTTCGCCCTCCACGCGCGCCTCGCCTGGTGCGGCTGGGACCTCGACCGCGCTTGCGCCGAGGCCCTGGATACCGTCGCCCATTACCACGGCCGCGGCGGCTGCATCGCCATCGACAACAAGGGCAACATCGCCCTGCCCTTCAATTCGCGCAGCATGTACCGCGCCTGGGTCGAAGCGGACGGGCGGGTACGGGTGGCGATCGGACCGGGAGGCGACGCCGCCTGAACCCCGCCGGCGGCGCTGACGTATTCCGCAGTACGCGTTATGCTCCCCAGCATATAAAACATGGGGAGTATCCAATGCGTTATGCATACGTCGCGCCACTGGCGCTGAGCCTGCTGTTCGCCAATTCCGCCCAGGCCCTGACCGTCGACTGCGGCCACCTGCTCGACGTCAAGTCCGGCAAGTGGCGCGACAACGTCAGCGTGGTAATCGACCAGGGCAAGATCCAGTCCATTGACGCACAGCAGCCTGGCGGCGCCAGCGATCACATCGACCTGCGCGCCTATAGCTGCCTGCCCGGCCTGATCGACAGCCACACCCATCTCACCGACCAGTTCGGTCCCACCACCTACAGCGACCAGTTCCGCCTCAACCCCGCCGACTACGCCATCCGCGGCACCGTCTATGCAAAGCGCACCTTGCAAGCCGGCTTCACCACCGTGCGCAATCTCGGCGACGGCAACAACGTCTCCATCGCCCTGCGCAAGGCGATCGACGCCGGCCTGGTGGAAGGCCCGCGCATGTACACCGCCGGCGAGCCGATCGGCTCCACCGGCGGCCACGCCGATTCCACCGACGGCTACCGCGCCAACCTCGAAGGCGATCCGGCCGCCAAGGAAAGCATCATCAACGGCCCCGCCGATGCCTGGAAGGCCGTGCGCCAGCACTACAAGGACGGCGCCGACCTGATCAAGATCATGCCCTCCGGCGGCGTGCTCGACGAATCGCGCTCCGCCGACAACCCGCAGCTCACCGAAGAGGAAATCAAGGCCGTGGTCGCCGCCGCGCACGACTACGGCTTCACTGTCGCCGCGCACGCCCATGGCGCCGAATCGATCCGCCGCGCCGTGGTCGGCGGCGTCGACTCGATCGAGCATGGCACCTTCATGGACGAGCAGGACATGAAGCTGATGAAGGAGCGCGGCACCTGGTTCGTGCCCACCGTCATCGCCGGCGAAACCGTCACCGCCAAGGCACAGATCGCCGGCTACTTCCCGCCGCAGGTTGCGCTCAAAGCCGCCGCCGTCGGACCGAAAATCCTCGATACCCTCAGCCGGGCCTACAAGTACGGCGTCAAGATCGCCTTCGGCACCGATGCCGGCGTTTACCCGCACGGCGACAACGCGCAGGAATTCGCCTACATGGTGCAGGCCGGCATACCGGCCATCGAGACCATCCGGGCGGCGACCGTCAATGCGGCTGAATTGCTCAAGCATGCCGATACACTGGGGCAGCTTGCGCCCGGGTATGCCGCGGATCTGATCGCGGTGAAAGGCGATCCGCTGCAGGACGTGAAGATCCTTCAACACGTTGAGTTTGTGATGAAGGCGGGGACGGTTTACAAGAAGCCTTAGACGGCTGAATCTCTTATTCGCTTTGCTGTCATCCTGAGCGTAGCGAAGGATCTGGCCTGGTCGCTCTGAAGTCGCGCGGCGTGCGCTTGCGCGCGTGCCGCGCTACTTCTTCCGCCCAAACCGCTCCAACAACAACGGCATCACCGCCTTCGGCACCAGCTTCTTCACCGGCGCCCCCAGACTGGTCAACTCCCGCACCAGGCTGGAAGACAGATGCGCAAACTGCGGCGAAGGCGCCAGCAGCACCGTATCCAGTTCCGGATACAGATCGCGATTCATCACCGCCATCTGCTTCTCGTAATCGACATCGCCCACGGTGCGCACGCCGCGCACCAGCACGGTGACGCCATGCTCGCGCGCGAAGTCCACCACCAGGCCGGTGAAGCCGACCACCTCGACATTGCCCAGATCCTGCACCGAAGCCTGGATCAGCGCGATGCGCTCGTCGATGGTGAACTTGGGATTCTTGGTGATGTTCAGGCCGACCGCGACGATCAGCTTGGGAAACATGCGCGAGGCGCGATGGATGATGTCGTTGTGGCCCAGCGTGATCGGGTCGAAGGTACCCGAGTAGGCGGCGATGACGCTCACGTGTTTTCTCCCTGTTGCCTCAGCTCCCCAGCGGCGCTTCGGCGTTAAAGATCGCGAGCCCGTAGCTTACCTGACCCGCACTCTTTTCCTTCAACAAGGTGTAGCCGGGCGGCCATTCCGGCGGTTGTCCCTGCGGCCACTCCAGGTACACCCGGTGCATCGACTTCAGCACACGGGGCAAAGCCGCCAGCGCAGGCACCAGCAGCTTGGCATCGTAGGGCGGATCGAGAAACACCACGTCGTAGCGGCGCGCGGTATTGCGCAGCCAGGACAGGGCATCGCCCTGCACGATCTCGGCGCGTTCGCCGGCGGCGAGCTTGGCGGCTGCGGCGCGCAGCGACGCCGCCTGCTCCCGGCCCTGCTCGATGAAGCTGGTATGGGCGCCGCCACGCGACAGGGCCTCGAAGCCGAGCGCGCCGCTGCCGGCGAACAGATCCAGGCAACTGGCGCCGGGAATCAGCGGCGTCAGCCAGTCGAACACGGTCTGCCGCACGCGGTCCGGCGTCGGCCGCACGCCGGCATCGGCGTCGAACTCGATCAGCCGGCTGCGCCATTCGCCGCCGATGATGCGTAGGGTACCGAGGGCACGTCTTGCCATTAGCCGGTGATCTCGCCGAAGCGCTGCCGCAGACGGCGATGCCGGTGCTGGAACAGCAGGTGGATGATGAAGCGCAGGGTGGGCGCAAACAGGGACAGGCGCGGTTCGAACTCCAGCAGGTCGGTGACGCGCGTGCCGCCGGCAACGGCGCTCAGCCGTCGATGATGCAGCCACACCCGCTGCGTCAGGGAATGCGAGCGCTCCTCGAAGCCCTCGCCGGGCAGGATGCGATCCATGCCCAGCGCATGCCGATCCAGCGGAATCAGCCGCGCCAGCATGATCCAGCTATGGAACAGGGTGCGGCCCGGCACCAGCGGCTCCGCTTCCGCGGTCGCGCCTTCGATGTTGGCATAGCGCGGCGGATAACTCATCGTCACCCAGGGGCCCAACTCGTAATTGGCGCCGGCCATGCTGCTGATATGGCGCCAGACCGTATCGACCGGTGCGGCCACGTCGCTGCTGAAATTCAGCCGGATGCTCAAGGCCGGTGTTCCGCCCCGCTTCCATCGGCCGCGGCGTCCGCCTGCTGGAACAGGAGCGGATGCGCGCCGGCGATGCGCTGCGGCAGCACCACCGCCGCGCCGAGCAAGGCCGCCGCGCCGGCCAGTGCGGCAAAAGCGGAGTAGCGCGCGCGGCGCGCCTGCCGGCTCTTGGCTTCGCCGCGCAGGATGCGCATGTCGTGGAACAGGCGCATCTGCGGCAGCGGATATTGCGGCGCGGCCGCGATGCGGCTACCAAGCCTGAACCAGTAGGCGGCAAGCAGGCCGAGCAGCACCGCACTGCCATACAGGGCATGGACGAATTCGGCGATGACGTCGCGGGTCGAAGCAGCCATCTGCTGACCAGACTCCACCGGCAGATTGTCGAGATAGCCATGGAACCACCAGGCAATGCCCAGCAGCACCGCGATGCCGCTCGGGGCCAGCAGCATCAGTTTGCGGCGGGCGGCTGGATCGGCTTTATGAACGGCCGGACCCGCCTCCGCTTCAGACATGCGTGCCGCCCACCGTCATGGCGTCGATCTTCAGGGTCGGCTGGCCCACGCCCACCGGCACGCTCTGGCCATCCTTGCCGCAGACGCCGATGCCGCTGTCGAGCTTCATGTCGGTGCCGAGCATCGACACCCGCGACAGCGATTCCGGGCCGTTGCCGGTGAGGGTCGCGCCCTTCACCGGGCGCGTCACCTTGCCGTCCTCGATCAGGTAGGCCTCGCTGGCGGAGAAGACGTAGTTGCCGTTGGTGATGTCGACCTGCCCGCCGGCGAAGTTAACCGCGTAGAGACCCTTCTTCACCGAGCGGATGATCTCTTCCGGATCGTGCGGGCCGGCCAGCAGGTAGGTGTTGGTCATGCGCGGCATCGGCAGGTGGGCGAAGGACTCACGGCGGCCGTTGCCGGTGGGCTGCATACCCATCAGGCGCGCATTGAGCTTGTCCTGGATGTAGCCCTTGAGGATGCCGTTCTCGATCAGGGTGGTGCACTGGGTCGGCGTGCCCTCGTCGTCGAGGGTCAGCGAGCCGCGGCGGTTTGGCAGGGTGCCGTCATCGACCACCGTGCACAGCGGGCTCGCCACCTTCTGGCCGATGCGGCCGGAATAGGCGGAGGTACCCTTGCGGTTGAAGTCGCCTTCCAGGCCATGACCCACCGCCTCGTGCAGCATCACGCCCGGCCAGCCCGGCCCCAGCACCACCTGCATCGAGCCGGCGGGCGCGGCGACGGCCGACAGCAGGGTGATGGCCTGGCGCACCGCTTCCTTCGCGTACTGCTCGGCGGTATCGCCGCCGAAGAAATCGGCATAGGCGCCGCGGCCGCCGCCGCCGGTGCTGGACTGTTCGCGCCGGCCGTTGTCTTCCACGATCACCGACACGTTCAGGCGCACCAGCGGCCGCACGTCGGCGGCCAGGGTGCCGTCGGTGGCGGCGACCAGGATCACTTCGTGGCTGCCGGCCAGCGTCACCATCACCTGGGTGACACGCGCATCGGCCGCACGGGCCGCGGCGTCGGCGCGCCGCAGCAGGTCCAGCTTCTTTTCCACCGGCCAGGAATCGAGCGGATTGGCCGGGCCGTACAGCGCCGGCGTGGCGGTGGCGTGCGCCACCGCCAGGCTGCCGGTCTGGCCCTGGCGCACGATGGCGCCGGCGGCGCCGGCGGCATCGGTCAGCGCCGGCAGGGCGATCTCGTCGGAATAGGCGAAGCCCTGCTTCTCGCCGGCCATGGCGCGCACGCCCACGCCCTGCTCGGTGTGATGGCTGCCCTGCTTGACGATGCCGTCCTCGAAGAACCAGCTCTCCGTCACTGCATGCTGGAAATAGAGGTCGGCGGCGTCGACGCCGGGCTTCATCAGCCCGCTGAGCACGCGCTGGATGCGCGACTCGTCGAGTTCGGCGGGGGCCAGCAGGGTGCGGCGGGCAAGGTCTAGGGATTGGCTCATGGGGAAATTATGGGGGAAAAGCGGGCGCTTCCAAGATTATGGATTATGGGCTTAATCAACTACCCATGCGCCGGTGGGTCAGAGCCGGGAAGCTGCTGCGCACCTGCTCCAGCCGCTGGCGCGGTAGCGGCGCGGCCACCACCCCGTCGCCCTCGGCCTGCTGCGCCAGGATTTCGCCCCAGGGATCGAGGATCAGGCTGTGGCCATGAGTGGCGCGGCCGCCGGGGTTGATGCCGTGCTGGCCGGGCGCGATGAGAAAGCACTGGTTCTCGATGGCGCGGGCGCGCAGCAGGGACTCCCAGTGGGCCTGGCCGGTGCGGGCGGTGAAAGAAGCCGGCACGCACAGGGCTTCGGCCCCCTGCGCCGCCAGCGCCCGGTACAGCTCCGGGAAGCGCAGGTCGTAGCAGACGCTGAGGCCGAGCCGGCCGATGGGGGTCTGCACCACCACCGGCGTGATCGGACCGGGTGCGATGGTGGCGGATTCGCGGTAGCGCTCGCCGCCCGGCACTTCAACATCGAACAGGTGGATCTTGTCGTAGCGCGCGGCGCGCCGGCCCTGCGCGTCGTAGACCAGGCAGGCGGCGTAAACCTTGTCGGCATCACCGGGCACCTGCAGCGGCACCGTGCCGGCCACGATCCACAGCTTCAGCTCGCGCGCCGTGGCGGCGAGGAAGTCCTGGATCGGCCCCTTGCCGTCGGGCTCGGCGATGGCCAGCTTGTCGCGCTCCTTCACCCCCATGAAGGAGAAGTTCTCCGGCAGCACCGCCAGCGCCACGCCGGCCGCCGCGGCCTGGCGCAGCAGGCGCCCGGCGGCGGCCAGGTTGGCGTCGCGGTCGGCGACGGAGGCGAGCTGGATGGCGGCGCCGATCGGCGCATCGGAAGTAGTCATGGCGGAATCCTCCTGCTTATCCGGCATTTTGAGAAGGGGCTGGCGGTGCAGCGCCCGGCGCGGGCTGTGCGGGGGGCGTGGGCGCAGGCGGCGCCGGGGGATTCGGCGCGTCCTTGTCGGTGGCGGGCTTGACCGTACCCACCTTGACCTGGGGGTTGTCCCAACTGCCGGTAACGCGATAGCTGAACTGGCTCAGCGCATTGAACGGCTTGTTGAACACTTCCTGCGCCAGCAGCGCGATGCCGCCGGCGATGGGGCCGCCGATCAGGGTGGCGCCGACGGTGACGCCGGTGGTGACGTTGGGATAGACCGTGATCTTCTGGTCGTAGTCGTGGGTGGCCAGGCCGATGCGGCCGCTCATCTGCAGCTTCATCGAGGGCGCGTCGACCTGCAGGTCGGTGGTCTGGGCCTGGCCGTCGGCCAGGTTGAAGTTGCCGCCGAGGCTATCGAAACCCAGGCCGGTGGAGACCACATCATGGAAATCCAGGGTCAGCAGCCGCCGCGGCAAGGCATACAGGTTGAGGATGCCGAGCACCCGGCCGGCGCCCGGCTTCACCGCTTTCAACGCGCCTTTTTGCACTGCCAGGGTGACCTTGCCGCGCGCCTGCGCCAGCTCCAGGCCGTCCGGGTTCTGCGGCCAGGTCAGAGTGCCGGAGAACTTGGCGTTCTTGCCGTCCATGGTTTCGGCGTAGCCGAAAGCCTGCAAGACCTTGCCCAGGTCGTGTGCATCGAACTCGAACGACAAATCCGCATAGGAGCTGCCGTTGCGGCGCAGCCAGGTGCCGCGCGTATTGGTTTGCAGCTGGCCGCCCTCGAATTTCAGCTGGTCCAGCGCCTGGCCGCCGGCGGTGCGCGAGGTGAGCATGCTGAAGCGGCCGAGATCGGCCTCGCCGAGCTTGAGCGAGTCGCAGGCGAGATCCAGCAGCGGCGCCTGGTTGGGATCGAAGGGCGGGCTGGGCGCGGCGGCATCGCCGCCCTTGCCCGGCTGGCTCATCTCGGCCAGCGGCTGGAGTTGCAGCCGCTGCAGCCGCGCCTGCAGATGGCCGCCGTTGGCGCGGCTGAAGGCCAGATGTCCCTGCGCGTTGGCGCCATCGACCTGCACGCTCCAGCCATCGGCCTCGGGTTTACCCAGCAGATGGGCCTGCTCCAGGGTGGCGCCGCGATACACCAGTTGCTGCGGCGTCAGGTCGAAGCCGCGGAACGGCAGGCTTTCAGAGGCTGCCGCCGCTCCAGCGACAGGTGGCTTCGCCGGCTTCTGCTCACCAGCGGCGTCGATCGCATCGAACAGATCGGTCCAGGCGATCGCATCCAGCACTGCGGGTGCGCCGCTGATGAAGACACCGCCGGCGTCGGCGCGCGGCATCTCGCCAGGGCCGAGCCGCACCTCGACGCTGCGCGTCAACAGCGCGTCGCCGGAAGGCTTCGCCTTGCCGAAGCGCAAGGCCACGGCGAAACGATCGCCGCCGTCGATGCGCACCCGCAAGGCATCGGCGTCATTGGGCTTGGCGCTGCCGCCCTCGCCCACGGTGACGGTCAGCGGCAGGCTGTCCTCGGCGCTCTTGGCCACCGGCGGCGGCAGCTTCACGGCAACGCCGCGCAGATCGGTGCTCAGGCTGAGCTGGCCGCTATGCGGACCGGCGAACGGCAGGCGCGCGGCGATATGCACGGTACCGTCGAAGCGCTGCCGCAACCATTCCGGCGTGTATGCGGCGAGCAGGCCGTCGGCCTGCTGCGCCGGCGCGTCGGTCTGCACCAGCAGCACGCCGTCGGGACTCTCCGGCTCGGCGCGGATGGTGGCGTTGAGCGTGGAGCCGTAGAGCTGGCCGCTGAGGCCGTTGCTGGTGACGCCGTTGTCGTCGAAGGCCAGGCTGCCGCGCAGGCCCGTCACCGGCGGATCGATGGCGCGCACCTTCACCGTGCCGCCGTCGAAGCGCGCCGTGCCGGCAACATGCACCGGCGGATCGTCGACGTTGAGCGGGATATCCAGGTGCACGTCTACGGCAGCGGGACCGGAAGCATCGGTTTGCGTCAGCAGGCTGGCCAGCTTCTTGTTGAGCGGACTGTTGCGCAGCAGGGCGTAGTAACGCGCGGCGTCGCCGTGAGTGCTGCCGTCCACCGTCAGGCGCGCCTGACGGAAGTCCGGGATCTGCGCCTCGATGTGGTCGACCGCGTTGCCGGCGATCTGCGCCCCGCTGGAACTGATCTGCAAGCCGTGGCCGCGGAAGCGCAGCTGCGCCTGCAATTTTTCCGCCTGCGGCCAGCCCGGCGCATAGAGCAGCGTGCCGTCGGCCACCATCAGGTCGAGCAGCCAGTGGCCGGTGGTTTTTTCGACGTAAGGGTAATCAGCCAGCGGGCCATCGAGCTGCAGATGCCCCTGCGAGACGTGGCCGCGCTGCAGGGCGCGGGTCAGCCAGTCGCGGGTACCGGCGCCCCAGTCCTTGGGAATCCAGGGCTTCAGACCGATCACGTCTTCCGCCGCGAAATCCGCGGTGAGCTGCAGGTTCGGCGAAGCATCGGCCTGCTCCGGCAGCAGCAGGCTGAACTGACCGTGACCGCTGGTGCCGAGCAGCTTCCAGTCGAACTGCGGTGCGCCGATACGCCAGCCGGGCGCGGCGGCATCGCCGCGCTTCCAGCCGAAGTCGCCGCTGAGGGACGCCACCGGCAATGCCTGTTCGAATGCGCCGGGCAACTGCACCCCCAGCGCGGCCTTCTGCAATTGCAGGTGGCCGCCGTCCTGGTCGGCTTCGACCACGGCGTCCAGACCGGAGAAGCCGGCCTGTGTCGCGTCCGCCGCAAGGCCAGCGCCGGCCAGCCGCGCATGCACCTTGTACCTGGCCGCCGCGGCGTTGCCGGCGTTGGACTGTTCGTAGTGAACGGTGAGCTCATGCACGTCGCCGCGTACATCGCGCAGTCGCGCCGCGCTGGCCGGAAGGTCTTTCCACAGCGCGAACCAGGGTGCCAGGTCGTCCAGGCGCAGGCCGTCGGCACCGGCATCGAGACTGCTGCCGTCATCGCTCACCGCATAGCGGAAATGGCCTTGCGCAGTCGTCGTGCCGCGCGCGCCGTTCCACGCCAGCTTGCGCACTTCGGTGCGCCAGGCCTGCGGTTCCGGCCAAGCGGCGACATCGAGCTGCAACTGGGTCACGCGCGCCAGCGTGTCGCTGCCGCGGACCGCGGCAATCGCGGCGGCGCCGGCCTGCGCATCGATTTCGGCGATGTGGCCGGCTTCGACGCGGCCGCTCAGGCGCAGCTGCGCCTGCTGCAGCGTCAAGCGCACACCGGGTCCGAGGGTGCCGGCCAGCCAGGGCCAACCCTGGATGTCGTCGAGCTGCAGGGCGGCGCTGCCCTGCCAGCTCTGCGGCTGCGACAGATCACCCTGCAGGGTGGCGGAGGCGCTGGCCGTGGCGGCCAGTTCGGGTGGAGGCCGCAGGCGTGCCGTCAGGGTGTAGCGCGACCCCTCATGATGCACCTCGGCATCGGTGACGCCGACGCTCAGCGGCTGCCGGCTGAACTGCGGATCGTGAACCAGCAGCAGGCTCTCGCGCAGGCGCACCCGGTCCAGGCGCTCGAGGCGCTGCAGCTCCGCATCACCGAGCTTGCCGCCGCCACCGCCGTTGAAGCCGCGCAGCGACCAGCGCCCCAGGTCATCGACATCGGCCTCCAGTTGCAGGCCGTAGACCTCGACGGTGCCCGGCATCCAGTCGGCGGTGAGCAGCCGACCCAAGCTGAAGCCGAGGCGCAGCCGCGACAGTTGCAGCAGGGGTTTGCCCTGCTCGTCGAGCAGGGCGACGTCGCGCAGATCGAGGCTGGGCTGCAGCCGCTGCCAGGTCAGCGCCATCGAGCCGATGCGGGTGGGATGCCCGGCGGCCTGCGTCACCAGGCCTTGCAGCTTGTTGCGGTAGTCCGGCACGGCGTCGACCACCAGGCGGAACACCAGGCTCAGGGTGGCGGCGAGCACCACCAGCGCCGCAACCGTGCTCAGGCCCCAGGTCCACCAGCGGCGGCGCTTACGCTCCACGCGGCGCGCTCCCGGCGCGCAGCGACGCTGTCCGCAACGCCTGGGTGCCCGGCCGGATCAAACCGGAACCACGTCGAACACTTCCTGCAGGTAGTGCGCCTCGGGCTGGAGTTTGATCGGCCGCTTCAGGCTGGCCTCGAGTTCGGCCACGCCGCCGGCCTGCTCTTCCTGCAGGCGCGTGACAACGCTGGGCGCGGCCAGCACCAGGAAGGATTTCGGATCGTACATGCGCGCCGCGCGCTGCACTTCGCGGGCGATCTCGTGGCACACCGTCTCCACCGTCTTGACGCAGCCCCGGCCGCCGCAGGCGGTGCAGGGTTCGCACAGGATGTGGCCGAGACTTTCGCGGGTGCGCTTGCGCGTCATCTGCACCAGGCCCAGTTCGGAAAACGGGTAGATGCGGGTCCGCGCCGGATCGCGCGCCACGTCCTTCTCCAGGGTGCGCAGCACCTGGGCGCGGTGATCCTCGCTGCGCATGTCGATGAAGTCGAGAATGATGATGCCGCCCAGGTTGCGCAGGCGCAGCTGCCGGGCGATGGCCGAGGCAGCTTCCAGGTTGGTCTTGACGATGGTCTCTTCAAGGTTGCGATGGCCGGTAAAGGCGCCGGTATTGACGTCGATGGTGGTCATGGCTTCGGTCTGGTCGATCACCAGATGCCCACCCGACTTGAGTTCGACCTTGCGCTCCAGCGCGCGGTTCAACTCGTCTTCGACGCCGTACAGGTCGAAGATCGGCGCCTGGCCGCAGTACGGCTCGATCTTCGCCGCCGCCTGCGGCACGAACACCTTGGCGAACTGCTGCACCCGGCGCGCTTCCTCGGCGCTGTCGATGCGCACCCGCTCCACCGCGGTGCCGAGCAGATCGCGCAGGATGCGCATCGACAGTGGCAGGTCACCGTGCACCAGGGTTCCCGGCTGCGCCAGCCGCACCTGCTGGCTGACCGAGCCCCACAACCGGGTCAGGAACAGCAGGTCCTGCTTCAACGATTCGGCGTCGGCCCCCTCACCGGCAGTGCGGGCGATCACGCCCCACTCCGGCGCCAGTTCCGGCACCAGCGTCTCCAGGATGCCCTTGAGCCGCGTGCGCTCGGCCTCGTCCTCGATCTTGGCGGAGACGCCGACGTGCTTTTCGAACGGCATCAGCACCAGGTAGCGCGAGGGGATCGACAGCAGCGTGGTCAGGCGCGCACCCTTGGTGCCGAGCGGATCCTTGAGGATCTGCACCAGCACTTCATCGCCCTCGTGCAGCAGGCGCTCCACCGGCGGCAGCGGCGCCGTGTGGGTTTCGGTGTTGAGCATATCGGCCACGTGCAGGAACGCCGTGCGCTCCAGGCCGATATCGACGAAAGCCGCCTGCATGCCGGGCAGCACGCGCTTCACCACGCCCTTGTAGATATTGCCGACCAGGCCATGGCGCGCGGCGCGCTGCACATAGATTTCCTGCGCCGCGCCGCCTTCCACCAGGGCCACGCGGGTTTCCTGCGTGCCGATGTTGACCAGGATCTCGGTGCTCATGCGGCGGCACCGGTGCAGTCCACGCCGAAGCGCCGCAGCAGTTCGCAGGTTTCGTACAGCGGCAGTCCGACCACGCCGCTGTAGCTGCCCTCGATGCATTTCACCCAGCGCGCGGCATGGCCCTGGATGGCGTAGGCGCCGGCCTTGTCGGCCGGTTCACCGGAAGCCCAGTAGGCTTGCGCCTGCGCCGCATCGATGGCGCCGAAGCTGACCCGCGTCACCGTCAGCGCGCTTTCCACCCGCGCGCCGGCGATCACCACCACCGCGCTGCACACCTCGTGGGTGCGGCCGGACAGGCGCGCCAGCATGGCCAGGGCGTCGTCACGGTCGCGCGGCTTGCCGAGGATTTCACCGTCGATGGAAACATCGGTGTCCGCGCCCAGCACCGGCAGCCCCAGCGTCGCCACAGCGGCGGCGGCGCGGGCCTTGGCCAGCGCGATGGCCAGCGCATAGTCGGCGGGGAGCTGTCCGGGCGCCGGCTGCTCCGGCACATCGGCGGGCAGCGTTTCGAAGCGCAGGCCCAACTCGCGCAGGAACTGGGCGCGGCGCGGCGAGCGCGAGGCGAGATAGAGTTGGGCGGACATGGACCTGATTGTCCGCGATTCGCCGGTGCTCTGAAACCCGCAGCAGGATGAGGCCGTCCCGACCCGCTCCCGGGTCGAGGCCGCTCAGGGCTTGGGCGCCTGCTGCGGCATGGGGGCCGCAGGCGGTGGCGGCGGCTGTGGCGTAGGCGGGGACGCCGGCGTGGCTGCGGCACCGCCGCGCATCTCCTGGTAGCGCAGGATTTCGCGCTCGAACTCGCCGGCGGTAGTGTCGCGGTCCTGTTTCACCTGGCCCAGCGCGCGGATATTGTCGGCCTGCGAGCCTTCGAACGTCTTGATCTGGCCGAGCAGTTCGGGAGTGACGTCGCGGCCGGCGCTGCGCTCGACGTCGGCGCGGTCCTGCAGGTCCTTGACCGAGGCGGCACCTTCGCGCACCGCTTTTTCGGCCAGGTCGATGCGGGTGTCCAGGGTCTGCAGGCGGCTCTCGCGCACCGCCTTCAACTCGTCGACGTTGCCGTAGGTCTGCAGCATGAAATTGTCGTTCTGCTGCTGCTGCTGGATGCGCTGGGCATCGCGCTGCTTGCGCTCGTCCTCGGCGCGCTGCTCCGGGGTCTCCTCCGCCTGGAGGGTGCGCACCAGCACGCCGCGCCGGTCGTAGATCTCGCGCTGCTTGCGGGCGTACTGGGGCGGCACATGGTCGCCGCAGGCGCGCTGGCCGTGATCGTCGGTCCAGCAGACGATGCCGTTCTTGACTGGATCGTCGGCTCTAACGGGCAGGCTGGCAGCCGTGCCCGTGAGCACGACTGCCAGACCGATCAACGCCCTTGTATGCGTCCTCAAACGACGCGACCCTCCCCCCAAAAATCATGCTGACGCAGGGACGCCGTAGCGCGCCTGGTAGGCCTGGATGGCAGCGATCGTGGCCTGATCGCCATCGCTGCCCTGCAGGTACAGGAGCAAGTCCTGTACCGTGACCAGGGATATCACAGAAATCTTAATATTTTCAACAAGTTCTGCGACTGCGCCACGGCCGTTCGGGCCAACTTCCTGACGATCCAGGGCAGTAATTGCCGCAATCGGCAATGCGCCGGCCCGGACCAGCAGGCCGTGCGATTCGCGCAGGGCGGTGCCGGCGGTGAGCACGTCGTCGACGATCAGGACGCGCTTGCCGCTCACCTCCGCCCCGACCAGCACCCCGCCCTCGCCATGGTCCTTGGCTTCCTTGCGGTTGTAGGCGAAGGGCAGGTCACGGCCGCGCTCGGCCAGGGCACAGGCCACCGCCGCCGCCAGGGGGATGCCCTTGTAGGCCGGCCCGAACAGCAGGTCGAACTCAAGCCCGGAAGCCAGGATGGCATCGGCATAGGCATGCGCCAGTTCGCGCAGGGCGCCGCCGCTGGCGATGCGGCCGAGGTTGAAGAAGTAGGGGCTGACGCGCCCGGACTTGAGGGTAAAGGAGCCGAAGCGCAGCACTTCGTGCTTGAGGGCGAGCTTGAAGAAGGTGGTCTTGTAGTTTTGCATGGGGATCGACGTCGAACGGTAGGTTATTGTGCAAGACTAATCGGCATCCGACAGCTTTTTTCCAGGGGTCAGCGTGCGCATCATCTCACTCAATGCCAACGGCATCCGCTCCGCCGCCAAAAAGGGCCTGTTCGACTGGCTGCCGGAGCAGAAAGCCGATTACCTCTGCCTGCAGGAGATCAAGGCTCAGCTCAGCGACCTGGAAGGCGACGCCACCTTTTCGCCGAAGGGCTGGCACGCGCATTTCAACCATGCGCAGAAGAAGGGCTATGCCGGCGTCGGCGTGTTCTCGCGCAAGCAGCCGGACGATGTGCTGGACAAGCTGGGCGAGAAGGAATTCGACGACGAGGGGCGCTACCTGGAATTACGCCACGGCAATCTCTCGGTGATCTCGCTGTACCTGCCCTCCGGCTCGTCCGGCCCGGAACGGCAGGCCTCCAAGGACCGCTTCCTGGAATTCTTCCTGCCCAAGTTGCGCGAATGGAAAGCCAACGGCCGCGAATACGTGATCTGCGGCGACTGGAATATCGCGCACAAGAACATCGACCTGAAGAACTGGCGCGGCAACCAGAAGAATTCCGGCTTCCTGCCGCACGAGCGCGCCTGGCTCGACACCCTGTTCAACGAGATCGGTTGGGTCGACGGCTACCGCGCCCTGTATCCCGAGCTGGAAGGCGAGGCCTATACCTGGTGGAGCAACCGCGGCAACGCCTACGCCAACAACGTGGGGTGGCGCATCGACTATCACATCGTCACGCCGGGACTGAAGAGCAAGATCAAGGCGGCGGCGGTGTACAAGGAGCAGAAGTTTTCCGACCATGCGCCGCTGACGCTGGACTACAAGCTTTGACAGGCAAACCCCGGGGTGACGCCTCTTTGAAGGCAGCGTACTGATGCAGCGTTTCCAGAGCTGGCGGACCTCCCTCTCCGCCTATGCCCATCCGCGCGTGCTGGCGATGCTGTTCCTCGGCTTTTCCGCCGGCCTGCCCTTCCCGCTGGTGCTGACCACCCTGTCGGCGCGGCTACGCCAGTCCGGCATCGACCGCACCACCATCGGCTACTTCAGCCTGGTGGGGCTGGCCTATTCGCTCAAGTATTTCTGGGCACCGGTCGTCGACCGCCTGCACCTGCCGCTGCTGCATCGCATCGGCCGCCGCCGCAGCTGGATGCTGCTGGCGCAATGCGGCATCGCCGCCGGTGTGGTCAGCATGGCACTGCACGACCCGGCCGGCAACGCCGTGCAGTTCGCGTGGCTGGCGGTATTCACCGCTTTCTCTTCCGCCACGCAGGACATCGCGCTGGATGCTTATCGGATCGAAGCGGTGGGCATGGAGCGGCAGGGTGCGATGGCCGCCGCCTACCAGACCGGCTACCAGCTGGCGCTGATCTGCGCCGGCGCGGGAGCGCTGCTTGCAGCAGCCAGTTACGGCTGGCATACGGCCTACCTGGTGATGGCCGGTTGCGTCGGGGTAGGGCTGCTCACCACACTGCTGATCGCCGAACCGGAGGCGCACATCAACCGCGCCACGCTGGCGCAGGAAGCGCGGGTGGTGGCTTTCCTCGAACGCTCGGCGCACTGGCCGGACTGGCTGCGCAACCTTGTTGCATGGCTGATCGGCGCCGTGGTCTGCCCCTTCGTCGATTTCTTCTCGCGCAACGGTCTGCGCGCCGGCCTGCCGATCCTGGCCCTCATCGTCACCTTCCGCCTCAACTACACCACCATGGGTGTGGCGGCCAACACCTTCTATATCGACATGGGTTTCACCCTCGACCAGATCGCGCTGGTGTCGAAGGTCTACGGCGTGATCATGACCCTCGCGGGCGCGCTCATCGCCGGCCTGCTGGTGAAGCGCTACGGCATCCCGCGCACGCTGCTGATCGGCTGGGTGCTGCTGACCGTCGCCAACCTGTTCTATGCCTACGTCGCCACCCTGAACAAGCCGGGGCTGAACCTGCTCGCCACCGCGGTGAGTTTCGACAACCTCGGCAACGGCATCGCCGGCACCGCCTTCATCGCCTACATGTCCTCGCTGACCAACACCGCCTACACCGCCACGCAGTACGCGCTGTTCGGCACCCTGTGGAGCCTGCCGGCGAAGAGCATCGCCAGCCAGTGGGGGCGCATCGTCGATGCCTTCGGCTATCCGCCGTTCTTCGTCTATACCGCGCTGATCGGACTGCCCTCGCTGCTGCTGATCGTCTGGCTCATGCGGCAACCGCCCGCGCCCGCTCCAGCCCGCACATGACGGCATGGAAGCGCCGGCCGGCCGGCGTGTCGCGCGGCACCCGCGAAGATTTCCCATACACCGGCAGTTCCAGCCGCACCACGTGACGCTCGGTGGGGCCGCGCTTGGCGCCGAGGTCGCGCAGATGGTGCAGGAAGCGCGGGTTGTCCTCGCTCACGTCGTAGAAGAAGCGGCGCACCCGGTTGCTGGCGGCGCAGCGGTGCAGACAGGCATGCAGCAGGATGCCGACGCCGCGGCTCTGGTAGGGATCCAGCACGGTCAGCGCCACCTCGGCGCAATCCAGCCCCGGCGCGGTACGCACGTAGCGGGCGATGCCCATGAACACACCGTCCGGCGCCTTGGCGTCGAGCGCGCCCCACCCGACATGGTCCTTCCCATCCAGTTGATCGAGGAAGCCCAGTTGCGGCTCGCTGGCCTGGTCGAAGAAGCGCAGCCGCCGCGATTCCTCGGAGAGGAGGATGTAGCCGGTGCGCAAGCGTTCGGCATCGTCCGCGCGCAGGCGGCGCAGGAGCGCACGGCTGCCATCCGCCAGTCCGTATTCGCAGGCGGCGGGCGGTGCGGCCGGTCGGAAGAGCCCGAGCATGAATCGAGTCTAGCACCGCGGTCTGGCACCGGGCGGCAGCCTGCTGGCACACTGCGCCCCGGATCACAGGAATAGCGCCGCCATGCCGGGAGTACCGGTCACTTGAACTTCGCCGCACTCAGCCCCGAGCTGTGGGCCTCGCTGTGGCTGACGGTGCGCCTGGCGGCCACTTCGACCGTGATCCTGCTGGCGCTGGGACTGCCGCTGGCGGGGTGGCTCAACCGCTCGCGCTCGCATGCCGCGCCGCTGGTGGAAGCCCTGGTAACGCTGCCGATCGTGCTGCCGCCGACCGTAATTGGTTTTTACGTGCTGCTGGCGCTGGGCAACCGCAGCCCCATCGGGCAAGCCTGGCAGGCGCTGTTCGGCAGCACGCTGGCCTTCAGCTTTCCCGGCCTGGTGGTCGGCTCGGTGCTGTACAGCCTGCCTTACGCGGTACAGCCGATGCAGTCGTCGCTGCGCGATGTCGACGCCGGCCTGATCGAAGCCGCCGTGTCCCTCGGCGCACGGGCACGGCAGGTATTCTGGAAAGTGATGGTACCGGTGGCGCGCAACGGCATCATCACCGGCGCCGCCCTGTCCTTCGCCCACACCATGGGCGAGTTCGGCGTGGTGCTGATGCTCGGCGGCAATATTCCCGGCGTGACGCGGGTTGCCTCCATCGCGCTGTACGACGAAACGCAGAAACTCAACTACAGCGTGGCGCATACTTACGCCCTGGTGCTGCTGGCCTCGTCCCTGGCGATGTTGCTGTTCATCGCCTGGCTGCGCCAGCGCACGCCGGCGGCGCCCCGGCCGCAGCCGCGCTGACCGTTCAAACAACGATCCGGGAGGAGCCCGCATGTCATTGAAGATCCATCATCTCAACTGCGGCAGCATGTGCCCGCTCGGCAAGCGCCTGATCAACGGCCACGGCGGTCTGCTCGAAGCCGCGGACATGTGCTGTCATTGCCTGCTGATCGAGGGCGCCGACGGACTGGTGCTGGTGGAGACCGGCCTCGGTACCGGCGACGTGCGCAATCCCGGCCAGCTCGGCGCCGCCTTCAATCTCGTGGTGCGGCCGAAACTGCTGTTGGAGGAGACCGCCCTGCATCAGGTGCAGGCGCTGGGCTTCAAGGCCGCCGACGTGCGCCACATCGTCGTCACCCACCTCGATCTCGACCATGCCGGCGGCCTGTCCGACTTCCCCGAAGCGCAGGTCCACATCTTCAAGCCCGAGCATCACGCCGCGATGGAACGCCCCAGCCTGGGCGAGAAAGGCCGCTACCGGCCCGCGCACTTCGCCCATCGGCCGAAGTGGGTCATGCACGAAATCCAGGGCGAGCGCTGGAACGGCTTCGACAGCATCAGCACCCTGCCCGGCAGCCGCGACGAAATCCTGCTGGTGCCGCTGATCGGGCATACGCGGGGGCATTGCGGCGTGGCGATCAACGGCGGCGGCAAGAATGGCGCCGGCTGGCTGCTGCATTGCGGGGATGCCTACTTCTATCGCGACGAGGTCAATCCGGCGCATCCGTACTGCACGCCGGGGCTGAGCTTGTTCCAGAACCTGATGCAGGTGGATGGCAAGCAGCGCAAGGCCAATCAGGCGCGGTTGCTGGAGTTGGCGCGCAGCAAAGGCGACGAGGTGGAGTTGATCTGTGCGCATGATCCGGTGGAGTTGGCACGGTACGCGGCTTAGAACTCCTGCTTAAACCTTCCACCTTGAGATTTTTCGGCACACCATGCGTGCCATGCGTGCCAAGGTTTGTTGTTGGCACGCATGCGGTGAGCGAATAGCGGGCACGGCATTTTTCAGGTGTCCAGGAAGTACGAGGACGTCCGAAGAAGGTTTTTACGGTCGGGTTTTCTGATTTGACTGCCCGCATTCGTGCATCGAGCTCAGCAGAACTGGATCCCCGCCTGCGCGGGGATGACGAAGAAGGCTGAGGAACGCTCAAGAACGACACTTCGGCTTTTGATGTTGTTTTGCGCTTTTGACGCTGTTTTTGATTTGGCTTTTGACGTACCTCCCCGTCTGGCTGCGCCGAGCATCGCAGGCCAAGGTGGAACAGCCGCGCGCAGACGCGGGCGAGGCAGGATGCCGAAGCGTTTTCAGACAGGCCAGGGATGGCCTGTCTGAAAACCCCGCCGCGGGCGAGAAGCGCAGGGGACCCATCAATCACCAAAGGTGATTGATGGGCGCAGACTCCGGGG
>JAQGNS010000134.1 GCA_028291705.1 Nevskia sp.
GTGGACAGACCCGCCCGGCTGCGCGCCCGCAGGACCTGACGAGATGGTTTGTTCTTCATTTCCCGAGCTCCCTTCCAATCCTGTGACGCCGTGCCGCCTGAACGGCCCCGGCGGGGCCGCTCTCAAAATTTCCTGCCAGGCTTGCCGAACACAACTCCCCGAATGCGAAAACCGTCTGGCAGGCATTCAGGTTAAGGCTTATCCAACAGCAGGGAAAGCCAAACTTGACCGGGCGTCAGATGAACGGCTTGTCAGATACGCCAAGCGGTTCGATGACCGCGATCCGGCGCTGTTTTTCCATGCTGACGAATCCCTCAGGTCGGTATTTTTGCGCCGGCCGCTGCGTCATACTCCCCCAATCAATCCGCCCCCAACCCGCAAGGACGGCGCATGCATATCCTTTACGGCAGCGCGATCTCCGGGAACTGCTGGAAGCCGGCGTTCATGCTGCGCCAGCGCGGTCTGCCGTTCCGCTGGGTCGAGGTCGATATCCTCAGCGGCGCCAGCCGCACCCCCGGGTTCCTGGCGATGAATCCGAACGGCCGCGTGCCGCTGCTGCAATTGCCCGACGGCCGCCAACTGGCCGAGTCCAATGCCATGCTGCTGCATCTGGGCGAAAACACCGCCTGGCTGCCGCGCGATGCCTACGACCGCGCCAAGGTCTACGAATGGCTGTTCTTCGAGCAGTACACGCATGAGCCGTCCATCGCCACCGTGCGCTTCTGGGTCGCCTACCTGAACCAGGGCGAGGCGTGGCGGGAGAAGATCGCGGCGACCATGGTCAAGGGCCATGCGGCGCTGGGCGTGATGGAGCGGCAACTGGCGCAAAGTGCTTTTCTCGTCGGGCAGACGCCGACGCTGGCCGACATCGCGCTATATGCCTATACCCATGTAGCGCACGAAGGCGGTTACGATCTGGAAGGCTATCCGGCGCTGCGCGGCTGGCTGGCCCGCTTCGCTGCATTGCCGGGCTTCGTCGCCATGCCCTGCACCGCGCCAGGGATGCCGGACTGAGACGCCGGGCTGAATCGTTGCCAATACTATAAAGACGCTGGAGGAGGGAGACATGAACAAAGCCGCCACCCGTAGCCACACATTCACCTGGCAGGATCCGCTCACCGCCGCCGCCGCGGGACTGGGCCTGAGCGGGCTCGAGTACCTGCGCAAGATGGCCAAAGGCGACTTGCCGATGCCGCCGATCTCGGTGCTGATGAACGTAACCGCGGCCGAGGTCGAGGAAGGCCATGTCGTATTCACCGCGCAGCCGCTGGAATGCCACTACAACCCGATCGGCCTGGTGCATGGCGGCTTCGCCGCTACCCTGCTCGACTCGGTGATGGCCTGCGCCATCCACAGCCGCCTGCCGCAGGGCCAGGCCTACACCACGCTGGACCTGAACACCCACTACGTGCGCGCCATCACCCTGGAAACCGGGCCGGTGCGGGCGGAAGGCAAGGTAGTGCACCTGGGCGCGCGCATGGCGACGGCGGAAGGTCGGATCATCGATGCGCAGGGACGGCTGTATGCGCATGGCACCACCACCTGCATGGTCTTCCCAGGCGGGCAGAGCCATGGGTGAGGACCCACCGGAGTGACTCAATGTCACTCCGGTGGGTCCGAACGCCCGGCCAGGGATGGCCGGGCCGGGGGTTGGAAGAGTTGCCCAAGCCGCGCCAGGGACGGCAGGGAAACTTCCGAATCAAGAAGCCGCTTGGAGGCCCTTTTTGAACGCCCTCAGCGCACCACACTAGCCCCCAGCAACAACCGCGCGATGTACTGCCACAACTCCGGCCCCGATTGCGGCGCGGCGGCGGCCTTGGCGGTTTCTTCGGAGCGGCGCGAGCAGTCGGCAAGCGCGAGCAGGAAATCCGGCACGGAGCGGTTTTCCCATACTTCGCGGTTGATTTCGTAGTCCTCGGCCAGCTTGTCGAGGAAACGCTCGAGATCGCGCTTGGAGCGGACCTTGAGCGCCAACCGGTACATGGCGTCAGTATGTTCGGGTGTGATGGTAGTCATCGTATTCAATCCGGCGCAGGCGGGGCATCCACCTGGCGTCGCATTGCCTTGGGCGATGAGTACGGTAGTTGCCGCAGGCAGCCCTCGGCAGTGGGTAAAATCCACTAGGGATAAAGCCCTCGGAAAAATCTTTTGATTACAGCCGCTTCAAGGTGAAGGCGCACTCTGTAATGTGGCGTCGCCGGCCTGGTTGCCGATGTCCGCCGCGAGCTTCCAGGCGCCGTCTGCGCCGCGCTTCCACACATTCAGATATTTGCCGCGGGCGATCACTTCTTTCGAGGCGGCGGAGCGGTACAGCCGCCATTCGCCCCAGGTCCAGCCGAGGTCCAGCGCACGGGACACTTCGGCCTGCTGCGGGGTCCAGTCCAGCACCTGCGCACCGAGGCTGTCGAGACGGTCGCGGATGCGCTTGCGTCCCTGTACCGGAGCGGCGTTGGCCGGCAGCTGCAAGGCGTCTTCCGTCATGTTGGCGAAGAATGCGGCTGCGGTGCCCTGTTCCAGCGAAGCGGCGGCGAAGCTGCGGTCGGTCTGCAGCAGGCGCTGGGTTTCCGCCGCCTGCGTCGAAGTGGAACCAGAGCAGGCCCCAAGCAGCGGAGATGCCAGCAGCAACGCTGCAAAAGTGATCCCGGTCAGCAGGCGCATCGGCGGCTCCTCGGTGGCGCGACGGGCCTGGGCGATTCAGGCCAGTGCGCGTCCCATCAGTTTTTCCAGCACGCGCAACGGCGCGCTCTGCGGATCGTACAGCCCCGCCACCGGCAGATGCAGGGTTTGCTCGAACAGGTACTGCCCGCCCATGGCGGCGTGTGAGGTCTGGTCGGAGAAACAGATCCAGACGCAGTCCGGCGGGAACGGCATGGTCTGCTGCGGCGCGTTCTGCTGATAGTCGGCGTCGGCCTTCATGCGGTCGTGCAGTTGCAGCATGGTGTGGTCGTATTCGCTGCGCCGCGACTTGGTGATCTGCAGGGTATTGAGCACCGCGGCCGCACCGGGAAGCTGGCGCGGAATCTTCGGCAGGAAGCGCTGCGCCATGTCGGCGAAGGGCTCGCCCACCCGCCACACTCGCGGCTCGCCGCGCGGGTTGACGTTGGCGAAGACGCGCAGGATGCGTTCGCCGCGATTCGGTCGCGAGGGAAACGCGTCGACGTGCAGGCGGCTGTCGTCCTTGCGCCAGGAACTGGCGCGGCCGGCCACCGGCATTGGCCGGAAGCTGGCGCGGGCCAGGCGCAGCTGCGCCGTGTAGTGCGGCAGCAGGTGCCGGATCAGGCCGACGGCGCGCTGGTGGAAACGCTCGACCAGGTGGCGCAGGTCTTCCAGGTCGGAAGCATTGCCCTGCGCGCCCTTGATCGCCGTGCTGATCGGGTCGTAGCTGATGTTCTTGGCCTTGCGGTCCGACCAGCGCGGATCGAGAAAGCGCTTTTCCCGCTGCTGCAACTCGAAGCGCAGGCGCGGCAGGAACAGCACCTTGCCCGCCTCCAGGGCCGCCGCCAGCCGGCGCGATTCGGCATCGCCGGGCTGCGGGGCCCAGTCCGCGAGATCCAGCGTTTCGATCTGGCTCATGGTGAGACGCGGGGAATCGGAAATGGGGAATGGGAAATCGGCGACAGCCACTTGTGAGCTTCTACGATTCCCCATTCTCCAATCCCGATTCCCGCCTTCACGCCTACTTCTGCTTCAGCAGGTCGCGGATTTCGGTCAGCAGCACTTCCTGTGCGGGCGTGGCCGCAGGCGCGGCATCGAGCCTGGACTTGAAGCGGTTGATCGCCTTGATGAAGAGGAAGATGACGAAGGCGAGGATGACGAAATCGAAGGTGTTCTGGATGAACTTGCCGTAGGCCAGCAGTACCGCCGGCGTCTTGCCGTCGGCCGAAGCGGCGCGCAGCGTCACCGCCATGTCGGAGAAGTTGACGCCGCCGGTGATCAGGCCCAGCAGGGGCATGAAGATGTCGCCGACCAGCGAAGACACGATCTTGCCGAAAGCCCCGCCGATGATCACGCCTACGGCGAGATCGACGACGTTGCCCTTCATGGCGAATTCCCTGAATTCCTTCATGATGCTCATTGCCCTGACCTCCGTTCATGGGTGACGGGCGATTGTAGCCTCAGCGCCGGCATCACGTCAGTTGCCGATGTCAACGAGCGCCGGCGGCCAGCTCCAGCCCCTGCCGGTAGAAGCGCAGGGCTTCCTCCGGTTGCTGCGTCTCCTGGCACAGGCGTGCCAGGTCGAGATAACCCTGCGGCGTCGGCGCCGCCTGCACCCCCGCCTCGAGGTAACTGCGAGCCTTGCCCCACAGCTTGTTGGCGAGGCAGACACGCCCGGCCAGCAGCAGCAGCTCCGGCCGGTCGCCGTGCTGCACCAGCCACTGCTCGACGGTGGCGAGTTGGGCGATGGGGTCGTTGGCGTGCAGCTTGCCGTAGAGCAGGGCCAGGTCGGCATCCCACTCGCGCCCGAGGATCTGCCCGATCAGGGCCAGCGCTTCGGCGTCGGCGTTGAGCCGCGCCAGGCTGTGCAGGTAAACGCGGCGCAACTCGGGATGATCCTGGTAGGCGGGCGCGCCGTCCCACAGCGCCTTCAGCTGGTCCAGGTGCGCCCCGGTCACCGCGGCCTGCATCAGCTCGCTCAGGCTGCGCACCGACAGCGTGTCGTAGCGCGGCGGATCGAGTGCGCTGCGCGCGGCCGGCTCGGCCAGCAGCTGGCGCAGCGGCTCCCATTCGCCCAGGGCGTCGTAGCTGTCGGCCAGCAGCTCGATGGCGAAGGGGTGATTGGGGTCGCGTTCGCGCAGGCGCAGCGCCGTGGTGCGGGTGGAAGCGTACTCGCCGCGCTTGCGCTGCAGGTCGCCGCCGGACAGCAGGGTAGCGAACTCGTGCTCGGGCTTGTTCAGCGCCGCCAGCCGCAGGTATTGGTCGCGGCGGTCGATGGCGCCCTGGCGCTGCGCCGCGCGCGCGGCCGCGAGGTAGTTGAGATGGGTGGCGTGGTGATCGCTGGCGCGCCGCACCAGCTCCGCCTCGGCGCGCTGCCAGTTGCCCTCGAACAGGTTGAGCAGGCCGGCCTCGAACGATTCGCGGGCGCGATCCTGGCGGCGCCGGTCGATGGCCTCGCGCACATTGCCCGGCAGGCGGATGGCCAGGCCGAACAGCTTCAGCACCAGGTAGACCACCAGGAACCAGATGGCCACGCCCAGCACCAGCACCGCCAGCGAGGTTTCCACCACCCAGGGGCTGTAGTTGATCAGCACGTAGCCGGCATCGGGATGCAGCAGCAGGATGCCGACGACGCCGGCGATCAGGGCCAGCAGGATCAACAGGACGAGGATCATGTCAGCGTGGCATGGCGTCGAGATAGGCGCGCAGCAGGCCGACGCTGCGGCTCAGGTCCGGCAGCGGCGGATCCAGTTCGAGCCCGCGCAGACGTTCCAGCTCGGCGCGGGCGGCGCTGACCATGGGGTCTTCCGCGCGATAGTAGTCACCCAGCCACTGCACCGCCGAATCCAGGGCACTGCGGAAGCTGGCGGTGTCGCCCAGCAGCAGTGCGGCGCGCGCCGATTCCAGCTTCAGCGCCAGCAGCTGCTTGACCAGCGCTTCCTGCTCCGGCGGCAACAGCCGGTCCACCGGCTTGTCGGTGCGGTGCACGATGAAGATCTGGCTGAACACTTCGTGCAACGAGGCCCAGAAGCCGCCGCTCCAGCCCGGGCTGAAGCTGCGCGGCGATTCCGGCAGCGTCGTCGCCGCCTTGGCCGCCGCCGGGTGCTCGCGCAGCGGCAGGGCATCAGCGCGGGTGATCAGGCCGGACAGGTTCAGCGCGGCGGCGCCGCGGTCGGCCAGCGGCACCGCCAGCAGTGCGGCGCGCTCGTCGGCCACCGCCTTGCGCACCTCGAACAGCCGTGGTTCGGCCAGGGCGGAGAGGCGCTCCTCGGCCTGCTGCAGGGCGCCGATGGCGCCGCGGGCATCGTGCGCCAGCTGGGCGCGGTCGTTGGCCAGCAGCAGCAACTGCTCCACCGCGATCAGCTGGGCGCGGGTGCGGCCGCCCTTGATGTCGGCCGACAGGTGCGCCAGGGTCTGCTCCACGTCCTCGTTGTGACTCTGCAGCTTGGCCACGTCGTCGGTGTTCTGGTGCAGGGCGTCGGTGAGGTCGGACTGGCGTTCACGCAGCTGCTCGATGCTGCTCTGCGCATCGCTCAGCTGGTGGCTCATGCGGATCAGCAGGGCTTCCTGCGCCGCGACGGTGTCCTCGGTCTCGTGGTTGGCATGCCACACGCGCCAGCCGCCATACCCGGCGGCGGCCAGGGCCAGCAGCACCAGCAGCAGAAGGAACACCACGCCCCAGTAGGAGCGCCGCGGAGGCGGGACCAGCACTTCGTTATCCGTCATTGGGGCCTGTTAACCATCATTACCGGTGCCAGCGTTCCAGTAGTTCCACGTATGCCGCGTCGGAGACCCGCGCCGGCAGCAGGGGTGTCTGGGTGAATCCCGCGGCGCGCGCTTTTTCTATCATACGCGGCGAGGGCAGGGCCAGTTGCAGCGACAGCAGTTGATCCCGCGCCGCGGTGGGTGTGATCGCCAGCAGATGCGCCAGCGCCTCGCCGCTGGAAACGATCGCCGCCCGGCTCGCCATGACGGCCTGCGCCACCACCTGCGGCGCATGCGTGACCGGTACGCGGCGGTATACCGCCAGCACCTCGACCTCGGCCCCACGCGCGCGCAGGCCCTCGGCCAGTTCCGGCAGGGTGTTGTCGCCGGTGACGATGAGGATGCGGCTTGTGGCCGGCGCGGCGAAGCGTGGATCGGCCAGCAGGCCGGCGGCGCCGTCCAGCCCGGACGGCACCAGCGCCCCGGCATGCCCGGCCTCGCGCAGCGCGGCGGCGGTGGCGGCGCC
>JAQGNS010000156.1 GCA_028291705.1 Nevskia sp.
ACCTGGTGGTGGTGCGCAAGGCCGAATACGAAGCGCCGCGCCAGTTGCAGCAGGCCGACGTCACCGAGCAGATCCGTGGTGAGCTGAAGGACGAGGCCGCCAAGGCCAAGGCCAAGGCCAGCGCCGACGCCCTGTTGAAGAGTCTCGCCGATGGCCAGACCTTCGATGTTGCCACCAAGGCCGCCGGTGTCGCTTCGGTGAGCCCCGGTGCCGTGCAGCGTGACAACAAGGACCTGCCGCCGGCCTTGGTCGAAGCCTTGTTCAAGATGCCACATCCGGCCAGCGGCAAGCTGGGATACAGCCAGACTCCGCTTGATAACGGCGACATCGCCGTGATTGCCCTGTCGGCGGTCAACGATCCGGCATCGCAGTCCACCGACGTCAAAGACATGCAGAGCGCCGGCCTGCAGCTGCGCAATGCCCGCGCCGGTTCCGAATTCTCCGCCTACCGGGATGCAGTCGAGAAAGAGGTCAAGGTCAAGATCAAGGCAACGCCGCTCACCAGCGACGCCGACGCTGGCGGCTAAGAGGCAGGTCACGCCGGCGCCCTGGCGCTAACGGTATTAAAAAAGCCCGGTGCGAATGCATCGGGCTTTTTTGTTGGCGCAGCCTGATCCGATCGCTGACCAAGTTGGGTGAACGGTGTCGGCTCAAGCGAAGCGGAGCCGACATCGCTCGCAAATAAAAAAGGCCCGGATATACCGGGCCTTCTGGGACAGGCTGGAACCAGCCTGTCCGCTACTTCTCGCTCATGCTTTCCAGCGTGAAACCCATGAAGCGGAAGCCGGCGTCGACGTAGATGATCTCGCCGGTGATGCCGGAAGCCAGGTCCGAGCAGAGGAAGGCGGCGGTATTGCCCACTTCCTCGATGGTAACGTTGCGGCGCAGGGCCGAGCCTTTCTCGGCGTGCGACAGCATGCTGCGGAAGCCCTTGATGCCGGCGCCGGCCAGCGTCTTGATCGGGCCCGCCGAAATGCCGTTGACGCGGATGCCTTCCGGTCCCAGCTCGCCCGCCATGTAGCGCACATTGGCCTCGAGGCTGGCCTTGGCGGCGCCCATGACGTTGTACATCGGGATGAAGCGCTCGCTGCCCAGGTAGGTCAGGGTCAGCAGGGCAGCGTTGCGCCCCTGCATCAGCGGACGCGCCGCCTTGCCCAGCGCGGCGAAGCTGTAGGCGGAGATGTCGTGCGCCATGGCGTAGCCTTCGCGCGTCACCGTTTCCAGGTAGCCGCCGGCCAGCAGCTCGCGCGGGGCGAAGCCGATCGAATGCACCACGATGTCGATGCCGGCCCATTTCTGCTTGAGGGTATCGAATACCGCGGCGATGTCCTCGTCGCGCGTCACGTCCAGCGGCATCACAATGTCCGAACCATGCTCGTGCGCGGCGGCTTCGACGCGCGGCTTGAGCTTCTCGCCCTGGTAGGTGAACGCCAGCTCGGCGCCTTCGCGATGCATGGCCTCGGTGATGCCGGTGGCGATGGAGCGCTCGCTGGCGATGCCGGTGATCAATACTTTCTTGCCGTTCAGGAAACCCATACCAGCCTCTCAAAGTTCTGATTCGCGCGAGGTCCCGTTACAGGCTTTCTCCGGGGTGGGGAAGATGAGCCTCGCAATGCATGGATATCCCGCGTGCGACGACGGAAGCCATCGCATGCGGGAGCAGCCCCGGCCAGCACCGATACCCGTCCCGATGATTACATCGGGTGGAATTCGATCGGATAGCTGTTGTAGGTGAAAGGCGGAACGTTCTTGGCCGCGAATTTGAACAGCAGGATGCGCTGCACGATCTTGTGCTCGAAGTCCGGATCGTTGAACGAACTGGACACCACCGTGCACTGCGTCACCGTGCCGTCCGGCGCGATGGTCAGCTTCAGTACCAGCTTGCCGTCACCCATATTGGGGTTTTCACGCGCCTGCCGGTTGTAGATCGAAGTCAGCGAACCCTTGTTGCGGTCGAAGACTTCCTGGATCTCGGTGAGCGAGCGCGCGTTGTTGATCTGGCCGTTGGCGCCGACCTGGTTGGCGCTGCGTCCGAATCCCACCGGGCTCTGTACCGAGCCGGTACGGCGGCTGCCCAGACCGGTACCGCTTTGCGAACTGGTGACCGCTCCGGCGCCGCCGATGCCGTTGCCGCTGTTGGCGGCGGCGGACTGGGCAATGGCTTCGCCCGACGCCGAACCGCCGATGCCACCCTTCGAGGTGATGGTGTTCGAAACCAGCGGCTGGTCGCTGAGCGTATTCAGGTTCTGGTCGCGCAGGTCCTTCAGCTGATCCTGGATGACCTTCATCTCCTGGGTCTTCTGCGCCTGCTCGCGCGCCGAGGGTTGCGGCACCGGCTGCGGCGTGGGCTTCTGCACCGGCTTGGGCGGCGCGGCTTCCTTGGGCGGTTGCGGGCTGTCCTTCGCGGCCGGCTTCGGCTGCTCCGGCGGCGCCACTTCGCCCGGCTGCTCCGCCACCAGCTCGGCGTAACGCGCGCCGTTGAAGGAACTGCTCTCGGCCTTCTTGACCTCCATCTGGAAAATGGACAGCAGGATGGCCAGGATCAACGCCGGGACGGCGACGATCAGGACGATGCGGCGGAAACGGCGATCGGCTTCTTCCGATAGCGCCCAGCTTTCCCAGCGGATGGCGGTAGCTTGCGTGCTCATCGCGCCACCTCACGGGTGCTGCGGTGATTCACCGACAGTGAAATCCTGGCGAACTGCGCCTGCCCGGCAGTGATCATCACCTTCTTCAACAGGGAATAGGGGATGTCCTTGTCCGCCATGATGTTGATCTCGCCGCGGGTCAGCGCACTGGCGGCCGCACCCTGGATCTGCGCCAGCGGCACCAGCAGCAGCTGCGACTTCAGCGCGGGCAGCACATCACCCGAGGAAGCTTCCGCTTCGGCGACGGTCATCACCGCCTTGCCCTGCAGGGTGATGTCCTGGCCCGTCACCATCAGCACCGGAGTGTCGTTCGGCTGCTGCATGGTGACCGAGGACGGCAGTTCCAGCGAGCGCGGGCTGCGGATGGTCTGCACGCTGGTCGAGGTGAGCAGCAGGAAGAACACCAGGCAGGTGAAGATATCGATCATCGACACCAGGTTGAGCGGCACCGTGTCGCGCTTGGTGGCCTTGCGCAACATGCGGTTGCGCATGAAATTCGAGCGCATTCTCATGGCTTGGCTCCTGCGGGGGCGGCGCCGTTCAACTTGGGCGCGTCACCCATGCCGATCTGCGGAAACAGATCGCGCTGCGGGTGTCCGGGAGTGCCGGCTTGCACGCGCACCGTATCCATCACCTGCACCAGCGCGTCGTAGGTGACGGCGGGATCGAGCAGCAGCGTGATCTTGTCCTCGCTGGGCTCGCGGTCCTTGATCTGGCTCAGCAGCTCACCGAGACCTTTCAGGTCATAGACGTTGTCCGTGTTCGGGAACTGCTTCACCGCGCCGCTGGAATCGGCCACGGTCAAGCCATCCTGGCGCACGATCACCTTCAGATCCTTGGGCTGCTGCTGCGGCGGGCTGGTGTCCGAAGAGGGCAGGTTGACGCCCAGGATCGACACGCCGAGCGCATTGACCAGCAGGAAGAACACCAGCACCGTGAGGATGTCGATCATCGACACGATGTTCAACTCGGTGGCGCGCTTGCGCCGGGCGCGTCGCGTGGCGCGACGCATATTGCGCGACAGACCTTGCATCATGGGCAGATCATCCTGTGTGGAGCGATGACCGGTCCTTAGTTCTTCAGGCCCAGGCTATTGAGGAACTTGACCGCGGCCATTTCCAGGTTATCCACCAGTTCGTCGGTCATCGACGTCAGCCAGGCGTGGATCAGCATGAAGGGCACAGCGGTCATCAGGCCGAAGGCGGTGCAGTTCATCGCGATCGACACGGCCTCGGACAGCTGGTCCTGCTTTTCCGCCGGGTTGACGCCGGACAGCGAGGAGAAGCCGTGGATCAGGCCGATGATGGTGCCGAGCAGGCCGAGCAGGGTGGCGACATTGGCGAAGGTGGCCAGGTAGTGGGTGCGACGCTCCAGCTGCGGCGTCACTTCCATCAGGCTTTCTTCCATGGCGCGTTCGACGTCCTCACGCGTCACCTGGCCGCGCGAGCGGGCGATGCCATAGCCGAGCACGCGGCCGATGGCGGTGGTGGAGGTGGAGGCAAGCTTTTCGGCGTCTTCGTACCGTCCGGAATTGACCATCGGCAACAGCTTCGACCACAGGGTGCGGTTTTCGCTGTAGGCGCGCCGCAGGTAGATGAAGCGCTCGATGGTAATGGCCAGGCCGAGGACCAGCACTGCCAGGATGGGGTACATGAACACGCCGCCGTTTTGGAAGAAACGGGTGACGGTGGCGAACAAATCCATGGTAATTCCTCTTTGAGCTAGATGACTGTGTTGGGCAACGGTGTAGGGTAAGGCTGCTGTTGTTTTATCCGCTTACTTCTTGGCGCCAAGCTCAGCCTGGCGATAACTGGTAATCGTGTCGTAATACGAATTCTGGCGCCGGAACACGCCCGGGTCCATCGGTGCCATCTGCTCCTGCACGATCTGGGCCGGCCGGTCCATGCCGCGCTGGGCATATTCGTTCTTCCAGGGCGTCAGGTACAGGCCGATCGGAGACTCGTGATCGCCGATGATGGTGGTGCCGACGCCGCCCTCGTCCGGGCTCGTCGAAACCGCCGGCGCAACGGCATCGGCTTTCTTCGAATCGGATGAAGCTGCGGACTGGGCCAGCGCGGCCGGAGCCAGCAGCAGCGCCCCCGTCAGACCCATCAGGGTCAATGATAGCGATCTCATGGCTTGTGCTCCACTGGGGCAGGGGGGCTTGCGGCAGGCTTGGCCTGACCAGCGGCGGGGCCGCTGGCCGTGCCGGCCGCCTGCGGCAGCCCATCCTGAAGTTCGTTGATCCATGCGGTGACCACCGGCTTGCTGTCCTTGCCTGCGATTCTCTGGTATTCGTGATATTGCGCCAACGCATCCTGCGGGCGCTTCAGATACGCATCGTAAAGGATACCGAGGTTCAAGCGTGTGACCGGATTATCAGGCTTGAGTTCGACCGCCTTCAGATAAGCCTGTTCGGCGCGGCCGTAATCGCCGCCTTCGCGATACAGGATGCCGAGCCAGCCCCAGGCGAAATCGTCCTTCGGACTGATCGCCGTGGCGCGGGTAAAGCTGCCGATGGCCTGGTCGCGCTGCTTGCCTTGCGCCTGCAGTGCGCCCAGATCGTTGAGCGGGCCGCTGTATTGGGGGAAATCCTGCGCCAGCTTGGCGAAGGCGTCCTTGGCATCCTGCGGCTTCTTGTCCTTCATCAGCTGCACCGCGGCCTGGAAGCGCTGCTCTGGATCGCCCTTGTCCGGCACCTGCGCCGCGGGCGTGTTGGTGGCGGGGGCGGTGGGAGCGGCCGGCGCCTGCTTCTGCACCTGCGAAGCGCAGGAGGCCAGCAGCAGCGCAGCCGCCAGCGGCAGCCAGGTCCCGATCCGGACCGTGGAGACCATGCCCCGGGAATTAATGCAGCGATTCATAAATATCCTCGCGCTGCTCGCGCTTGCCGTACTTCCCTGGAGACAGTTCGGCCAGGGCGTCGACGCTCTTGCGGATCGACGGGTTCCACAAGCCCTGCGAGACGCGTTGCAGGTTGGCCTCGTGGGCCTTGATCGCCTGTTCGTCGAACGGCTCGGCCTGTTCCTCCAGCAGTAGGTTGTATTGCTCCAGCTCGTCGCCCTTCAGCTTGGCCGGACGCTCCGAATTGACCAGGGCGCGGGCGAAGTCGTGGTAGACGTTGCCGATCTCGTTGGTCGCCGCCGTGGTGGTGTCGGCGAAACCATAACTGGCGGCGCGGTTGAGCGCCTGCACCGCCGCCTCGGTCGCCTGCTTGCGTACCGGCAGGGTCTTGGCGATGGGCAGGGTGATCGACACCGCGCGCGCCTGCGCCGCCGTGGCACGGGCCAGTTCCAGGCTGGCCTGGGCGGCCGCCAGCTTGCTGCTGTCGGTGCGTCCGGCACCGGCCATGCTGTCGGCGCTGACCATCTCGTTCAGCCAGTAGGCATGTCTCACGCTGTCTCCGGCGGTCATCGCGGCCAGACGCTGCCGCGCCTCGGTGCTGCGATCCAGGGGCTGCGGATAGGCCTTGACGTAGGACTCGTAGGCGGCAGTCGCCGGCTGCGTCTGCTGCGCCTGGTCATACAGCGTGGCGGACAGCCAGGCTGCCTCGCGCCGCGTATCGACGTTTTCCGTCGGCCGCTGCGCCACGCGCTGGTAGGCGGCGGCGGCCTGCGCCGGCTTGTTGTCCTTCTGGTAGGCCAGGGCCAGCTTCTTGTCCACGTCCGCGGTCAGCGGATTGGTCGGATAGCGGCTGCGGAAGCCCTCCAGCGACTGCTCCGAGGCCCCCCAGTCCTGCAGGCTGATGAAGGCCGCGGCCGCGTCGTAGTCCGCGTTGGGGCGGATACTGGCGTCCGGCACCACCTGGCCGACGCGCTGGAAGAACTGCGCGGCGGTGCGCATGTCGCCGGCGGTCCGGGCGGCATCGCCCTGCTTGTAGATCGACGCCGCCAGCTGTTCCACCACCACCTTGTGGTTGGCGTCGGTGGCCGGCGTCAGCGCCAGCAACTGGGTATACGCGGCCTCGGACTCGGCGTACTTGCCCTGCGCGAACTTGGAGTCGGCCAGCACGCCCAGGGTCTGGCTGCGCAGTTCCGGCGCGGCCGGCGGGCTCAGCGCCAGCACCCGGTTGGCCAGCACGATGGCCTGGTCCAGATCCTTGATCTCGTACAGGTCTTCGGTGGCGCGGGTCAGCACCGGCGCCGTCTGGTTGCTGGCCGGGAAGGTGTCGGCGTACTTGACGCTGGCATCCACCGACAGGTGCAGCACGCCCGGACGATCCGCCGCCGGCACTTCCTTGCCCAGGCGCTGCCAGGCCTGGATCGAGGCGTAGGCCGCTTCCGGCGCCTTCGGATTGTTGGGATAGCCGTAGGCGGTCCTGGCGTACTGCTCGGCCGCTTGTTTGGTCTGGCCGCCGTCGTAGAGCGCGTCGGCGTAGAGCAGGTTGATTTCCGGCAGCTTGGGGTCCTGCGGGTAGATCGTCAGGATCTTGTTGTACCAGCCGGCGGCGGCGACGAAGTCGGCGCGCTTGGCGGCGGCGTCCGCGGGCGGATCCTTCTGCGCCTTGGCCTGGTAATGGCGGCCCAGGTCTTCCAGGTCCTTGCGCAGCTCGGCCATCACCTCCGGCGTCGGCTGCTTGCCGGCCCAATAAGGGGCCGCCGGCTCATAGGCCTTGGCGTAGCGTTCCTTCTCGCGCACCACCTGGTCGCTGAAGCCGCCATCCTGATAGGCGGCAATCACCTTGGTCTGGAAGGTCGGCGCGCTGGGATGCGTCGGATGGCCGTCGACGAAGGCGGCGTAGGCATTGGCCGCATCGGTGTAGCGGCGCTTGTCCAGCATCAGTTCGCCCAGGGCGTTGTAGACCAGCGGGTAGAAGCGCGGCTGGCCGTTCTTGGCGAAATAATCGTTGATCGCCTTGCCGCCGCCGAGCGCGGTGAAGGACAGGCTGGACACGCGCAGGCCGTCGCGCGCCAGATCGACGCGGGTCACCGGCACCGCCTTCAGCGCGGCCTCCGGATCGTCCAGCTCTCCCGGCGGCAGATCACGGTCGAGGATGGTGAAGAACACCGCGATGTCCTCGGCGTATTTCTGCTGCTGGAACAGCGACCAGCCGTACTTGTACTGCGCCGAGACGAAGAACGGCGTGCCGTCGCCGAAGCCCATCACCGAGTGGTATTCCTGCTCCGCCTCGGGGTAGCGTTCACGTCCGTACAGCAGCTCGCCGGCGCGGAAATGCGCATCGGCGACCAGCGGCGAAGCCGGGTAGTCGTGTTCCAGCTTCTGCAGCGAGTTGATCGCCTTGTCGGTGTCGCCGCTGTTCTGCTGGGCGCGCGCCAGCTGGTACAGCACGCGATCGTTTTCCTTGCCGTGCGGATCTTCCAGTAGTTCCTGGTAGATGCCGATCGAATCCTTCAGGGCCACGCCCGCGGCCGGCCCGGCGTTGCCGTTGCTGTCCGCCACCTGCACCTGCAGATCGGCGATGCGCTTCATCGCCTCCGCACGGGTATCGGGGTCCGGGTTGAGCTTGAGCAGCTTGTGGTAATTCTCCAGCGCCTTCTGCGGATCGGCGGCGACCGGCTCGGACTGGATGATCGGCAACTTGTCCTGCGCCGGCTGCTTCTGGCTGGCCAGCGTCTTGATCGGCGGCGCCGCATGCTTGACCGCATCGGATTGACAGGCGGCCAGCGTCAGGCAGGCCGCGGCGAGCGCTGCGCGCTTCATTTCGAATCACCCTTGAGCTGGCTGTCGTAAATGCGGGCCAGCGCGAAACGCGACTCGGCCAACAGTTTCTGGTTGACGATCTTCTGCTTTTCCAGGTCGCCGAGGGCGATGTCCTGCAGCAGCTGGCCCTGCGTATTCTCCGCTGCTTCCAGCTGCGGCATCAGCGCGTCGATGCGCGTGCGCAAAGCCTGCATGCGTTCGAACGGGCCGAAGAATTTTTCCGAACCCGGGTTCTGCGCCAGGTGCAGGGTCACAGGCGCCTCGGCGTCCGGTACATCCGGCGAGCTCTGGCCGTTGTACGCCGACAGGCGGTTGGCCAGTTGCAACGGAGGCGCGGACGCGGCGGTGGATGGGTCCGACGAATAGCCGGTCCCCGGGGCCCTGGCGGCCTGCCCGGGCGCCGCCGGCAGATTCTGCCCGCTGCGCGTCTGGTAGCTGCTCTGCAGCTCGGCCATGCGCGTCTTCCAGAACTGCAGGTTCATCTGCAGCATCCGCGCATCGCGGAAATTCTTCAGCGCTTCCTGGAACGGGTTGTCCGCCAGCAGGGTTTGCAGGTAGAAGGTTTCCGGCGCGTCCGGCAGCGATTTGAGCTTCCACATCCAGCCCGACTCGGCGGAAGGATCGTGGTCGATCATGGTCTTCACCATGCGGCCGCTGCGCACATGCTGTTCGGCCGCATCGAGACGGGTATGGGTTTCTTCCAGCGCGTCGATGGCGCGCTCGTAATACTGCTGCGCCTGGATATGCGCGCCGAGGCGGTCGAGCACATAGGGAATGGCCAGCAGGCCTTCCTGCACCGCCGGATCGATCGTATCGCGGCTGGTCAGTTCGACCCAGGGCACCAGCGCCTGTTTCAGCTGCGCCTCCTCGTCGGCGGACCTGCCGCTGAGGTGGAACGGCGCCAGCTTGGCGCGCTTGTAGATGCTGTCCGAATCGATGTAGCCGGGACGCAGCAGCACGCCGATGGTGGCGAAGGAAGTGAAGGCGGTGCCGTCCTGCGGCGCTTCGTCACCCAGTTCGGCCTTTTTCTGCTTGGCGCCGCGCGGCGCCAGGTAGGCCCAGCCGAGCCCGAGCAAGGCGCGGTTGGAGTAGGG
The DNA here is from genome assembly GCA_028291705.1 of Nevskia sp. Lineage (GTDB taxonomy): Bacteria > Pseudomonadota > Gammaproteobacteria > Nevskiales > Nevskiaceae > Nevskia. The sequence goes on from JAQGNS010000156.1 coordinate 9,401, forward strand.
CCCCACGGTGCGCACGCGGCCGAAGATCGGCACCGCGGTGCCGCCCTGCTGGGTGCGCAGGAAGTGGTAGCCCAGGGTCAGGTTGGCCTTGTCGCGCAGCGCCAGCGAATCCGAATCGGTGGGGTTCAGCCGGCCCACCCGGTCCAGCATATTGACGCCCTGGCCGACGCGGCCGTCGTTGACCAGCGCCACGCCGAGGTTGTAGCGCATGATGTTGGTCATGTCGCTGCTGCTGGCCTGGGTCAGGATGTCGGCGGCTTCGCCGTAGCGGCCTTGTCCGAGCAGCACCCGCGACTGCAGGTCCTGCCAGTCGATCAGCAATTCTTTCGGCAGCTGCGCCCGCACCGCGCTCAGCTCGGTCGAAGCCTGCTGGTAATAACTGCGCTGGTAGAAGAAGTCCGCCAGCCGCAGGCGCGCGCGCGCCAGGCTCATCGGGTCCTTGGCGTTGGCGATCTCCTCGCGGTAGATCACCTCGGCCCGCTGCGGCATGCCGAAGGACAGCGTGTCCGCGGCCAGGTCGCGGTAATAGGGCGGGGCGAAGCGCTTCTGCGGCGCTTCCGCCTGCACCTGCGCCAACAGCGCCGCGGCGCTGAGGTAGCGGCTGTTGCCGGCGAGGAACTGCGCGCTGCGCACCCGCGGGTCGTTGTCGCCGCCCGGGGTATAGATATCGGCCGCGGCGGCGGTGCCGCAGGCAAAAGCCAGCGTGAAGACGACGAGGTGCTTCATTGTGCCGCCCTCCAGTCGCGGAATTTCAGTTCGGGCGGGGTCAGGTACCCGCTACGCCGCAACTGCAGTTCCAGTTCGGCCGGTTGCTGGGTCTTGTCGAAATAGCCGTCATAGCTGCCGGTGAACGGCGGATCGTTCGGCCGGGCATCGGAATACTGCGCGGTGAACTGCGCCTGCAGGTGGTGCCGCCCGGCCGGCGCGTTGAGCCGCTCGACCAGGTGCAGCCCGCGTTCCTGCAGGGCATAGGATTCGCTGGTGGTGTATTCGTGGTGGACGGGGTTGCCGCCGTCGACCGTCACCGTGATGTCCTTGATGTACATGCCGGCGATGGCGACGCCGACGTAGACCGAGACCCGGTTGTAGTCCGGATAGAGGAAATTCTGCTCCACCGCCTGCGCCTGCTGGATCACGTCCAGCGATTGCTCCTTCAGTTTCTGGATGTTCTGGTCGACAGCCAGCGCCGCGGGGTCGGCCGCCTGTGGCGGGGCCGCCAGCGCTGCGATCGGCAGTAAAGCCGCGGCAAGGAGGCCGCAGGCTCGAAGCGGTTTTCTTTTGGTCATGGGGGAATGCAGGCGCATCGATAGGACGAGTCTAACAAATGCTTCGCGGCTTGCGAAAACTGGCGAAAAAATCAACGCAAGGTACTCTTGTAGTTATCTTTCCAGCTACGCAACGCGGCAAAAATCTCGACCGGGTCATGGACTGGTTTTCCCGTATGGCTGCTGGCCGATTGCGACAGCGCCGGCTCGCCGCAACGCAAAAAAGGATTGAAAGCCCGCTCCCGGCCCACACTGCCCGGCACGCTCGGCCGCTGTTCGGCGCGCAAATTTCGCACTCGTTCGATCTCCCCAGTCACTTCCATGTTATCCGGCTCCGCGCTGTGCGCGAAATCCAGGTTGGACAAAGTGTACTCGTGAGCACAATACACTGCCGTGTCATCGGGCAGGGCGGACAGGCGCTGCAAAGAGGCGTACATCTGCCGCGGCGTGCCCTCGAACAGGCGGCCGCAGCCGCCGATGAACAGCGTATCGCCGCAAAACAACAACTTATCGGCGGCGGCGTGGTAGGCGATATGGCCCAGGGTATGCCCCGGCACCGCCAGCACTTCAAAGCTGACGCGCAGTTCAGGCAGCTCCACCCGGTCGCCGTCGTCGAGCAGATGTGTCAATCCGGGGATCTTGCCGCTCTCGGCGCGCGGTCCGTACACCGGCACATCCCAGGCGCGGCGCAGGGCCGGCAGGCCGCCCACATGGTCCGGGTGATGATGCGTGACCAGGATCGCCGCCAGTTCCAGCCCCCGCTCGTGCAAGGCTTTCAGCACCACCTCGCCGTCGCCGGGATCGACCACGGCCGCGCGACCATTGGCGTGTAATAGCCACAGGTAGTTGTCGTTGAACGCAGGGAGCGGCGTGACGGTTATCATGGCGAGACTCTGTAGCTTCAGATGCGAGGCGTCAACATGCCCAACCAGCTCGCCATCCGCGGCGGACAACCGTTCAGCCGCTACACCCTGACCCTCTGGTTGCGCAGCCAGCGTGGGCGCCGCCTGCTGGCGCTGGAAGAGCGCGAACTGCGGCGGGTGCTGCCGGACCTGTTCGGCCGGCACATCCTCCAGGTCGGCAGCTGGGGCCGCGGCCAGCGCCTGCTCGCCTCGGCCGACATGCTGCACCGCGCCGTACTGGGCACCGTGGGTGACCTCGACGCGCACTCCCTGGTGGAACCGGAGCGCCTGCCGGTGCAGAACCAGAGCGTGGACGCCGTGCTGCTGCCGCACACTCTGGAATTCTCCCAGATGCCGCACAACGTCCTGCGCGAAACCAGCCGCATCCTCACCGACCGCGGCCGCCTGCTGATCCTGGGGTTCAACCCCTGGAGCGCCTGGGGCCTGCGCCAGCGCCTGGGCCTGCGCTACCGGGCGTTCCCGCCCGGGGCGCGTTTCGTCAACCCGGGCCGCCTGTGCGACTGGCTGGAACTGCTGGATTTCGAGGTGGTGCTGGTGCGGCGCTTCGGCATCGGCTTTCCCTGGGGTGCGCCGCGCACCCTGGGCGAGCAGACCGGCCTGCACAGCCTGCTCAACCCCTTCATGGAGGGCTACCTGATCATGGCCAAGAAGCGCGTCATCCCGATGTCCCTGGTAGGACGCCTGCCGCGCGCCCAGGTGCGCACCCTGGTCGGCGGCGCCCTCGGCGGCGCCGCGTCGAAGCTGCCGGGCACACCCTCGCATCGCGAATTGCCGCAAACCAACGAATAAGTCCTGAACAAAACGGAACCGATTTTTTGAAAACAGTGATCATCTACACCGACGGCGCCTGCAAAGGAAACCCCGGCCCCGGCGGCTGGGGCGCGCTGCTGCGCTGGAACGGGCATGAAAAGAAACTCTGCGGCGGCGAAACCCTGACCACCAACAACCGCATGGAGCTGATGGGCGCGATCATGGCGCTGGAATCGCTGCGCGAGCCCTGCGAGGCCACGCTCTTCACCGATTCCAACTACGTCAAGCAGGGCCTCAACGAGTGGCTGCCGAACTGGAAGGCCCGCGGCTGGCGCACCGCCGACAAGAAGCCGGTGAAGAACCAGGACCTGTGGCAGCGCCTGGACCTGGCTGCGGCGCGGCACCGCATCGACTGGCGCTGGGTCAAGGGCCACGCCGGCGATCCCGGCAACGAGGCGGCCGACCAGCTCGCCAACCAGGGGCTCGAAGAGCACCGCAATTCAGCGGCGGCACAGGCATGAGCAGCGCCGTCCGCCAGATCATCCTCGATACCGAAACCACCGGCCTGGAAGTGGGCGAGGGCCATCGCGTCATCGAAATCGGCTGCGTCGAGCTGCTCAGCCGCCGCGTCACCGCGAATAACTTCCACCACTACCTCAACCCGGACCGCGCCATCGACGCCGGCGCGCAGGAAGTGCACGGCATCAGCAACGACTTCCTCGCCGACAAGGCGCGCTTCGCCGACATCGCGCCGAGCCTGCTCGAATACCTGCGCGGCGCCGAACTGGTGATCCATAACGCCGCCTTCGACGTCGGCTTCCTCGACAAGGAACTGGAGCGGGCCGGTTACACCGAACGCCTGGGCCAGATCTGCGGCATCGTCGATACCGTGTCGATGGCGCGCCGCATGCACCCCGGCCAGAAAGCCAGCCTCGACGCCCTGTGCAAGCGCTACGGCATCGACAACTCCAACCGCGATCTCCACGGCGCGCTGCTCGACGCGCGCCTGCTGGCCGAGGTCTATCTCGCCATGACCGGTGGCCAGGGCGCCCTGGTGCTGGATCGCGAAGCCGCCGGCACCAAGTCCGGCAGTTCCGCCCTGGAAGGCCTGCGTGAACTGCTGGAAACCGCCGCCGCGCCGCTGCGCGTGATCCGTGCGCAGGACGATGAGCTGGCCGCGCACCACGAACGCCTGGCCGGTATCGACAAGAAGAGCGGCGGCAAGCTGCTGTGGAAGGACGACGCCCCGGCCTGATCGTGGGGGCTTCAAGCCGAAGCCGTAGGGCGGCCTGTGGCCGCCGGCTTTTCGCGTTATTACTCAGTGCAGTGGCGGCCACCGGCCACCCTACGAGTTAAACGCTCGCCCGCGCCAACGCCGTCACCACCTCGAAATACGGCGGCCGCGGCTCGCGCGAAGTGACGCGGCACAGCTCCACTTCCAGCCCGCAAGCCTTCAGCCATTTCGCCAGCGCCTCCGGCGTCACGCCGAGGTTGACGTGGTCGTAGGCCTGCATCGCCGCCTCGTGCTTGTGGGCGCCCAGGGTGGCGATGATCAGGCTGCCACCCGGCCGCAGCAGCGCGGCGGCCTTGGCGATCACCGCCTTCGGCTCCTGCGCGTAGCTCAGCGCGTGCATCAGGAACACCTGGTCGAAGCGGCGATCGGCGAACGGCGGCGCGCGCATATCGCCTTGGCAGAAGCCGACATTGCTCACCGTGCCGAGCCGCTTGCGCGCCGCGGCCAGCACCTTGGCGCTGATGTCCATGCAGGTGACCGAGCGCGCGCGCTCGGCGATCAGTTCGGCCAGCACGCCGTCGCCGGACGCGACATCCAGCACGTCGCCCAGTTTGAGCAAGCCGATCAGGGCATGCGCCGTGGCTTCCCAGGTGCGGCCGGGAGAATAGTGCAGCTCCATGCGTCCGGCCACCGATTCGGCCCAGGTCTGCCCGGACTTGCGCGCGCGCACCACCTCGTCGGCGCGTTCGCGGTCCAGCCGCGCCTGCCGGTCGTCCAGCTCCTGCCGCATCAGCGCCCACAGCTCGGCGGCGCTGTTCTCCACCGCCGCCAGGGTATAGAGCGCCGCGCCGCCGGTGCGCTGGTCCTGCACCAGTCCGGCGCGCTTGAGGCGCGCCAGGTGGGTGGACACGCGACTTTGCGCCAGGCCGGTGACCTCGGTCAGCTCGGCCGCGGACAACGCGTGGGCCTCCAATAACAGCAGCAGGCGCAGGCGGCTGGGGTCAGCCAGCAGGCGGCAAAGTTCGGTGCTTTGGGCAATGCTCAGTTTCATGGCAGTAAACATCCTTGTCCAAGCCGCCGGGCATCCCTGCCCGGACTGCTCAAACAAGCAAACATAAAAAACCCGCCGTCAACAAACGGCGGGTGTGATGGCGAAATCGAAATCTCAGGCTTGTTTCTTGACCGCATCGGTCACCCTGGTCACCGCACCGGATACCGCGCCGGTTACACCGGACACCACGCTGCCCACCGATTCCACCGCCGTGGTCGCCGCCTGCTTGGCCCGGCTGGTGGCGCGGCTGGCGCGCGAGCCGGGTGAGGGCGGCGGGATGACGGCGTGTTCCACCTTCCTGATCGCGGCGGTGGCTGTGCGCTTGCCGCTGGCCACGGCCTTCCTGGTGGTGGCCTGGGCCTGCTTGCTCACCTTCTTCACCGACTTCTGCGCATCCTTGCCGGCCTTCTGCGCCGCGGTCTTGGCCTTGGCGATGGCTTTCCTGGCCGGCGCCGCGGCCTTGTTCAGGTCGGCCATGGCGACTTTTTCGCCCTTGATGCCTTTCTGCACCAGCTTCGACAACTCGGCGCGGGTCTCGGCGACGATGCCCATGGACTCGCGGGCATGGGAAATGACCTGGTTGACGGTGTCCTGCAGCAGGTCGAGCTGCTGCTGGGCCAGGCCGCGGATGTCGTTCCTGTTGGCCTTCTTGATCGAATCGAGCGCACCGCGGTAGTAGTCGTTGAGCGCCTTCAGCTCGCGGTCCGCCAGTTTCTGCACGCCGTTGTAGACGATCTTGTTGGCGCTGGCGACGACGTCGAGGGAATCCTTGCGCAGTCGCTCGATCTGTTGCTTGAGCTGGTTCAGATGCTGTTTTGCGGCCATTCTATGACTCCCCGGTGCTGGTCAGTGGCTTGTCGGGATTCTAGGACCCGCTGTAAGTGCCTGTCAAAACGCGGATTTTATCCGGCGCTTTGGTGTCAGATCGGCTTTCCGGCCGGCCGTTGTTTGTCCGACCGTACGCAGGCGTATATGATCCTCGGGCTGCGCCGCAGTCCGGGCCGGCCGGCACATTCGCCGGCATATCCATGTTCCGTCCGTGCGAAGCATCGATCTGCTGCGTCCGACCCACCGGTCCGTCCTGCGGAATGGGCACGAGCGCTGGCCGTGGCGCCGCATTGATAACGCCCGATCAAGAAGTCCGTTCAAGACAATTCATCATCTAGCCGAGGAAAAGAAGCCCATGTATCAAGGCCAATCCATTCAGGTGCGCAAGCTCGACGGCGATATCGCCGAGTTGTGCTTCGACAGCAAGACCGATTCGGTCAACAAGTTCGACGCCCGTACCGTCAACGAACTGCGTGAAGCGGTCGCCGCCGTCACGGGCGACAGCAGCATCAAGGGCCTGGTCATTACCAGCGGCAAGGACACCTTCATCGTCGGCGCCGACATCACCGAATTCGGCAAGAGCTTCCAGCAGCCGGAAGAAGAGATCGTCAAGTGGTCGGTCGAGGCCAACAAGGTGTTCAGCTCGGTCGAAGACCTGCCGTTCCCCACCGTCACCGCCATCAACGGCATGGCCCTCGGCGGCGGCTTCGAAATGTCCCTGTCCACCGACTACCGCGTGATGTCGACCAAGGCCCAGGTCGGCCTGCCCGAAACCAAGCTCGGCATCTTCCCGGGCTTCGGCGGCACCGTGCGCCTGCCGCGCCTGATCGGCGCCGACAATGCCATTGAATGGATCGCCGGCGGCACCCCGCAGAAGCCGGATGCGGCGCTGAAAGTGCACGCCGTCGACGCCGTGGTCGCCCCGGAGAAGCTGAAGGACGCCGCCTTGCGCATGATCGCCCTGGCCCAGTCCGGCGCCTATGACTGGAAGAAGCGCCGCGCCCAGAAGACCGGCCCGCTGCACCTGCCGATGATCGAATCGATGATGGTGTTCACCACCTCCATCGGCTTCGTCGGCGCCAAGGCCGGCAAGCATTTCCCGGCCCCGGTCGCCGCCATCACCGCCATCCAGAAGGCCGCCGGCAAGAAGCGCGACGACGCGCTGCTGATCGAGGCCCAGGCCTTCGCCAAGATCGCCAAGACCCAGGCCGCCGACTCCCTCATCGGCCTGTTCCTCAACGACCAGCTGATCAAGAAGAAAGGCAAGCAGTACGCCAAGATCGCGCGCCCGGTGAAGCAGGCCGCCGTGCTCGGCGCCGGCATCATGGGCGGCGGCATCGCCTACCAGTCGGCCAGCAAGGGCACCCCGATCATCATGAAGGACATCGCCGACAAGGCGCTGGACCTGGGCATGTCGGAAGCCAACAAGCTGCTCTCCGCCCAAGTCACCCGCGGCAAGCTCAAGCCGGAAAAAGCCGGCGCCATGCTGGCCGAAATCCGTCCCACCCTGAACTACGGCGACTTCGGTCACGTTGATGTCGTGGTCGAGGCCGTGGTCGAGAATCCCAAGGTCAAGAAAGCGGTGCTGGCCGAAGTGGAAGCGGTGGCGCGCCCGGATGCGGTGATCGCCTCCAACACCTCCTCCATCTCCATCGACGACCTGGCCAGCGGCCTCAAGCGCCCCGAGAACTTCCTCGGCATGCACTTCTTCAACCCGGTGCACAAGATGCCCCTGGTCGAGGTGATCAAGGGCGCCAAGACCAGCCCGGAGGCCGTCGCCACCATCGTCGGCTACGCCACCGCCATGGGCAAGACGCCGATCGTGGTCAACAACTGCCCCGGCTTCCTGGTCAACCGCATCCTGTTCCCGTACTTCGGCGGCTGGTCCGGCCTGATCCGCGACGGCGGCGACTTCGTCAAGATCGACAAGGTGGCCGAGTCCTTCGGCTGGCCCATGGGCCCCGCCTACCTGCAGGACGTGGTCGGCATCGACACCTCGCACCACGTCGGCGACGTGCTGGCGGAAGGTTATCCGGACCGCATGGGTCGCGATTTCAAGACCGCGCTCGACGTCATGTACGAAAACAAGCGCTACGGCCAGAAGAACGGCATCGGCTTCTACAAGTACGAGACCGATCCCAAGGGCAAGCCGAAGAAGGTCATGACCGACGACAGCTACAAGCTGATCGCCGCCGTGCAGCCCAACGGCACCAAGGACTTCAGCGATGAGGAGATCATCGACCGCCTGATGATCCCGATGGTCATCGAAACCGCCCGTTGCCTCGAGGAAAACATCGTCGACACCGCCAACGAGGCCGACATGGGCCTGATCCTCGGCATCGGCTTCCCGCCGCACCTCGGCGGCGCGCTGAAGTACGCTGACATCATCGGCCTGGCCAAGCTGGTCGAGAAGTGCGAGAAGTACAAGAGCCTCGGCAAGCTGTACGAGCCGACCGCCCGCATGAAGGAAATGGCCGCCAAGGGCGCTACTTACTACACCAAGTAAGCCCCGCCACCAATTTCGTTTTGGAGATTCACATGACTGAAGTCGTAATCGTTGATGCGGTGCGTACCCCGATGGGCCGTTCCAGGGCCGGCGTGTTCCGCAACGTGCGCGCGGAGAATCTCTCCGCCGAACTGATCAAGGCCCTGCTGGCGCGCAACGCCGCGGTCAACCCCAAGGAAATCGAAGACGTGATCTGGGGCTGCGTGCAGCAGACCCTGGAGCAGGGCTTCAACATCGCCCGCCAGGTTTCGCTGCTGGCCGGCCTGCCGCACGAAGTCTCCGGCCAGACCGTGAACCGCCTGTGCGGTTCGTCGATGACCGCCATCCATGCCGCCGTCGGCGCCATCAACTCCGGCATCGGCGACCTCTACATCTGCGGCGGCGTCGAGCACATGGGCCACGTGCCGATGGACTACAACTTCGACGGCAACCCGGAGCTGTCCCTCAACACCGCCAAGGCGGCGGCGATGATGGGCCTCACCGCCGAGATGCTGGCCACCACCTTCCAGATCTCGCGCAAGGCCCAGGACGAGTTCGCCCTGGCCTCGCACCAGCGCGCCACCCAGGCACGCAAGGACGGCGCCTTCAAGGACGAGCTGGTGCCGCTCGCCGGCCACGACGCCGACGGCCTGCCGGCCCTGATCGACTTCGACGAAGTGGTACGCACCGACGCCAGCTTCGACGGCCTGTCCAAGCTCAAGCCGGTGTTCAACCCCAAGGGCTCAGTCACCGCCGGCAACAGCTCCGCGCTGTCCGACGGCGCCTCCGCCGTGCTGGTGATGTCCGCCGAAAAGGCCAAGGCCCTCGGCCTCAAGCCGCTGGCCAAGATCCGCTCCATGGCCTCCGCCGGCTGCGACCCCAGCACCATGGGCCGCGGCCCGGTGCCGGCCAGCAAGAAGGCGCTGGAGCGTGCCGGCCTGACCTTGAAGGACATCAACTACTTCGAGCTGAACGAGGCCTTCGCCGCGCAATCCCTGGCGGTGCTGACCGAGATGAAGCTGCTCGACCGCATGGACCACATCAACATCAAGGGCGGCGCCATCGCCCTGGGCCATCCGCTGGGCTGCTCCGGCGCGCGCATCACCGGCGCGCTGGCGCATATCCTCAACCAGAAGGACGCGCAGTTCGGCCTCGCCACCATGTGCATTGGCATGGGGCAGGGCGTGGCGACCGTGCTGGAGCGGGTGCACTAAAGTTTGTTCGAAGTCCGCTGTCATCCCGGCGAAAGCCGGGGTCCAGCCCTTCACAAAAAAGCCGGAGCATCTGCTCCGGCTTTTTTATTTATGCAGTGGCAGACGGCTGAAGTCCGATCAATCGGCAAACTCATAGTAGGGCGGAATAAGCCTGTCCCGAGTGCGTTGCGGAGCAACGTGTATCGAGGGACGAAGCGCATTGCGCCGAATGAGACGAAGCCCAACGCTCGGATAGGCGCCTAAGGCAAGCCGAGATTCCGCAACCTGGCCGGCTGGATGAAACTCACCACCGCCCGCCCGCTGCTCAAGCCACCCACGCCATTGGCCAGCAGCGTGGTAGCAAACTCCGCCGCCGCTTCCGGCGTCGTCCCCGGCTGCTCCACCAGCACCCGCCCGATCTCGAACGCGGTGCCGTAGAACGCAGCCGCCAGCAGGTTGACGTCCGTATCCGGAAACACGCCGCGCCGGATGGCATCGCGGATGTCGTCCTTCAGCGCCCGCATCGGCACGCCGATGACGGTGTCGCGGAACAGGCTGCGTACGGCGTATTCGTTGCGCAGGATCAGGCCGAAGAAATCGGGTTCGTCAGCGACCTTGCGGAAGAAGGTGAGATAGGCGCCGCGGATGAAGGCCTCGATCGACTGCGCCTGCCGCCTGACCTCATGCAGTTTGCCGTTGAGGTCGTCCATGCGTATGGCGAGGATTTCCCGGAACATCGACTCCTTGTCCGGGAAGTAGTTGTAGAAGGTGCCGGAGGCGAGGTCGGTGAGGCGCACGATGTCGCGCACCGTCACGGCCTCGTAGCCCATTTCGAGGAAGCAGCGGCGCGCCGCTTCCAGCAGGGCGGCGCGATTGGCTTGCTTGTTCTGTTCCCGCTTTCCCGGGTTGCAAACGGCGTTCATGAGGCAGCTCCCTCGATGACGGCAGCTCTATGTGTATAGCAGAGCATATACCGCGCGGACAGGAGATGCGCCAATTAACGTGCCGCCATAAGGCTATTGACTGTCATCCTGAGCGCAGCGAAGGATCTGGCCCGGCGCCGAAGCTGGATCCTTCACCACGCTCACGATGCCAAAACAACATGGCCCCAGAGAAGGGGTAGCCGGGCCAGCCTCAACTGAACTTCGAAAAATCCGGCTTGCGTTTCTGCATGAAGGCGGTCATCGCCTCGCGCGCCTCGCCCTGGCCCAGCATGGGGATGAAGTGGTCGGCCTCGACCTTGATCGCTTCCAGCGCGGTTTCTTCCGACCAGCGCCGCATCAGCTTCTTGGTCACGCGCAGGGCATTGGGCGGCTGCTGTGCCAGCTTCTGCGCGCGCTCCATGGCGTGTGCTTCGACCTCGGCATCGGGCAGTACGGCATTGACCAGGCCGTATTCAAAAGCCTTGTCCGCCGAGAACACCTCGCCGAACATCACCAGTTCCGCCGCGCGGGCATTGCCCATCAGGCGCGGCAGCAGGTAGCTGGAGGCGAATTCCGGGCAGATGCCGATGTTGGTGAAGGGCATCTGCAGGCGCGCGCCCTTGCCGGCGTAAACCAGGTCGCTGTGCAGCA
>JAQGNS010000160.1 GCA_028291705.1 Nevskia sp.
GGGAGTGATCACTGCCCAGGCAAACATGGATGCCCGGCTTTCCTCACGGCCCTCAGCACATCGGCGCCGCGGGAGACCGCCTGGCGTTGTGCTTGCCTCACGCCTCAAATATAATATGCTGGCGGGACCACAATTTGACGAAATAGTAATGCCGGTACAGCTGCGGCAAGACGCGACTAACGGCGGGAGCCACCTCGACTCGGAGGGATCAGTCGAATTACTCCACGGCGGCGGTAGTAAGCTTCTTCAATAACGCGTTGCTTTGTTGTGTGACGTCGAATTCTGCGTGCGTTCCGGCTACCATACGTATGTAGTCCAGGCCGGCGAACATGAGCGGCGCGGCCCCACTCGCCGGCGGCAGTTGGTGCGTTCTGGTCGCGGCTATTGGTCAGAGTATCGCGTACGCAGAGGTACCGGGGATCGCGTTGTTCGGATCTCTCCTACCAAGATGGAAGGTGGGTTGCCGACACTGGCGGAAATGGACAGTTCTTTACCTTCGTAATGGAAGACGCTGCGGGCGGCGTGCAAGACGTTTTCCGCAAGGGCGTTGCGCCCAGCAGCCGAGATTTCAGGCCCTGCAAGGATCGCAAACTGGTCGCCGCCAACGCGGCCGATCGCGCAGCCTACCGGCGCCAGCGCTTGCAGGCGCTGGACAAATTCGCTCAGTACGGCGTTGCCGGCCAGGTGACCGAACGCGTCGTTGATCGGTTTGAACTGGTCGAGGTCGATGTAGAGCAGCCCGAACCAGGCGCTGGCAGGAGTGCGCGCGCATGCCTCATCGAGCAGGGCAAGAAAATGATTGCGGCTTGCCAAACCCGTCAAGTCGTCGGTCAGCATGCGCTGCGCGGTCTGGGCAATGAGCCCACTAATCGGTGCAACCAGGCCCGGCAATTGCGCGTCCTGCTGGCGTGGCGACTTGCTGAAAAACTCCAGCACACCGGGGCGCCGCTGCCTGCCGTCGGCGCTCGTGTACGTCACCGGGAACATATACTCCGCTAGCAAACCGCATTCCTTGGCACGTGCTCGCCGCAAGAAACCGGGGTCATTCGCGGGTCGGTCGACCCATTGCGCCTGCCCGGTCTGACAGACGCGTCCGACCAAACCCTGTCCGGGCGCAATCGGAAGCGCTGCGCTATGGCCCCCGAACGGCGCCAAGCCGCGGTCGCCATCGTCCCAAGCGCTCTGACAGCGCAAGGTCCTGCCATCCTGTTCCAGGGCCCAGTACGCGCCCCACTCCCAGTCCAGTTCCTTGTAAATGAGCTCGATAACCCCGTTAACTGCCGCTACCAGCGAATCTCTGCCGATCAGGCATTGCGTCAATGTGCAATTGAACCGCTCGCGCATCGCCGCGTGCTGGGCCCCGCCCAGCGTTTCCTCCTGATCCAGGCAGTACGCGTTTGCCGCGGTGCGCCGCGACGCCGCCGAGCGCACCGTGACCGGAGGAATCGGCTGGCCGCTGCCGCCACTATCATTATTAATACGCATTGCCGCACCTCAGTCGAGCTTTCTCAGTTGTTTACGTCGGCAGTAAGCGCGCAAGAAATTCGTCGGTGCGCACGACCGCCTCGATGCCATCCCTGCTCAGGATGTAGCGAAGGAATTCCTTGATCTTCGGATGTGGCGTGAGCTGATACCCTCAAGGCTAGGCGCGAAACCTGAACGTATCCTGAAAATTGGAAAGCGTTGCGAACGCCCATGGCAGATTACCCGCGTCGATCGGCCCGGTTCGCGATCGGCTCCCCGCGCATGACGTCGGTCATGAATGAATCAGATGGGCACAACGGCAGAACTGAAGACGCCGTTGTCGCTGGTGCGCCTGTACGCAGAAAAGATGCCGCTGTCGGGCACCATCGGCGCCGCACCTTGCGTTCCCTGACCGACATTCCCGCCTGAGCGGGGATGCCGCAACGGTGGCCGCCCCGGACACCGCGCCTCAGCTTCGGTGACGGGTTCCGAACAGTTCGGCTTTTTCCCGCGTGTGCCCCTTCGATGCGTGCTCGAGGTGCTGCTTGCTGGGCTTGGCCAAGTCGGGCAATGGGAGGTCGAGCGGGATCGGGGCGCCGGGGTCGAACGCGCTGGATGTCAGGGTAAGGGGCATCGCATCCTCCGGGGCGGTTGATGGGCGAACGTGGGTGTCCACCATTTATCTTTAGCGTGGGGCTGGGGATGAAATGGCAGGTGGTCACTCATGCGCATAACACCGCGGCAAATTCCATGCGCGCCCCTCACTTGCGCCGCGGCGCGCACGGTCGTATCGCTATTCGAATTTCGCTTCTTCTACGCAGCCGCAAACGGCCCGGGCTCGCTGACTTCAGGAAGTGTTCAGGCTTGGTTCAGATTGGGAATCTACTATTGCCAACGTGTATTGCGTACTGCGTCATGCACATGAACACCCACCTAACGAATGTCCGATAAAAATCGGGCACACCTGGAGACAACATGTTTATCCGATCGAAGATTTCGTCTGCCGTCTTGCTGGCACTCCCGCTCATGGCCTTAGCCCAGACCGCACCAGCGCCGTCTCCACCTGCCGAATCCACGGACGTGCAAACCGTCACGGTGACCGGCAAGTTCATTGCGGCAGGCGGGTCCAGCGCGATGAAGCTGGACGTACCTGTGCGCGATACGCCGTTTTCGGTCTCCGCCTACACCTCCTCCTTCATGGCCGCGATCGATACCAGCAACCTGTCCGACCTGTACAAGTACATGACCGGCATCCAGCGTGCCGGCGCCACCGCGTTCGATATGTCGATCCGGGGTTTCAAGACCAGTTCGAGCGACCGCAACGCCATCATGGTCGATGGCCTGCCGGGCCTGGTGGGCCGCTTCGGCTCGCCGCCGACGATCGGGATCGACCATGCGGAGGTTGTCAAGGGCCCGGCCTCGGTCCTGTATGGCCAGGCCCAGCCGGGCGGCTTCGTCAACATGATTACCAGGAAACCGCTGGCACGCCAGAAAATGGAATTCGACGCGCGCCTCAGCACCTACAGGGGCAGTACGCTCGATGCCGGCGACTCCAAGGGCTACGATGTCGCGATGGATGTTACCGGACCGATCGATGCGGGGAAAACGCTCCGCTACCGCTTTGTGGCCGACACCAACGATGTGGACGGCTTTCGCGACGGCACCTTCACCAAGGGACAGTATGTCGCGCCCAGCCTGAGTTGGAGGTTCCTGGAAAGCACCACAGCGACGCTGGCGGTGGAGTATCGCAAGACCGACATCGCATGGGACCGCGGCCTGGTCGCCCCGAATCGCGACATCAGCCGCGCCGCCCCAATCACGACCCGTTACCAGCAGCCGGGAAGCACGCAAGGCGAGCACGGCACCAGCACCACGCTGAGCCTGGTGCACGATCTCGGCAATGACGCGAGTCTGAATTTCAGTGCCCGCGATGTGCACTCGAGCGATGAGACCCGCGGCTACGACAACCTCTCGGTGCGCCCTGACGGCGTCACGCTGGCGCGCCGCGCCAGCAATATCCTGAGCACCCGCACCTCCGACTTCTTCGACGCCAACCTGGTCTTGCCGTTCACGCTCGGCTCGATCGGAAACAAGGCGATCATCGGTGTGAACGGCGGCCGCGACACCACCGAGTCGAACCGCCTCCAGTTCTTCAGCGGACCGGCAAGCGGTCCGCAATCGCTCGACGTGAACCTCTACAATCCGATGTTCACCAACACGCCGGCAATGTCCTCGCTGCCTGCCGTCAATTCCGCGACCCCGGGCAACCTGAAGGACCAGTACACCCGGACCGGCGCCAAAGGCGTGTATGTGGCCGACCTGATGACCTTGTCGGAACATTGGAAATTCAACCTTGGCGTGCGCGGATCCTCCGAGACGCAATACATTACCGACTTGCGCGTGCCGTTCGTGCCGGTCAACAAGGAAGACCGCAAAGTCCTTCCGATGGCGGGCCTGCTGTTCCAGCCTACCCAGGAGTGGACGTTCTACTCGAGCTACAGCAATTCCTTCGTCCCCGCGGCCGCCGCGGTATTCGACACCGCCGGCAATAATCCATTCATCCCCGAAACGTCGAGCCAGATCGAAGTCGGCACCAAGGCCGACCTGTTCAACGGCCGTTTGCAAACGACCCTGGCGGTCTTCGATATCAAGAAGAAGAACACCCTGAGCACGTTTGCCTGCCCGCTCGGCACATGCTCCCAGCAGATCGGCGCCGAGCGGTCGCAAGGCGTCGAGGTGGAAATCAACGCGCAACCGGTCAAGAATTGGCAGCTCGCGATCGGCGGCGCGCACATCAACGCCAGGGTGGTGGCGTCGAACGATCCGGCGCAAGTCGGCGCAAGCCTGGCGAATGGCGCCAAGAACAATGCGCACCTGTGGTCGCGGTATGACGCGGACACCGGCGCGTTCAAGGGTTATGGCTTCGGTTTCGGCCTCAGCTACATCAGCGAACGCGCCGGCAACCTGCCAAGCACGGCCAATCCGCTGGTCCTGAAGATGCCCGGCTACACGATCGCCGACCTGGGACTGTATTACGTCAACAAGAACTACGAGCTGACGTTCAAGGTCTCCAACCTGTTCGACAAGAAGTTCTACGAAAGCACCGGGCAGACCTTCGACGTCCAGTTGATTCCTGGCGCCCCGCGCAACCTGGCACTGTCGCTGCGCACGCATTTTTAATCCACCCTCGGGATCGCCAGCGCGCGGCGGTCCCCCTCTCCGCAACCGGGGCCAGCAATGATCAAATGGTTATTCAAGCAAGGAGTCCGCGCGCTTGCCGGCAGGCGCGCACTCGGGCCGGCCGTGCTCGCGTGCATCTTCAGCGGGGTGGCGGCATCGCCTTCGTATGCGCAGGAGCCCGCTACCCTGCCCCGCTATCAACCCGAGCAAATCGTTTCCGGCCCGATCAGGCTGTGGGGGCACGGCAGCTTCAAGGCCGACTTCATGGGCCAACTGGTAAAAGCCTGGACGGCAGGATTCAACAAGTACCACCCCGATGCACGGATCGAAAATCAGCTGTATGGAACCGCGTCCGCGATCGGTGCGCTGTACACCGGCGCCGGCGACATCGCGATCCTGGGAGAAGAGATCAGTCCGGCGGCGGCGGCGGCATTCAGCCGGGCCAAGCGCTATCCGCCGTTCGGCGTCGACATCGCCACCGGCAGCCTCGACGTCGCGTTCTTCGATTACGCCAACATGATCTTCGTCCACAAGGACAATCCGCTCACGCGCCTGACCCTCGCACAGGCCGACGCGATCTTCGGCGCCGAACATCGGCGTGGCCCGCGCAATATCCGCACATGGGGCCAGCTTGGCCTCAAGGGCGAATGGGCGAATCGGCGCATTACCCCCTACAGCTGGAAGGACCTGGACTTCTCCCTGTTTATCCAGGACGCCGTCATGGAAGGCAGCCACCGCTGGAACAACGACCTGAAAGAATTCGGACACCTCAAGTACGCCGACGGTACGCAATACGATCATGGCAAGCGCATTCTCGATGCGCTGGCAAGCGACCGGTTCGGGATCGCGATCTCGAACATTCGATACGCCAATCCCAACGTCAGGCCCCTGGCGATCGCGCGCCGTGCGGGCGGGCCCTACTACGAGGCGACGCGCGAGACGCTGATTTCGCAGGATTATCCGCTCACCCGCATCATTCCGGCCTTTGTCGACCGGGCTCCCGGCCAGCCGCTCGATCCCAAGGTGCGTGAATTCCTGCGCTATATCCTGAGCCGCGAAGGCCAGCAGGACATCGTCCGCACCACCGGGTACCTGCCGCTGGATGCCAAATCGATCCGCGAACAATTGAGGAAGCTCCAATGAAATCACTACTCCAACTGGCCGGCTGGTCGATACTGACCTTCACCACCGGATTGACGCTCGCGCAGGACATGGAATCGCTGCCCGCCTACCAGCCCCGCGAAACTGTTTCGGGCGTGGTGCGGGTGTGGGGCAACCCGCAGATGCAGGAATTGGTGCGGCGCTGGGGCGCCGGATTTCAGCAGCGCCATCCGCAAGCGAACGTCGTCGCGAACCTCCAGGGTTCCGACGTGGCCTTTGCCGGCCTCTATACCAAGTCGGCCGATGTGGCGCTGCTCGGGCGCGATCCGACGGCCAGCGAAATCCAGGCATTCGAGTGGATCTACCGCTACCGGCCGGCCCGGGTCGAGATCATGACGGGTAGCCTCGGGCAGCCCGAAAAATCCGCGGCGCTGCTCATGTTCGTGCATAAGGACAATCCGCTGTCGGCACTGAGCCTGGCCCAGGTCGACGCCATCTTCAGTCACGAGCACCTGCGTGGATCGGAACCCATCACGACCTGGGGCCAGCTTGGCCTGGACGGCAAATGGAAACACCGCCGCATCCGGCTGTACGGCTACAACGCCTACTCGGGTACCGGACGCTACTTCAGGCACGCCGTGTTGGACGACAGCCGCAATTTGAACTGGGACCGCCTGCAGGAATTCGGCGACGGGCCCGAGCGCAAGGGCAAGCGCATCGACGCGGCCCGGCGCATCCACGATGCACTCGCAAAGGACCCGTACGGGATGGCCGTGGCGATCCTGACGCCCGGTGCTGCCGCTTCCAAGCCGCTCGCCCTCGCCGCCGCGCCGGATGGCCCATTCGTCGACGCCACGGCCGAATCGCTCATCTCGCGCCGCTACCCGCTCGCACGGAGCGTCATCGCACTCGTCAACCGCGCTCCAGGCAAGGCAATCGAACCGCAAGTCGCGGAATTTCTACGGTATGTCCTCAGCCGCGACGGTCAAATGGAGGTCGCCGGCGACGGCGGATTCTTGCCCCTCGCCGCGGACAACGCGCGCCTCCAGCTGAAACAGCTCGAGTGAGTCAATCCAGTTTCCTGGCCTGTTCAGCCAGCACATCGCCGGCAAGCGGAAGATATCCACGCTCCCGCACGATATCCTTCTGCCCCTCC
This sequence comes from Nevskia sp., assembly GCA_028291705.1. GTDB lineage: Bacteria > Pseudomonadota > Gammaproteobacteria > Nevskiales > Nevskiaceae > Nevskia. The sequence goes on from JAQGNS010000160.1 coordinate 6,902, forward strand.
TGGCTCAGCACGTAACGCAGGAACTCCCGCAATGCCGGCTCGACCGGCTTGCCCGGCCTCCGATTGACGAAGGCGTAGGTCCGGCGGGCCAGGGGATATTTGCGGGAAATGAGGTTTTCCCGCGTCGGTTGAAAGTGCTGCGCAGCTTCGTTGGCCGCGATGGCAAGCGTCCTCACTTCCGGCCTGGCATAGCGGACGTTGGCGAGCGCGAGTCCGTAACGGTCCACGCGCAAGGCATCGACGATCTGCTCGCCGCTTGCCAGGACCGAACCATCCGGACGCCTGCCATCGCTGAACTCCGTCAGGTGATCCCAATTCATCTTGCGGCTCTCGGCCAACACGGTGCGCGTGAAATGCATGCCGGCTTCCGATTCTGCATCGGCGGCGTACAGGTTGATCTGTTTGTCCTTCCATTCGCCGGTCAGGCCCAGGTCGCCCCAGGTGCGGATGTTGCGGCTGCCGCGCCGATGTTCGTCGCCGAAAATCGCATCGAGCTCGACGACGGTCAGCTTTGCCAGCGGGTTGTCCTTGTGGACAAACAGCACCGGGGCGCCGGATTTTTCGGGCTCGGTCAAGCTCCCGTTCATCAGTTCCAGGCGCAACGGCGGATAGCCTCCGACCGACTTGAAAAATCCATTGTCGTCGGTGAGGTCGCTTTCCCGTCCCAGCAGGGCAAGATCGGCGACGTTGTGATAAATGCCCGGCATCGCGGCGCCGGAACCCTTCAGCTGATATTCGAAATGCACGCCCGGCTGGAATTTCCTGAACCCGGCGGCCCAGAGGCTGGTCACGCCGGCCATGTGTTCGTCGCCCCAGATCCGGATTGTGCCGGCAACGCGCTGGTGCGGCTGGTAGTGCGGCGCGGCTGTGCTGGCGGCGCACATCGCCGAACAAAGCAGTGCAAAAGAAAATTTGATCATGGCGGATATCCCAGTTATCGAAGCAGTTCGTTCATTCCAGCTTGCGCAGTTCGGCGCCGGCCGCTTCCCTCGTAATGGGCAGGTAGCGGCCATCCTGGTTGATGATTTCCTGTCCCTCGCGGCTGACGAGGAAACGCAGGAATTCCTTGATCCTTGGGGTGATCGGCTGTCCCGGCGCGCGGTCGATGTATGCGGGGATCAGCCTGGTCAGCGGATAGCTGCGCTCGATCAGAGTTTGCTTGGTGGCGTGGTAGTACGGTCCCTCGGGGCCGGCTGCGAGCGCAACCGGTTTGACGTTCGGATTGGCGTAGCGGATGTTGGAGACGGCGATGCCATGCCGGTCCGCGCCCAGTGCATCGAGGATCTGCTGGCCGTGGTCGTAAATCGTGCCGCCTGCGTTGTAGATGTGCACGTAGTCCTTGAGCTTGTTGTTCCAGCGATGGCTGCCGTTCAACAGGAACTGCTGCAGGAACATGCCGAAACTGTCGTCGATGCGCCATCCATACGGATTGATCGGCGTGCCCGCCCACTCGCCGCCGAGACCGAGCTGGTCCCAGCTGCGGATGTTCTGAAGTCCGCGCCGATGCTCCATTCCATAAATGCCGTCGAGCTGCGCCAGCGTCAGTTGGGAAATGGGATTATCTTTATGCACGAAGAACTGCTGCGCATAGTCGAAATTCCTGACGTCGACGCTGCCTGTCGCGATGTCGATGCCGAGCGGTGGATAGCCCTTGGCCCGCTGGAACGCATCGGCCGCGTCGGCAAGCAATTCCTCGCCCAGGATGGCGATGTCGCCCGCGCCGGTGAACAGCGAAGGAATCGCCGACGAGGTTCCCTTCATGTCTTGCTGGATGCTCGCGTCCGGATGGAAGCGGCGAAACGCCTTTTCCCAGTTCGACAGCAGCGGCGCCATCCACTTCAAGGTGACATGCCCGTGTCCCTGGATCCGGATGACGCCGGAAACCGTTTGCTCGGGTTGGTAAGGCGGGATTAGAGCAACCGTCCTTGCCTCGATACTGCGCGGATCCGACGCGGGCAGCGCATCGCTGCTGGCCGCGGCCGGCTCGGCGCGCGCAGCTGTGGCGCCCGCGGACAGGAGTGCCGCAGCGCCCGCGACGGCGATGGCGGCCCACGCCCGCCGCGCCGGCGCCCCACCCCTTAAAGTACCGAAGGCGTTTCTGCCCATCGCCCGATTCTCCTGTTTAAGCAGATCTTGTTGTTGTAGCGTACGGCGAGAATAGCTGCCCAACATGAATCGAGCCTGAATGCAGGCTGAAGTCCTGCCGCCACGTCTTTCCTGAATGGCGCATCAGAAGCGATTCAGGTTCGATTTAGGTTGTCAGCCCACAATCCTTCTCACGCGACCAGGCCCATTCCGGCGGCCTGCACGGTTTCACACCCCTGGCAGCGCGCCTGCAGGGCCGAAAAAATATCAAGGAGATTCCAGATGACCTACAATCACTTCCTGCTGACGTCCATCGCACTGGCAACACTGACGGTCGCAGCGGGCGGCGCTCACGCCGCGGACAAGATCACGCTGATGGTTGGCGGCTACGAGAAGCAAATCTACCTGCCGGCCAAATTGGCCGAGGGCCTGGGCTATTTCAAGGAACAGGGCCTGGACGTCGAACTGCTGAACGAAGCGTCCGGCGTCGACGCGGAAAACGAATTGCTGGCCGGGTCGGTGCAGGGCGTGGTCGGCTTCTACGACCACTGCGT
>JAQGNS010000192.1 GCA_028291705.1 Nevskia sp.
CACGGTGCTCTTGCCGGAGCCGGACAGGCCGGTGAACCAGATGGTGGCGCCAGAGTGGCCGAGCAGGGCGGCGCGGTCGGCGCGGGTCACTTCGCCGTCGTGCCAGGTGACGTTGGTGGCTTTTTGCTCGGTCATGTCCTTGATGCGTCCCGTTCGATATACATGGTGGATAGGGGGTGGGTGTACCGCGGAGCAGCGGCACAGTCTGGCCGCTGCCTGTGACACGGCCTGGTCGGTCGAGCCGGGGTTTTCCCCGGATGCTCCGCACGCTGCCCCATCTTGCCCACGGCCGCGGTGGCGCTCATCCCCAATACAGACTAGCGCCGCCCCGGTCCGGGGCGGCTATTTTGACATGAGCGGAGGGCACCCGTGGCCTGGCTCAGGCGGCGGCGAGCAGCTCCCCCACCCGCTCGGCGATGGCCAGTGAAGCGGTCAGGCCGGGGGACTCGATGCCGAACAGGTTGACCAGGCCAGGCACGCCGTGGGCTTGCGGGCCGTCGATGCGGAAGTCCGCGGCCGGCGCGCCGGGGCCGGCCAGCTTGGGACGGATGCCGGCGTAGCCGGGCAGGAGCTGGCCCGGACGCAGGCCCGGCCAGTAGTCGCGGATGGCCTGGTGGAAGGCGGCGGCGCGGGTGGGATCGACGGCATAGTCGAAGGGCTGCCCTGGTTCCAGCCATTCCACGTCCGGGCCGAAGCGGGCCTGGCCGGCGAGGTCCAGGGTGAGGTGCACGCCGAGGCCGCCGGGTTGCGGCACCGGGTAGACCAGGCGGGAAAAGGGAGCGCGGCCGTCCAGGGTGAAGTAGCTGCCCTTGGCGAAGTATTCCGCCGGCACCCAGGTCGGCGGGAAGCCTTCGATGGTGCGCGTCAAAGTCGGGGCGTGCAGGCCGGCGGCGTTGACCACGCGGCGGGCCAGCAGCAAGGGCTCCAGGTCATCGTTGATGCGGATTTCGATGCCATCGCGGACCAGGCGCATGGCGGTGACGGCGCTGGAGGTGGCCAGGGTGGCGCCGTGGGTTTCGGCGTCGCCGAGCAAGGACAGCAGGTAGGCGTGCGAGTCGATGATGCCGGTGGACGGGGACAGCAGGGCGGCGACGCAATGCAGGGCGGGTTCCAGGGCCTGCGCCTCCGCGCGCTCCAGGGGGCGCAGGTCGTTCACGCCGTTGTCGGCCGCGCGTCGTGCCAGGGCTTCCAGTTCGGCGCGCTGCGTTTCATGGGTGGCGACGATCAGCTTGCCGCAGCGGCGGTGGGCGATGCCGCGCGCATGGCACCAGGCGTAGAGCAGCTCGCGCCCGCGCAGACACAGCCGCGCCTTGAGCGAGCCCGGGGCGTAGTACAGGCCGGCGTGGATCACCTCGCTGTTGCGCGAACTGGTCTCCATGCCGATGGCGCGGTGCCGCTCGATGATCAGTGGTTGCTGGCCGGCCAGCGCCAGTTGCCGCGCTACGGCCAGGCCCACCACTCCGGCGCCGATGACGACGCAGTCCACTGTGTCCATGCGCCTCCGGCGCGGATCGGATCAGGTCGCAGTGTAGGGGGTGTCCGCGCGCCGCGCTTGCGGCGAACTTATTCGGGCGAACTCATTTGCCCGGCGCGGCGGGAGTCTTGTGGATGGCCTGCATGGCCTGCTTGCGCCGCGTGAGGCAGTCGCGGCAATAGCTGCGGAATTTGTCGACCTTGGCACCGAACAGGGGCAAGGGCCGGTGACGGCGACAGGAGGAACACCAGAATTCGCTGGCCATGACGACGCGAACCTGTGAATCAGCGCAGGAAAAAGAAAGCTGCGGCACGCTTCGCTGAGCGCGCCGCAGCGAAATGACCAGAAGCTGTGGGGGCAATACCAGCTCTGGCGCTGCGGGGAGAAACCTGGATCCTGATGTCACGTTTCAACTGGGTGCTCATCGGCGTCCTGTTTGCCGAAAAACAAAATCGAAGCCCAAAAAAAACGTCCACGTTGGCGGCAGCATTGCCGTTCACGTGGACGTCGGTGTCCTGTGGGAAGCGGACTTCGTGGTCCGCTCCGTGTTGCAGCTAATCAAGCAATCGGCATGCCATGTTTGTCGCTTGCGATCAGGAGGCGAGGAAACTGATCGGATAATTCGGATAGCTGAAGGGCGGCACCGGCTTCGCGCCGAAGTTGAGCGCGCGCACGCGCGCCAGGATCTTCTGTTCCAGCTCGGCATTGTTGAAGCTGCTGGAGACGATGCTGCAACCGGTGACGGAGCCATCCGGCGCGATCAACAGGTTGAGCACGATCTTGCCGTTGTCCATGCCGGCGGTCTGGCGCGCGCTGCGATTGTAGATTGCGACCATTGGTCCCTTGTTGCGGTCGAACACTTCCTGGATCTCGGCCAAGCTGCGGGTGGCGCCGCGACCATCACCACCCGCTCCACCGCCACCACCACCGGCGCCCGGAAAAGGGCTTTGCACGCCGCCGGTGCGCCGCGTGCCCAAACCGGTGCCGCCCTGCCCCGCGCTGACGCTGCCGCCCGCACCAATGCCGCCGCTGGTGGCCGCAGCACCGCCGGCCAGGCCGTTCGCACTCAAGGCACCTGTGGTGTTGGCGCTGGCGACGGAGGTCGATACCAGGCGCTGGCCGCCGAGGGTGTTGATGGACTGATTGCGCAGGCTGGCGAGTTGATCACGCAGTTGCATCAGGCCGGCATGCTGCGCGACTTCGCGTGCACTGGGCGCGGGCGCAGCTTGTTGTGGCTGGGCGGGATGCGGCGCGGCGTGGGTGGGTTCGCCGCGCGGCGACGGCTTGCGCTCGGCGTGGGCCACGATCTTCGGCTGCATCAGCTGGACGTAGCGCTTCGGCGGCTGCACCGGCTCCACTTTCTTTTCCGGTAGCTCCAGCCGCCATAGCGTGAACAGCAGTGCCAGGGCCAGCGTGGGTGCGGCGACAATAGTGCAGATGCGGCGGAATTTGCGGTCCGCCTCGTCGGCGAGTATCCAGCTGTCCCAGCGGATCGCGTGCGCGGCCATGGTGCGTGTTCCTGTCCGGCTTGGCGCGTGGCTGGACGCCGTGCTCAGCGGTTGGGCAAACGCTGTTCGCGCCGATAGGCGGTGATGGTGGAAGCATCACGCACCTGGCGCGCGAAGCCTCGCGCATCGACCGGCTGCGGCGGCTCGTCGAGCAGGCTCGGCGGCGGATCGATGTTGTCGGGATGTTCTTCCTTCCACGGCGTCAGGTACAGGCCGACGTCCGAATCGCGCTCGCCGACGATGGTGGTGCCGGCCTCCCCGGCTTGCTGCATGGTGTCCACCGCAGGCGTCTCGGCAGGAGCAGCCGGGGCAGCGGCCAGCTTGGGAGATGCGGCATTGGCGGAGCAACACAGCAGAGCCAGCAGCAGCAAGGCACAGTGCTTCATGGCATGGCTCCGGAGATCGCGGCGGCGGTGGCGATGCCGCCGCCTGGCGTCTTCACTTCGAGTTGCTTGATCCAGATGCCGACCATCAGGTTCTTCGAACCGGCGATGCGCTGGTACTCGCGGTACTGCGCCAGGGCATCGCCGGGACGCTTGAGGCAGATGTCGTAGAGGATGCCGAGGTTGAGGTGCGCCGCGGCGTCTTCCGGCTTGAGCTCGATGGCCTTGCGGTAGGCCTGCTCGGCATGGGCGAAGTCGCCGCTTTCGCGATAGAGGATGCCGAGCCAGCCATAGGCGAAGGCATTGCTGCCGTTGGCGTTGATAGCGCGGGCGAAGCTGGCGATGGCCTGGTCACGCTGCTTGCCCTGGGCCTGCAACACGCCGAGGTCGTTGAGCGGGCCGGAATAGTTGGGGAAGTCATGGGCCAGGCTGGCGAAGGCCTCACGCGCCTCCTGCGGCTGGTGGTCCTTCATCAGCTTCAACGCCGCCTGGAAGCGTTGCTCCGGATCGCCCCTGGCCTGATCGGGAGCAGGGCTGGTGGGCAGTGCCTGCGCCAGTGGCTGCACTTCGCGGGCATGGGCCGGCGCGGTGCCGTTGTAGCGCGGCGCGGGGCCGCTGCACGCAGCGAGCATGACGAGCGGCAGCAGGAGTGCGCCGGGTTTAACGAAGGGCTTCATAGGCGTCCTCGCGCTGTTCGGTCTTGCCATATTGGGCGGGGGCCAGCTCGGCCAGTTGCGTGGCGCTCTTCTGGATCCAGTCGTTCCACACGCCCTGGCCGAAGCGCTGCAGATTGGCGCGGTGCGCCTCGATGGCTTTCTGTTCGAACGGATCGGCCTGCTCTTCCAGCAGCAGGTTGTACTGCTCCAGCTCGTCGCCCTTGAGTTTGGCCGGGCGCTCGGAATCGAGCAGGGCCTGGCCGAAGTCGCGGTACACCGCGCCGATCTCGTAGGTGGCCGCGGTGGTGACGTCGGCATAGCCGTAGCCGGCGGCGCTGTTGAGGGTGGCGATGGCGTTCTCGATGGCCTGCTTGCGCTTGGCCAGGCTGGCGGCGAGCGGGGCGTTGAGCGCCACGCTGTGCGCGCCGGCGGCGTCGATGCGTCCCAGCTCCAGTTGCGCCTGCGCGGCGGCGAGCTTGCTGCGCTCGCTGCGCGCGGAACCGGCGGCGCTGTCGGTGCCGATGATGTCGTGCAGCCAGTAGGCGTGGCGGACGCTGTCGCCGGCAGTCATGGCGGCCATGCGCTGCCGCGCATCGATGCCGCGATCCAGCGACTGCGGATAGGCCTTGATGTAGGACTGGTAGGCGGCCTGCGCGGACTGGCCCTGCTGCGCCTGGTCGTAGAGCGTGGCGGAAAGCCAGGCGGCTTCGCGGCGGTTGTCTTCGCTTTCGCCGGGACGTTGCGCCAGGCGGGCGTAGACCTCGGCGGCGGGCCCGGGCTTGTTGTCCTTCTGGTAGGCCAGGGCGAGTTTCTTGTCGGCGTCGGCCAGCAGCGGGCTTTGCGGATTGCGCGCGCGGAAGCTTTCCAGCGCGGCTTCGGCCGCGCTCCAGTCCTGCACGGCGACGAAGGCGGAGGCCGCGTCGTAGTCCGCATTGGGCCGGATGCTGGCGTCGGGCACCACCTGGCCGACACGCTGGAAGAACCGCGCGGCGGTGCGCAAGTCCCCGGTGCTGCGGGCGACATCGCCCTGCTTGTAGATCGAGACGGCGAGCTGCTCGACTATAACTTTGTGGTTGGCGTCGGTGGCCGGCGTCAGCGCCATCAGCTGCGTATAGGCGGCTTCGGACTCGGCATACTTGCCCTGCGCGAACTTGGCATCCGCCAGTACGCCCAGGGTCTGGCTGCGCAGTTCCGGTGCGGCCGGCGGGTTCGCAGCGAGTACGCGATTGGAGAGGACGATGGCCTGGTCGAGATCCTTGCTCTCGTACAAATCCTCGGCGGCGCGGGTCAGCACCGGCGTCGCCTGCGCGCTGGCCGGGAAGGTGTCGGCGTATTTGACGCTGGCATCCACCGATTGGTGCAGCACGGCCGGGCGCTCCTGCGCCGGCACTTCCTTACCCAGGCGTTGCCACGCTTGCACTGCCGCATAGGCGGCTTCCGGCGCCTTGGAATTGCCGGAATAGTTGTAGGCGGCCTTCTGGTACTGCTCCGCGGCTTCGCGGGTCTGGCCGCCGTCATAGAGCGCATCGGCGTAGAGCAGATTGATCTCGGGCAGTTTTGGATCCTGCGGGTAGATGGTCAGGATCCTGTTGTACCAGCCGGCTGCGGCGATGAAGTCGGCGCGCCTGGTCACCACATCCGCCGGCGGATCCTTCTGTGCCTTGGCGTGGTACCAGGGTGCCAGTTCGCCCAGGTTGTCGCGCAGGGCCGTCATCACTTCGGGGCTGGGTTTGCGCGTGCCCCAGTAAGGTGCGCCCGGGGCATAGGCATCGACATAGCGGCCTTCCTCGCGCACCAGTTGCTCGGGGAAATCACCCTTGCGATAGGCGGCGATGACGCGCGTCTGGAATTGCGGCGCCAGCGCATGCGCGGGATGGGTGTCGATGAAGGCGGCATAGGCGCCGGCGGCGTCGTTGTAGCGCTGGCGGTCCAGCATCTGCTGACCCAGGGCGCGGTACAGCAGCACGCTGAAGCGCGGTTCGCCCTGGTGGGCGTTGTAGTCGTTGACGGCCTTGCCGCCGCCGAGCGCGGCGAAGGACAGGCTGGCGACGCGCAGGGCGTCGCCGCTCATCTCGCCCTTGTTCTGCGGCACGGCGGCGAGCGCCTGCGCCGGATCGTCCGGCGTGCCCTGCGGCAGGGTGCGCTCGAGGATGGCGAGGAACACCGGAATCGCTTCGGGGTATTTCGCCTGCTTGTACAGGGTCCAGCCGTACTTGTACTGCGCCGGCTCGAAATAAGGCGTGCCGACTCCCTGCTTTAGTACCATACGGTATTCAGGTTCGGCTTCGTCGTAGCGGCCGCGCGCATAGAGCAATTCGGCGGCGCGGAATACGGCATCGCCCATGCGGGGGGAGTCGGGATAGCGCTGGCCGAGAGTGCGCAGGGTGTCGATGGCGACATCGCCCTGCCCGTCGAACTGCTGGGCGCGGGCCAGCTGGTACAGCACACGGTCGTTCTCGCCGTAGGCCGGATAGTCCGCCAGGATGCGCTGGTAGTTGACGATGGCCTTGCCGATTTCCGCGGCTTCCATGTCGCCGGCATCGGCCAGCTGCACGCGCAGGTCGGCGGCGCGGCGCAGGGACTCGGCGCGGATCAGGGGATCCGGCGAAAGGATCGCTGCCTTGTCGTAGTTGTCGATGGCGGCGAGCACCTGGCCGCGCACCGTTTTGGACTTGGTCACGCGCATGATGCTGGGCGTGCGCATGTAGATGTAGCGGTTCTTTTCCAGGCCGTTGTTTTTGGTGATGGAACCGACGGTGGCAGGCGCGTCGCTGGCAGCCTGCGCCTGGAGCACGGCCAGCAGGGATAAGGTGAGCAGTACGCGTTTCATCGTGCCTTCCCCGGCGGCGCGGGCTTGACGGTCTCATCCACCGGTTCGTTCATGTGCGCCAGGGCAAAGCGCGCCTCGCCCAGGTACATGCGGGTGTGGCGCTGTTCGCGGCCCAGTTCGGCGATGGCAAGTTCCTGCAACAGCTTGGCTTGAGCGGCGGTGGCAGCGGTGACACGGGCATGCAGCGCCTCCGCACCGTTCAGGTGATCGAGGGCGTCGGAGAGCAGGCGCAGGTCATGGAAGTCCTGCATTGACGCGCGGAAGCCATCGTCGGCCATCAGGTGTTGCAAGTAGAAGGTTTCGGGCGCGCCCATCGGTTCACGTGGATCGTCGGCCAGCCACCAGTGTTCCCGTGGATAGGCGGATAGCCACCACGACCAGCCATTGTTGGCGGCTTCGCGCGTGTCGAGCGCCTGCACCATCTGGCCGGCGTTAACGCGGCGTATCGCTATATCAAGCTGCGCATCCGCCGCTTCGAGCAACTTGATGGCACGGATGAAATCGTCGTTGGCCTCCTCATAGGCGCCGATGTGATTGAGCGCATAGGGAATGGCGATCATGCCCTCTTGCACCGCCGGATCGAGCGGATCGCGGCCGGTCAGCTCCACCCAGGGCACCAGGGCGCGGCGCAGCGCCTGCTCTTCCGGCGGCGAGGCCTGCTTGAGGCGGTATGGCTCGTGGCGCTTGAGCTTGGCGATGTCGTCGGTGAGATGCGGTTGCAGCATCACGGGGATGCGCTGGAACGGAATCTGGGATGAGCCCTGCGCGTCGGCGCGTCCTTGCCGCGGCGGCTGCGCATTCTGACCATTGCCGGACGGCGCCAGCAGTGCCCAGCCCAGCCCGAGCAGGGCTGCATTGGAATAAGGACCGGGGCTGCGCACACTGCTGAACAGGGATACGGCGTTGGCGCCGGTGTGGTTGCGCAGCTGGGCGTAGCCGAGCACCAGGTTGGCCTTGTCGCGCAGGGCGGCGGACTCCGGATCACTGCCCTTGCTGCCGGCAACCGCAGCGAGCACGACGGCGCCTTCCACTGCATTGCCATCCCGCATCAGGGCGACACCGCGGTTGTAGTCGGCATAGGGCGGTGATGCGGCCCCAACCGGAATGCCGGCCTGATCGAGCAGCGCCGCATGCGGCGCCACGCCGAAGACTTCCAGCGTCTGCGCCAACTGCTGATTGAAATCCTGCGACAGCGGCACGCCTTCCGCTTTCAGCTTGTACAGTTCGTCAGCGGCGGCAAGAGGCCGTTCCGTTGCGCTGAGGAAGGCGGCGAAACGAAGCTGCGGATCGTTGCTCGAACCAGGGATGAAACTGTCCGCCACCACGGGGCCGTCACCGGCCGCCTTGAGCGGATGGAATTGCAGATCCGGCTTGCCGATGAAGCTGCCTTTCACCAGTTCCAGTTCGATCACCGCCGGCTGCGCGTCGATGGTGATGGTCCGGTCGAGGATGCCGGCCGCGCGCCAGTGGTCCGGCGGCGCATCGGCATAACGCGCGGCGAAGTCGGCCCGGAAATGGTGCGTGCCGGGTGTGAGCGTGGTCAGCAGCAGGCGATGCAAGCCGCCACGATGGAGGGCCTGGCCTTCGAGATCGCTGTATTCATAGCGAACCGGCGCATCGTCGATCCACAGCCGCATTTCGTCGAGCAGCATGGCCTGGTCGTGGTTGCCGACATAGACCGCCAGCGCGCCAGCGGAGCCGACCGACTTCGCCTGCGCCTGCATCAGGTCCAGCGTTGCGGCCTTGAGCGAGGCAAGGCCCGGATCCGGGCCCGTCGCCGCCGCCAGCAACGGCAGCGACAGGCATGCCGCTGCGGCGACACGGCGCCAATTGCCGCCGCCACTGCGCTTGCACGCGGTCGCGATCCGACCCGCATCAACTGCTTCCCGCTGTGGCGGCCCGTATCCCATTTCCTGACACCCAATAAAAAACGTCCACGCGCCGGCTGCTGTGCCGGCTTCGTGGACGTCGTTGTCCCGGAGGAACGATCAGCGTTGATCGTTCCCTTGTAAGGGGAAACTAAGCAATCGGTATGCCATATTAAAGTGCAGACCCGCGAACCCGCGCGGGCGGCGGTCGCGATCCACCGGCAACAAGGCATGCCGCAGCACCGTGATCAGTCCGGCTGCGGACATACTAAGGAGAGTTCTCCAGGGGCGGCCGGAACACCGGACAGCCCGCGGCGCTGCAGTGCCGCACGGATTCGCCGGGAGAGGGAAACGAAAGCGTCCCGGCCGTGGCCGGGACGCAGGAGCGGCTCAGGCCGCCCGCATCAGGTTTTCGAGCCGGATCACGGTGGGGCCGCGCACCACATCGGCCAGGGTGTATTTCCTCAGCTCATCGAGGAAATTGCGTTCGGCGCGATCCAGTGCGCCTTTCAGGATGCAGGCGCCGTGCAGCATGCAGGGCCCGCGGGCGCAATCGGCCATGTGGCCGCGCCCTTCCATGGCTTCGACGACGTCGCCGATACGCAAGGCATCCGCCGGAACAGCCAGGCGCAGGCCGCCTTTCCTGCCACTGACCGATTCAACATAGCCCAGCTTGCGCAGTCCCTGTGCAACCTTGTGCATGTGGTGGGTGGAAACCCGGTACTTTTCGGCAATCAGCCCGGCACTGACGGGCTTGCCGTCGCGCACACCGGCCAGGTAGACCAGGAGACGGAGGGAAAAGTCGGTATATAAGGACAGGCGCACGCTGGCTCCCCCAGCTAAAAACCGCACCATTTAAGCACAAAGCGTGGCCGGCGCGTGCCTTTTAGGGTTTATTTTCCAGTCGCACGGTATATCGGGCCGGCCGGGCGGTACTTGGCATTTCAGTTGCTATGTATAAGCCAGGGTTCAAAACAAAAGGGACTGCCCATGGCAGGCGGACACACCAAGCTCAGGGTGATGCTGGTGGACGACGACGCCGAGCGCCTGTCGATGCTGGAACAGGCGCTGGTGGCGGAAGGACACACGATAGCCGCGCGGCTGGACACGCATGCCGATCTGCCTTCGGCGGTGGAGCGCTGCCAGCCGGAAGTCATCTTCATCGACGTCGACGCACCCGGACGCGATACGCTGGAATCGCTCGGCCAGTTGAGCCGCGAGCAACCGCGCCCCATCGTGCTGTTCGCCGCGCGCAGCGACCCGGAGACGACGCGGCGCGCGGTCCATGCCGGCGTCAGCGCCTACGTGGTCGACGGCCTGCATCCGACGCGCCTGAGTTCGCTGATGGAAGTGGCCATCGCCCGCTTCGAATTGCATCAGGCGCTGCGCCAGGAACTCGACCAGGCGCGTACGCGGCTGGCCGACCAGCGCGATATCGAAAAAGCCAAGGGCCTGCTGATGAAACGCCGCGGCCTCGACGAGTCGGCGGCCTATGGCCTGTTGCGGCGCATGGCGATGGACCGCAAGCAGCGGATCGGCGACTTCGCCCGTGTGCTGATTACCGCGGCGGATGTGTTGTGATGGGCGACGGGCTGGAGAAGACGTCGCTACGTATAGGGCTTTTGCCCCTGGCCGACGCCGCACCCATCGTCATCGCCAAGGCGCGTGGCTTCTTCGCCCGTCACGGCCTGGATGTGGAACTGCGGGTGGAGCGGGCCTGGGCGGCGCTGCGCGACAAGGTGGCGATGGGCGTGCTGGACGCGGCGCAGATGCTGGCGCCGATGCCGATCGCGGCGACGCTGGGGCTGGACGGCATCGCGGTACCGATGGTCACGGCGCTATCGCTCAATCTCAACGGCAATGCCATCACCGTATCCAAGGCCTTGCACGAACGCATGCGGGCGCTGGCGCCGGCGCGGCCCGATGCGGCGCAGTGGGCCAAGGCGCTGGCGAAGCTGCTGGAGGCGGATCGCAAGGCGCATCTGCCGCAACCGGTGTTCGCCCATGTGTTTCCCTTTTCCACGCATCACTATGAGCTGCGCATGTGGCTGGCCAGCGCCGGCATCGATCCCGATGTGGACGTGCGCCTGTGCGTGGTGCCGCCGCCGCGGATGGTGGGCGAACTGGCCGCAGGCCGAGTCGACGGCTTCTGCGTCGGCGCGCCCTGGAGCGAGGTGGCGGCACTGCGCGGTCTCGGCACCACCGTGGCGACCAAGTACGCGATCTGGAACAACAGCCCGGAGAAAGTGCTCGGTATGACGCGAGACTGGGCCGAGGCGCATCCGATGACGCATCGCGCCCTGGTGGCGGCCTTGATCGAGGCGGCACGCTGGCTCGACATTCCCGAGCATCGCGGCGAAGCGGCGCGGCTGCTGATCGACAACGGCTGGGTGCAGGCGCCGGCCGATACCATCCGCGCTTCGCTGCAGCCGCATGCGGACGGACTGGTGTTCCATCGCCATGCGGCGACTTTTCCCTGGCGTTCGCACGCGATCTGGTTCGCGCTGCAGATGCTGCGCTGGCGGCAGTGCTGGGTAACACCCGACCTCGGCGCACTGGCGCGCGACGTCTATCGCTGCGAAACCTATCGTGAGGCGGCGGCGCTGGTGGCGGAGCCCTGCCCGGCTTCGGACTACAAGATGGAGGGCGAACACGCCGGCGCCTGGATGGCGGACATGCTGGGCGGCGGCGCGCTGGAACTGGGCGCCGACCTGCTGCTGGACGGCACCGTGTTCGATCCGGAGAAACCGCTGCGCTGGCTGGAGCATCAGCCGGTGGTGGCGGGAATGGTGGATCGGGCGCTGCTGCGCGCCGCCAACCTCACTTCAAAGTAGCGGCAGGAGGTTTTATCCGGGGCGGAACCGGACGCGGGTTTGGGCCCTGGTCCGGACCCGTTCCGGACTCGGAACCCGCGGCGCGGAGTTGAATTGGCATAGCGATTGCGTTATTTCTGGTACAGGGTCCGGCCAAAGATGGTCGGGCTTGCGGACACAGACGTCCACGTTGCCGGCACTACAGCCGGTGACGTGGACGTTTTTTTTGGCGCGGCGGAAATGCATGGAGGGCTACGCCACATGAAGCAGCCGGATCACGGCCGCGAGGAGCGGCGGGCGCTGCCATGCGCAGACGCCGCGGGGAACCGGAACAAGCAGAACCCGGCTGCTGCACCGGGCCATTCACCGGGGCACCAAGCTCCGTTCACGACTATCTCAGGGAGTCACCAAATGCAGGTCAAGAAGAGGTATTTCGCGCTGCCCGTCATCGCCCTCGCGCTGCCGCTGTCCGGCTGCCTGAGCGCGTCAAATGGACTGGATTACAGCCGCACCGGGGCAGCGGGCGCGCCGACGCCGTTCCAAAACGCCATGCAAGGCAATGCTCCGGGCGCGGGTGGCTGGCCCAGTGGGCAGCTGCCGATTCCGGGAGAACCCTACGGCTATTCGCCCAGCCCGGTGCGGCCGGCGCCGCCTCCGCCGCCCCCGCCTCCGCCCCCTGCTCCGCCGCCCTGCGAAATGCCGGCCCCCGGCCAACCCATCACGCTGGATGGCTGCAAGCAGAACGATGTGCTGATCCTGCGCGGCGTCAACTTCGACTTCGACAAGGCCACACTGACGCCGGATGCCAAGCTGATCCTCGACCAGGTGGCGGACGCACTGAAAGTGCGCACCGATATCAAGGCGGAGATCGACGGTCATACCGACGGCAAGGGCTCGGTGCCGTACAACCAGAAACTGTCCGAACGGCGCGCCGCTTCGGTCAAGGCCTACCTGCTCGGCAAGGGCATCGCCGGCGAGCGCATGACCACCGCGGGCTTCGGCAAGTCCAGGCCCATCGCCGACAACAAGACCGATGAAGGCCGCGCGATCAACCGTCGCGTCGAGTTGAAGGTGACGGAGTCGGGACCCGGCGTGGCGCCGGTGGTTGCACCGATGGCGCCGGCACCGACGGCAGTATCGGGCAGTGCGGCAGTGACCATCGTGAAGTTCGCGTTCAACCCGGAAACCATCACCGTAACAACCGGCAGCACGGTGACCTGGACCAACCAGGATCTGGATACCCCGCACGCGGTGAAGTTTCCCGATGGCATGAGCGGCACCCTCAACAAGGGCGCCAGCTACAGCCGCACCTTCAGCAGCCCGGGCGTCTATACGTATCAGTGCGGCGTCCACCCGTACATGACGGGCAAGGTCATCGTGCAATAGGAATGGGAAGGCGGAGCCGGTAACCCGGCTCCTTCAGCCCCGCCGGCTTCGAGCCTGCGGGGCTATTTTTTTGGCCGGCGTTGCCGCTGCAGCCAGACGGGAAAAGGATCACCGGAAATCGACCGGAGATCGAAACGGCGAGAATCAGCGAATCGCTTCGATGCGCACGTCCGCTTGCGGACGAAGACGCGCGGCCAGCGGTGCGGTGGCGAGCACAGCACCATCACCGCGCACCACCAGTACGTGCTCCAGGCCGAGTTGCCCGGCCAGCGTGCGCCAGCCGTCGACGCCGGCAGCAAACAGGGCCGCGCCGCCCGCATCGGCCAGCGTGCCATCCGCGTGTACCACGGTGAGGGAACGCAGGCCATGCACCGGGGCGCCGCTGTGCGGGTGCAGCAAGTGCGCATAGCGCTGGCCGTCGTGTTCGAAATAGCGCTGGTCATCGCCATGCGTGATGACGGATTCGTCCCGGACATCGAGCGCGGCCAACAACTGCGGCAACTCGGCGGAAACGCGCGGATCGCGGATGCCGATGTGCCAGGGACGATCGCGGCGCGTGCCGCGCGCCGCGACGTTGCCGCCGGCATTGATGATGGCGTTGCCGAAGCCGCGGTGGTGCAGCCAGTCCAGGGCCAGGTCGACGATATAGCCCTTGCCGATGGCGCCCAGATCCCACACCACGCCTGGGGCGGGGCCGTAGAAATCCTCACCGTGGTAAGCGGGCGCCACGTGCATCTGCGTCAACAACTGATGGATCTCGGCGGCATCGGGCGGCGCGGTTCGCAGGCGTGCCATGTCGTCGAAACCCCATAGACGTACCAGGGCGCCGATGCGCGGCTCGAACAGCCCGCCGCTGGCCTGGTGTATGTCCCAGGCGCGCGCAAACAACGGCTTCAACACCGGCGGCACCAGCGCACGACGTCCCTCGCCCAGCGAACGATTGAAGCTGGCCAGCGCACCACTACCCCAGGCCCAGCCGTCACGGCCGAATTCCTGCAACAGCTTGCGTACCTCGGCGATGGCGCCATCAGCCTGTGCGCGCAGGGACTCTTCCTCGATGGGGATGGTCACCAGCACCAGGGTGCCCATCGCCATGAAGTGCTGTTCCGCCAGCGACAAGGTGCGCTCGCTCGTGGCGTTCATGTCGATGCGCTAGGCACTTGCATCCGGCTTGCGCGCGGGCTTGACGGCCGGCGTTGCGGTGGTGCGACCGGCCTGCTTGCGGCGCGCGTTGCTGGTGCGCCACATCATCCACACGCCGCTGGTGGCAAGCAGCAGGGCGGCCAGGCCGACGGCATCGACGAAGAAGGTGCCGAAGCGGCCGAACAGGCGGCCGCTGTGCGCGTCCACCAGGATCTGCTGTACCGAGATGCTGGGGCGGGAAAACGGGACGAGCAGTTTGCGTTGTTCCTGCGGCAGCGGCTGCTTCACCGACCACTGCACGGCGGTGGCGGCAACCGGCTTCCAGCTCTCGCCTTCATCGTCGCTCTGGTAGGCGGTGTCGGCACCCTGGATGGCGATGCTGCCGGCATGGTCCTGCACCATGCCGATGCGGCGGATGGCGCCGATCGGCAGCGGCGGCATGCGCAGTTCGTCGACGCGCGATCCATCGGGCTTGAGCAGGATCAGGCTATCGGCGCGAGCGATGTAGAGCATCTGTTTGGCGGTCTGCCCCGGCTCGGGAGCGGCGACGAAACCCAGCGGCGCATCGATCGGATCCGGTAGCGGCTTGCCGTCGAGCACGGTGTTGTCGCCGGCGATGGCAAGCCAGTGGCCGCCCGCGGGCAAGGCGGCCTGCGGCGGATCCGCGTGCAGGCCGTAGATCGACATCAGCCAGGTCCAGTCGATGCGGACGCTGTTGAGATTCAGATCGGAGGCTTCGTTGAGCAGGATGCCGCTCAGCCCCAGCCAGCCGAGGAACAGGAAGGCGAACAGGCCGGCGCGCTTGTGCCACTCGCGCAAGGTGGCGGTGAAATTCCGCTTGGGCTGCACTTGCGGCTGGCGTTCACGCGGGCTGACCACCGCGCGTGAGCGCCAGGGACGCAGCGTATCGGTGAGGCTGCGTTTCGGAGGTGGTTCCGACATGGTCACGGACGAAACCTTAGGGCCTGTGAACGCTAATTTGATCGCTGCGTTGCAGTCCAAAATCGAGCCAGGCAAGGCGGAGCCCGCTGGCCATGGTGAATCCATGGCCAAGGGCGACAACGCCGCATGGCTCGATTTTGGGCGCAACCCTTCGGGACGGCCTCTGGAGGCGCCCATCGCGGCGGCGGTCGTCGCTCATATACCTCAAGTACATCACGCTCCTCTCTCCTTTGCGCTTGACGCCTCCAGTGGCCGTCGCAGCGATCAAATTAGCGTTAACAGGCCCTAGGGCGGGGTCAGTGCATCCAGGGCGATGGCGGCTGCGGCCATGCGCTGCATCATGAGTACCGACAGCGTGGCGCCGGAAATGCTGTCGATGGTGCGGTCGAGCTTGCCGGCGGCGGCATGCGCACCGGTGAATTTGTTGAGAAACGAAGCCTGCGCGATTTCCTCGCCGTGCGATTCACGGTAGATGAGGACACGGGCGATATCGATGGCGCCACCCTTGACGACGAAGGCGGCGGTGGTGAGCTGATAGCCCTGCTTGCCCTTGTCCTCGATCACCCAGGCGGTCTTGCCGTTGGCTTTCCAGTAGCGCAGGCGCGATTGCTGATAATTGTGGCCCAGGGCGGCGGTGACCTGCGCCTGTGCCGGTCCATCCAGATCGAGAAATTTCGGCGCCGGCACCGTTGCACCGAAAGTCTCGGCCAGGAACGCATCCTGGGTCTCGTAAATATCGTCGATCGCATGAGCGGCGCCACCGGTGCCCAGCCCCAGCAACAGGGCGGGAACGGTGAGCGTGGCGCGTTTGAACGAATGGTGCACTTTCAAAAAACCTCCCGGGTTATGGAAAACCCACTGGGCACCATGCCCAATGGGTTTTTCCGGCTACAGCATCTGGACTGCTTGCAAATAAAGCGCTGTTACTTGGTCACGATGGCGCGTTCGAACGGTGCCAGGGCGGCGATCAGCTGGTTGCAGACGTGGTACGGGGTACGGGCCGCATCGCAAGCCAGATAAGCGTCTTCCACCACCGCGTTGAACTGGGTCACGGTGATGCCCAGTTCGGCGTGCGCGGCGCTCATGCTGGCGCCGGTGTAACGGCCCGGACCGCCCAGCACCATCGACTCCAGCTCCTTGTTCAACGCCATCTGGCGCTGGACATGGCCATGCGTGTTGAAGATCTGGTTGATGCGGTTGTCGGCGAGGATGTAGTAGAACAGGTCGTCGACCCACACATCGACGCCGGCCTGGCCTCCGAACTTCTCCAGCGAGTCCGCCGGAATGCCCGGATAGGCCGGGGTCTTGCCTTCGGTGCGCTCCGCCACCTTGTCTTCCGCCAGCACGCTGCCGGTGGCGGCGCCGCACAGCAGCGCCGTTGCGACCGCAAGGGTTTTGAAACTGATCGGTTTCATGAAAGTCTCCTTACTTCGTTGTCACTGCAGTATCCGCGCCAGGCTCAGAAGCTGGTCTGGAGCGAGATGTAATAACCCACCTGGTTCGGCGTGAAGGTGATCTGGCCGAGATAGGCCATGGCCATGGTGATCGACAGGTTCTTGCTCGGGAAGAAAGCGACGAACGCGTCGTACCAGTTGCTCTCCTTCTGCGTCAGGGTGCTGACCAGGGCGCTATCCACACCCAGTCCCTTCAAGGTCGGCCCGAGCAGCGGGTTGTTGACCAGGGAGGTCAGATCCAGTCCGCCGCCGAGGGTCACGTTGCGCCCGTCCACGTTGTGACCATGCTGCTGGAACTCGACGCCGATGGCGGTATCCTTCTTCAACAGGTAGGCCAGCGAGGCTTCGACCCTGACCTTCTTGTGGTCGCCGTCCGGGCCGCCAAAGCCGGTCAGGCCGGTCTGGTTGGCGCCGGTATAGCGCGCCGTAACGTTGAGCAGGGTGCTGACCGGGAAGAAGATCTTGGTGATGCTCGCGTAGGCTTCCCAGTCCTTGGACTTGGCGGCCTGCAGCGTCTCGAGCAGAACCTTGTTCTCGTTCCACTTGTAGAACCCGCCCACCGACACCTGCGGAATCAGGTTGTCGGAGTCGTAGATGGCCTCACCGATCAGGCGTACCTTGGCGCCCACCACGTGCATCTTGATGGTGGTGTTCCAGGGATCGACGCCGCCGGCCAGCTGGTTGCCCGTGGTCAGGCCCAGACCGCTCAGGATCGGGCCCAGCGTCGGGCTGGACAGCAGACCGCCGACCGCGTTGGACACCAGGCCAATGGTGTTGAACGTGCTGCCGGTGGGCAGTATGTCGTAGGCATACGACAGTTCTACACGATCATAGAAACCGACCGCGGCGCCAAGCGAGTTGAGGCTGTAGTTCGGCAGATTGACGTAGGTGTAGTGGAAATCGGCGTTGATGCCGTCACGTGTTTCGTAACCGGTGATCACCGCCCACGGCGTGATACCACCGCCGCCCGCGCCGTCCGTCATGCTGACACCGGGCGTGGCGAGCACCTTGCCGTCGTTGTAAAAATCGAGAATGCCGGCGTGGGCGCTCCCACCCAGCAGCGCCATCCCCGTTGCAAGCAGTGCCGCACAACGCCTGACCGGCAGTTTGCTCCCTTTTAACCCTTTCATTCCTGAGCTCCTAAGTATGTAGGCAACGGAAACCTTTCACTTCACTCGGTTTCCGCGAGGCAAAAAAAAACGTCCACGTCGCTGGCTGCATGCCAGTAACGTGGACGTCGCTGTCCGCAGGATCGGGCGCCTTTGCCCAATCCACTTGTAACTTGTGCGCCTTTTTTAAAAAGGTCGCACTGAAATCAACATCGCAATCACCGTGCCAGAAATCATCAGGCGTTGGAAAACAGTTCCCGATTCAGCCCTTCACTGCCCTGCAACAGCTTTAGACGGCAAGCGCGAAAACGGCCTCTGCGCGCCACCGCGCCTACGTTGGCGCCGGATCGAAGCAGCGCATGATCCGAGATATATGTAGCAATTCATATGCCATTTTATGATTCCGGCGCGGTACCGCTGTCACTCCTTATCTATATGGCTTGCAGCGTATGCTCCGTATCCCCTGCCGCAAATGGACTTTCACAGGATGGTGCACGAACCAAGAAGGAGCGGTCACGGCGGAGCGTGCCACTTTATGTGGCAAGACATCTGCCGGTTTATGGGCGGCGCGCACTTCCCGCTCCATTTTTCCCGTCGATGCGGCTGGATGCAGCGACAGAAAACGCTGCCGCTGCACTGGCACAAGGCTTGCGGAAATGTTGCAACAGGGTGCGGGCGAGGAAGTCCGCACCTGCGGACATCGACGTCCACGCCGCCGGCAGGATTTGCCGGCGGCGTGGACGTTTTTGTTTTTGGACCGACAAACCGGAGTGAAGCAATGGAACAGTCACACAGCGGACACCTGTCCTTGTTCGAGTGCATGGCCGTGGTGGCGGCGCTGGTGCTGCAGATCGCCTCGCTGCTGACCCTGCTGCAAGGGCACGTCGCACACTGAGCGGCTGCCTGGGCGCCCGCTCAGTCGGAAGGACTGGTGCAGGCGGCCTTGCGCTCGCCCTCCACATGCAGCGTGCGGCGCGGCGCGCCCTTGCCGCCAAGGGTGGTGATGGTGCCGCTGTAGTGCTTGGGGCTGTCGAATACCAGCGAGCCTTCGCTGGGTGTGGCGCCGCAGGCCATATGCCACTTCAGCGCGGATAAGCTGCGCTCGTAGGTGGCGGACTTGCAGGCGTGCAGGCTGGTGTCGAGTTCCGCATAAGCCTGCCAGGGGTCGGCGGCTTCGTCGACGCAGTGCCAGCGCAGGGGCGGCGCGGTTCCCGTCTTGCCCGCTTCCAGGCTGTAAATGGTCTTCCACAAGCCAGGCATGGCGCCGAATTCGTCGGCGCGGACCGCGCCGCATGCCGCCAGCAGCGCCAGGGCGAAGTGGATGGGCTTTACTGATGTCATCGATGATTTCTCCCGGAAAAGCGAAAAGGGCCGGCGGCCCGTGACGGCCGCCGGCCCCGCTTCAACGATACCGCTGCTGCCGCGTCTTTCCTACTTGGTGGGGAAGACGAACATATCCATCAGGTCGCCGAGGGCGGGCTGGTTGCCCGGCACGTAAGCGTTCGGACCCGCTGTGGGATTGGGCAGGTTGTCGCGGCTGATGGAGGAGATCGGCTCACCCAGGGCCCAGTTGGCTTCCACGAACTTGTCGAAGGAGACGTGATCGTAGTAGGTGTGGACGATACGGCCGCCGGTGGAGTACTGCGACACCACCAGCAGCGGGATGCGGGTGCCGTCGCCGAAGAAGTCGATCGGCTGCACGTAGCCGGAGTCATAGTAGCCGCCGCCTTCGTCGAAGGTGATCATCACCGCGGTGTTGGCCCACAGCGTGGGGTTGGCCTTGACCATGTCGATGATCTTCTGACTGAAGCCTTCGAACAGGTCCAGCTTGGACGAGGCCGGGTGGCCATCGAGCAGGCCATCCGGCTTGACGATCGACACCGCCGGCAGGTTGCTGTTGTTGATGTCCGCGTAGAGATCGCCGATGTCCTGGTTCTTGGCGCGCAGTTCCGGGTTGGTCATGACCTGCGTGGAGTACAGGAAGGGATCGCAGATATTGCAGAAGGTGCCGGCTTCGCCGTCTTCCGCGCCGCCATCAAAGCCTTCACCGTAGTACTTCCAGCTGACGCTGTGCTTTTCCAGCAGGGTAGCCAAGTTGGGCTGGGTGCTGGGCGGGATGGTGAAGGTCGTGGCGCCCAGGGGCGCGGCTTCACCGGTGCCGAGATAGCCGGGGTTGTAGTTGTTGACCAGGTAGTACTGGTTGGCTACGCAGTTGCCGGCGTTGAAGACCTTGTACGGCAGGGCCTTGAGGTAGTTGAGTACCGAAGCCACGCCCGGGAGGGTGGCGTCAGCGCAGTTGATGTAGGAGCCGCCGCTCTTGGTGGCGGCAGCGCCGTAACCGTCCTGGGTGTAGTAGTTATTGGTGCCGGCTTGCGCATCCGGATTCTCGATCTGACCCGCCGGCGGGGTGCCGGGCGTGCCGTCCGCATTGGCGTAGTAGATCAGGCTGCCGTAGCCCAGCATGATGTGGTTGGCGCCGGTGCCGCCCATGATCGACTGGTGGAAGTTGTCGCTGAGGGTGTAGCCGTCCGCCAGGGACTTGAAGTACGGCGCGTCACCCTTGGCAACGTTGAGGAACTGCATCGAGGTAGAGCCTTCACCCGTGCTCTGGTTGGTAAAGCCGGCCGCTTGCGCCGCGCCGTTGCTGCCGGCGCCGACGGTGACTTCGACCCAGGGGAACAGGTCGCTCTGGCAACCGCTTGGATTCTGCGTGGTGCTGGCGGCGAGGCTGCAATCCAGCTGCTGCCACATCTGGAAGAAGCGGTGCACCGGGCTGCTGGCGTAGTCGTCGTAGCTCAGCGGGCCGTTCATGTCCACCGGCGCGTTGGGCAGCGTGGTGGCATTGGTGAAGCGCGTGTCGATCGCGTTGGCGCTGAGGCCGGTGCCGCCGTTGGCCAGTTCGCCGTAGGCGGTGCTGGGCAGCGCCGGCTCGACCGTTGTGGCCTGTGCGGCGGAAGCGAAGTGAGGATTGGTTGGCGCACCGCCGGTCATCATCGGCGGCAGCGTGGCGTAAGCGGTTTTGCCGGTGGTGGGGCTGATGGAGTAGGCGCCGCTGGCGGTGGCCTGGAACTGCTTGGCCAGCGCGACGTTCGGACCCGGAGTGCCGTCGGCGTTGACAATGCCCTTGGACAGGAGGTTGGACACCGTCTGCCCGGCGGTGTGCGGCGTATAGGTGGCGAAGACGTGATCGAAGGTGCGGTTTTCACCGATGATCAGGATGACGTGCTGGATCGGCGTGGTGGCAACGCCGGCACCGCCGCCGCTGCTGGAACTGCCGGAACCGCTGCTGCTGCCACTGCCGCTGCTGCTGGAACCGCCGCCGCTGCTGCTACTGCTGCCGCCGTTGTTGTCGTCATTGGAGCAGGAAGCCGCGAATACGCTGGCGATGGCCAACGCCGCGGCACCGGCAAAAGTGCGGAGCTTGAACTGGGGGGATAACCGGATCACGTGACACTCCCTGTGTATGTGATGGGGGGACCCGGAGTGTGCAGAGAGAAAATGACGCGAAGGTTTCGTTTCCGTGAAACCTCAATCCCCGCAATACCTTGCGCTACCTTTTTGTAAGGATGTCGTAAGGTCGCATCATCTCGTTGTCCTCGTGTTCGAGCAGATGGCAATGCCACACATAACGGCCGGGATAGCCTTCGAAACGCACGATGATGCGGGTCACCATGCCGGGATCGGTGCGCACCGTGTCCTTCCAGCCCGCTTCCTGCGGCGGTGGCGGAACGGCCGGACCGGTGTAGCGCAGGGTCTTGCTCGCGTTGTAGGCGAACACGTCGAAGGGACGGCGGTCGAGGATCTGGAAGCGCACCAGGTGCAGGTGGATCGGATGTGCGTCGCCGGTGAGATTGAGCAGGCTCCAGATTTCCACCGTGTCGAGCGTCGGCGTTTCGGTCACCGGCTTGTCCCAGTGCGTGCCATTGAGCAGCACCATGGTGGAGTTGCCGGCATAGTCGTCGCGCTCGCCCAGGGTCAGCAGGCGGGTCTTCACCGCCTCGGCCTCGGCGATGCGCGGCACCGGGCGCAGTTTCTGCAGCAGCGGGGCGCGATCCTTGCCGCCGTCCTTGCGCACGCGGAACTGCATCACTTCCTGCGACTCCTGCTGCAGCACGATCTGCTCGCCGGCATGCGCCGAGAAATCGATGACGAGGTCGGCGCGCTCGGCCGGAAACAGCGTCACGTCCTGCAGCGTCACCGGCTGCGGCAGCAGGCCGCCGTCGCTGCCGATCTGCTGGAAGTCCTGACCATTGGAAAGGGTCAGGTGGAAGGAGCGCCCGTTGGCGGCATTGAGCAGGCGGAAGCGATAACGGCGCGGCTCCACTTCAAGATAAGGAAACAGCTTGCCGTTGCAGACGATGGCGTTGCTGTAGAACTCCGGCACCCAGGGCGCGCGCGGATCGCCGGAGGTGAGGTAGTAGAGCTGGCCTTCGCGGTCAAGGCGGCGATCGTAGATCACCAAGGGAATGTCGTACTCGCCGCGCGGCAGGTCCAGCGCATCCTCCGCCTCGTCGCGCACGATGAAGAAGCCGAACAGGCCGGCGAACATGTTGAGGCGGGTGATGCCCATGGCATGGTCGTGGTACCAGAGCGTGGCCGCGTCCTGCTGGTTGGGATAGTGGAAGGTGGCGGATTTGCCGGAGGTCCACCAGCGTTCGGGGTAGCCGTCGCCCTGCGGCGGCACCCTGGCGCCGTGCACGTGGGCGATGGTGCGCACCTCCGGCTTATTGGCTTCGGCGCCGTGAACGTTGAAGTCCACCGGCAGCAGGTGCTTGCGCGGCAGGGCGTTGACCCACTCCACCAGCAGGCCCTGCCCACTCCGGGTTTCGATGGTCGGGCCGGGAACGCTGCCGGCGTAGCCCCACTGGCGCGTCGGCTTGAGATCACGATGCAGCCGCGCCAGGCATTCGCGCATTTCGACGCAGTAGTAAGGCAGCGCCAACTCGGGGTCTTCGGGGCTGGGACGCGTTCCGGCGCTGCGCAGGACCGGCGGGATCGGCAGGGGATCAACGAAGCGCGCGAGGGTCAGCGGGTTGAACGGTGGCCCGGACGGCAAGACCTGGGTGCGGAACGCGACCTTGCGCAGCGCGGCGCCGCCGCAGAGCGGCAGCTGCGGCAAGGGCTCAGCTTCGAATGCCGGCGGACTGACCGCCAGCGCGGCGGTGGCAAGACCGCCCTGCAACAGGAAATCCCTGCGATTGATGGGCACCAGAACGTCCGTGTCTGAGTTGGAAAAATCCGCACCGGATGGGGTGCGGTGAACCGGAATGGGGCATGGGGGCCCGGCCGGTGTTGCAAAGATATGCACGGCGCATGAACCCTTTGTTTCAGGACAATATTTCTTACCCTGCCATGGCTCAGCGGGCAGTACGCTAGCGTAGGGTTGAAGCAGCGACACAATTCGGTAATCTGGACCGGCAACCCCTCTTTTTCCAGGAATCCCGCAATGTCCTCCGCGAACGAATCCGGTCACCGGATCCGCAAGCTGCTTGTCGCCAATCGCGGTGAAATTTCCATCCGCGTGATGCGGGCCGCGGCGGAAATGGGGATCCGCACCGTTTCGATCTACGCCCACGAGGACCGCTTCGCCCTGCACCGCTTCAAGGCGGACGAGAGCTATCTGGTGGGCGCCGGCGCCAAGCCGATCGCCGCCTACCTGGATATCGCCGACATCATCCGCACCGCCAAGGATGCGCAGGTCGACGCCATTCACCCGGGTTACGGCTTCCTCTCCGAGAATCCGGCCTTCGCCGAGGCCTGCGCCGCGGCCGGCATCCTGTTCATTGGTCCGCAGCCGCTGGTGCTGAAGACGCTCGGCGACAAGGTGGCTGCGCGCAAGGCGGCGGAACTGGCCCAGGTGCCGGTGCTGCCGGCCTCGCGCGCCCTGCCCTACGAGCTGGACGCGTGCAAGCCGATCGTGGCCGCGGTGGGCTACCCGGTGATGATGAAGGCCAGTTGGGGCGGCGGCGGCCGCGGCATGCGCGTGATCGAGTCGGAAGCGGAGCTGGGGCCGCAGATGGAGTCGGCGCGCCGCGAAGCCAAGGCCGCCTTCGGCAATGACGAGGTCTATGTCGAGAAGCTGGTGCGGCGCGCGCGTCATGTCGAGGTGCAGATTTTGGGCGACAGTCACGGCAACCTGATCCACCTGTTCGAACGTGACTGCTCGGTGCAGCGGCGCAACCAGAAAGTGGTGGAGCGCGCGCCGGCGCCGTACCTGAAGCAGGAGCAGCGGGAGGAGTTGTGTGACGCCGCGCTGCGCTTGTGCCGGCAGGTGAATTATTCCCATGCCGGCACCGTCGAATTCCTGATGGATGCGGACACGAGCAAGTTCTACTTCATCGAGGTCAATCCACGCATCCAGGTGGAGCACACGGTCACCGAGGAAGTGACCGGCGTGGACATCGTCAAGGCGCAGATCCGCGTCTCCGAGGGGGCGCGCATCGGCGATCCCGACTCCAAGCTGCCGAGCCAGGACCAGGTCAAGCTGGACGG
>JAQGNS010000199.1 GCA_028291705.1 Nevskia sp.
CAGGAACAATGAGCAAGACGTTCGATGTGGCGGTGGTGGGTGCGACGGGCGCGGTGGGCGAGGAGATGCTGAAGATCCTCAAGCAGCGCAAGTTCCCGGTGGGGAAGGTCTACGCCATCGCTTCCGCGCGCTCGGCCGGCGAATTCGTCGACTTCGGCGACGAGGAACTGGAAGTGCACGACCTCGCCACCTTCGATTTCTCCAAGACGCAGATCGGCCTGTTTTCGCCCGGCGCCGATGTGTCCAAGGTCTACGCGCCCAAGGCCGCCGCGGCCGGCTGCGTAGTGATCGACAACACCAGCCAGTTCCGTTACGACAACGACATTCCGCTGGTGGTGCCGGAGGTCAATCCGAAGGACATCGCGCTCTACAAGAACCGCGGCATCATCGCCAACCCGAACTGCTCCACCATCCAGATGCTGGTGGCGCTGAAGCCGCTGCACGACGCGGCCGGCATCGAGCGCATCAACGTCGCCACCTACCAGTCGGTCTCCGGCACCGGCAAGCCGGCGATCGAGGAGCTGGCGCGGCAGACGGCGCAAGCATTGAACGGCCATGAGATCGAGGTCAAGGTCTATCCCCGTCAGATCGCCTTCAACTGCATCCCGCACATCGACGTCTTCCTCGACAACGGCTACACCAAGGAAGAGATGAAGATGGTGTGGGAGACGCACAAGATCATGGGCGACGACAGCATCCAGGTGAACCCCACCGCGGTGCGCGTGCCGGTGTTCTACGGCCATTCCGAGGCGGTGCACATCGAGACCCGCAGCAAGCTCAGCGCCCGCGAAGCGCGCCGGCTGCTGGAAGGGGCGCCCGGCGTGGTGGTGATGGACTCGCATCAGGACGGCGGCTACCCTACGGCCGCGACCGAAGCGGCCCACCAGGACGGTGTTTTCGTCGGCCGCATCCGCGAGGATATCTCCCATCCGCGCGGCCTCAACCTGTGGGTGGTGTCCGACAATATCCGCAAGGGCGCAGCCCTCAACAGCGTGCAGATCGCCGAGGTGCTGATCCGCGAGTATCTCTAATCTGGCTTAGTTTTCAGGCCGAAGCCCTTGGTTCTTGAGGAATTGTGGGGTATAAAGTGGGGCTTAGGCTTACAATCTAATGCTGAGCGCGTGCCCCTGAGCGGGCGCGTGGGGATAGGCAACAGCCTTTAGGGAGAAAGTGTATGTTGCGAATGTTGACCCGGCTTACCGTGGTCGTCTGCGCCCTTTGGGCGTCGCAGGCGTTTGCGCTCGGCCTTGGCGATATCAACGTCAAATCCAAGTTGAACCAGCCTTTCTCCGCCACCATCGCGGTGCTGGGGGCGACGTCTGCGCAGATGGATTCCCTGTCGGTGAAGCTGGGCACCCCGGATGAATTCAACCGGGCCGGCATCGAGCGCTCTGATTACCTGTCCTCGCTGAAATTCACGATCGATGAAGTGGCGGGCGGCGCCCGCGTCACCATCAGCAGTGACCAGATCGCGCGCGAGCCCTTCCTCAATTTCATCGTCGAAGCCCGCTCGCCCGACGGCAAGCTGCTGCGCGAATACACCGTGCTGCTGGATCCGCCGGGCATGGCGGACAGCTCTGCTCCGGCCGCCGCTTACACGCCGCCGCCCGCACCGGTGATGCAGGCCCAGTCCGCTCCCTCGCTGCACCAGATGGCGCCGGCGGAAGCAGCCGCCCTGTCTACGCTGCCGCAGGGTCCGGCTGATATTCACAAACACGGCAAGGGCAAGGCGCCCAAGCCCGCGAAGCCGGCTCCGGTCGAACCCGTAGCAGCTGCCGCGCCGGCACCTGCCCCTGCGCCCGAACCTCTCCCGGCCCCGGCATCAACCTCCGGCAGCGGTGGCACCTATGGCCCGATCGCACCGCAGGAGACGTTCTGGAGCATCGCCAACAAGCTCCGCCCGGGTCCCCAGGTTTCGATGGATCAGGTGCTGCTGGCCATCTATCGCGCCAATCCGCAGGCCTTCGACAAGGGTAGCTTCAACGGCCTGCTCAAGGGCCACACCCTGCAGGTGCCGGGCCTGGCGGAGATGCAGGAGACCCCTGCAGTGCAGGCCAAGACGGCGGTGGATGCCTGGCGTCGCGGCACGCACCCGACCAGCGTAAAAAAAAATTCTGAGTCAGTCGCCGCAGTCGCAACCCCCGCTCCGGCCAAGATCGAGAAGCCCAAGCCGCTCCGGACCAAACCCGCAAAGCCTGTTGCTGAAGCAAAGCCCGAGCTTGCAGCGCCAGCGGTTGTAGCGCCCGTCACTCCGCCGCCCCCGGCGCCGGTCTCCAAGCCCGAGCCGGCTCCTGTTTCCAGCATTCCGGCTACTCCGCCGTCCACGCCGGCCGCGTCCGCTCCGGAACCGGCTCCTCAGGCTGCCGCTCCGGCCCAGGCAGCCCCCGCTACGCAGACTCCGCCGGTCTCCGCCGCGCCGCCTGCGGATGCGGCTCCGGCATCCACCGAGCCGCCGAAGAAGAAGGTGTTGCCGCCGCCCCCTCCGCCGCCCGGCCTGTTCGAGGATTCCTCGACGCAGATGGAGTTGGCCGGCCTTGTGGTCCTGTTGATCGGCGCCATGGGCTATTTCATCTTCCGCCGTCGCAAGGACACCACGCCCGATTTCCTTGCCAAGGCACCCGCGCCGAAGACGCCGCTGCTGAGTTCCAAGCCGGCTGCATCGGCACCGCCGAAGAAGGCCGCTGCTCCCGTGCCGCCGCCGTTGCCGCCCAAGCCGCAGCCTTCCAAGCTGGGCGACACCACGGCGTTGGCCGAGGATCGGCCCGCTGCCGTGCAGGCAGCCATCAGCGGTGCGCCGCTGAACGAACCGCCGCTGGCCAAGACCTCGCTGGAAGACACCGCCCAGGTGAAGATGGCGGACACCCTGCTGCCGGCGCCTTCCTTCGAGAAGACCGCCCAGACCAAGGCAGCATCGGTTGGCGGTGGCGACGTCGATTTCGACCTGACCTCGCAATTCGAGGCGCAGACGTTGTCGATCAATCTCGACGCCAACGATCCACTGTCCGAAGCCGATTTCCACCTGGCCTACGGTCTCTATGACGAAGCCGCTTCACTGCTGAAGCAGGCCCTGGTCAAGGAGCCGCAGCGCCAGGACCTGCGCCTGAAACTCGCGGAAACCTATTTCGCCGGCGGCAAGCCGATGGAGTTCCAGGAAACCGCCGAGTCGCTGCACAACCAGATCAGTGTTTCGGATTGGCAGAAGATTGCCATCATGGGCCGCCAGCTGTGCCCGGATTCGTCCCTGTTCAAGAGTGACGGCAATGCGCCGGCACCGGACATCGATCTCAGTCTCGGTGACAGCATCGGCCCCGCGCCGGCGCAGGTCCTGGGCACGACTTCGAGCCGCCCGGCGGCCTCGGCGGGCAATATCATCGACTTCGATCTGGATGCCGAGCTGAGCAAGGCCGCACCGGCCACGCCCACCCCGACAGTTCACGGTGCGTCGGAAAGCCCTGATTTCGACCTCAGCCACTTCGATTTCAGCAGCGAGCCGCCGCATCCGGCCGGAACCGAAGGCACGGTCGAATTCAATCTCGACGAACTTGACCTGAGCAAGCCGGCCGGTGGCAGCATCGGTCACGTCTCCAGCGGCGACGAAATCGGCACCAAGCTCGACCTGGCCCGCGTCTATGCCGACATGGGCGACAACGAGGCGGCACGCGGCCTGCTCGGCGAAGTCCTGAGCACCGGCAACGCGGCACAGAAAGGGGAGGCGGAAGCGCTGCTCAAGCGCCTGTCCGCATAAAGTCCGCTGACGGACGATATAAAGAAATCCCCTCACCCCACCGCCCACTCCCGCGATGCGGTAGAGGGGCATCAATCGGCGGCGGAGCCACCGGGTCAGATGCAGCGCTGGGCTGCCGGGATCGAGTATCTCGGCGGCAACTACGGTGGCTGGCAGGCGCAGCAGGACCGCGCCAGCGTGCAGGCCGAGCTGGAAGCGGCGCTGTCCTCGGTCGCCGATCACCCGCTGCGCACCCAGGCGGCGGGGCGCACCGACGCCGGGGTGCATGCCTACGGCCAGGTGGTGCACTTCGATTCGACCGCTCCGCGCAGCGTCTACGCCTGGGTGCTCGGCACCAATTCCCGCCTGCCGGCGGATATCAGCGTGCGCTGGGTGCAGCAAGTCCCGTCCGATTTCAGCGCGCGGCACAGCGCCTTCATGCGCAGCTATCGCTACGTCATCCATAACCATCGCGCCCGCTCGGCCCTGCTGGCGGAGCGGGCGTCCTGGATCACCCCGCAACTGGATGCCGCGGCCATGCATCGCGCCGCGCAAGCCCTGCTTGGTGAGCGCGATTTCTCCGCCTACCGTGCCGCCGAATGCCAGTCCTCGACGCCGATGCGCAACGTGGAATCGATCACCGTTTTCCGTAGCGGCGATTTCGTCGCCATGGACATCCGCGCCAACGCCTTCCTGCATCACATGGTGCGCAACATCATGGGCGTGCTGCTGGAGATCGGGCAGGGGCGGCGCCCCGAATCCTGGGCCGGCGAGGTGCTCGAAGGCCGCGACCGCGGCAAGGCTGGCATGACGGCGCCAGGGCAGGGGCTGTACTTCATGGGGCCGGAATACCCGGAACGTTTCGGGCTACCGGGACCCGCGAAAGCCTGGTTCCCGGCATAATCCGCATCCCATGAAGCAACTGCGCACCCGCATCAAGTTTTGCGGCATCACCCGGGCCGAGGATGCCCTGGCGGCGGCCGCGCTGGGCGTGGATGCCCTCGGCTTCATCTTCGTGCCGGGTAGCCCGCGCTGCCTGACGCTGGATGCCGCAGCGGCGATCCGTGACAGGCTGCCGCCGCTGCTTTCGGTGGTGACGCTGCTGCAAAACCCGGACAGCGACAAGGTCTGGGAAACCATCGACGCGGTGCAGCCGCACTTCCTGCAGTTCCACGGCGAGGAAACGCCGCAGTTCTGCGCCAGTTTCGGCCTGCCGTACCTGAAGGCGGTTGCCATGCGCGGACCGCACCGGCCGCTGGCGGAGATCGCGGCGGACTATGCCGATGCGGCGGCCCTGCTGCTTGACGGCCATGCGCCCGGCGAACTGGGCGGCCAGGGCAAGACCTTCGACTGGGCCGAAATCGCCGCCGGCGTACGTATTCCGCTGATCGTGGCGGGCGGGCTCAATCCGGAAAACGTCGCCACCGCCATCCGTACGGCCCGTCCGTATGCAGTGGATGTGAGCAGCGGCATCGAATCCAAGCCGGGAATCAAGGATTCGGGCAAAATGGAGGCCTTCGTGCGTCACGTCCGTGACGCCGACACCTGATGGCATCAGCTAAGCAAGTATTTGATGAACAACCAGAATTTGCCTGACGCCCGCGGCCACTTCGGCCCTTACGGCGGCCGCTTCGTCGCGGAAACCCTGATGGAACCGCTGCGCCAGCTCGAAGAGGCGTACAACCGCCTCAAGACCGACAGCGCGTTTCGTGCCGAACTGGACCGGGATCTCGCCCATTACGTGGGCCGTCCCTCGCCGTTGTATCCGGCGGAGCGGCTGACCAGGAATTGGGGTGGGGCGCAGATCTACCTCAAGCGCGAGGACCTGAATCACACCGGCGCGCACAAGATCAACAACACCGTCGGTCAGGCGCTGTTGGCCAAGCACCTGGGCAAGACCCGCATCATCGCCGAAACCGGCGCCGGCCAGCACGGCGTGGCCAGTGCCACCGTGGCGGCGCGGCTGGGCCTGAAGTGCGTGGTGTTCATGGGCTCGGACGACATCGAGCGGCAGTCGCCCAATGTCTACCGCATGAAGCTGCTCGGCGCCGAAGTGCGGCCGGTGACCAGCG
>JAQGNS010000215.1 GCA_028291705.1 Nevskia sp.
ATTTCCCACCCCGGCCCGGCCATCCATGGCCGGGCGTTCGGTGCCACGCGAATGACATTGAGTCATTCGCGCAGCCCCTCACCATGCGTGCCAACAAAAACCCTTGGCACACATGGCACGCATGGTGTTTTCCGCCATGCGTGCCAGAGTGATCCGTAGCAGTCTTACTGCGCCTTTCCCTGCATCAGCCGCTCGATCAGCTTCACCGGCGAACTGCCATAGCTGAGGAACTGCTCGTGGAAGCGCTTAAGATCGAAATTTGTCCCCTGTTCCTGCTTCAGCTTCTCGCGGAAGTCATAGATCTCCGAGTAGCCGGCAAAGTAGCTGGTGAGCTGCACGCTGCTCAGCTGCACCCGGCGCCACTTGGCGGTGGCCTCTTCCTGCGACTGGAAGGCCTCGTGCGTCAGCAGCCGGATCGCGTCCTCGCGGCTCATGCCCAGCACGTGCACGCTGTAGTCGAGCACGGTATTGGTGACCGAGCGCAGATTCCACTTCGAATACATCAGCCAGGCTTCTGGTGTGTTTCCGCCGTAGCCGGACTCCAGCATCATGCGCTCGCTGTACACCGCCCAGCCCTCGATCATGGCGCCGTTGCCGAAGATGCTCTTGATGCGGCTGGGCGAGCGGTTGGCGTAGATCAGCTGTACGTAATGGCCGGGAATGGCCTCGTGGATGATGAACACCGGCAGGATCCACTTGTTGTATTCGCGCAAGAAGCTCTCCGCCCGCTCCGGGCTGTAGCTGTCCAGCGGCGTGACGTTGAAATAGGTCTTGGCGGTCGGATCATACGGCCCCGGCGCCTCGATGCCGGCAATGGCCACGCCCTGCTCGTAGGCCGGCGTTTGCCGCACCTGCAGGGGCTTGCTCGGATCCAGGTCGATCAGCTTGTGGTCGGTGACCCACTGCTCCAGTTCGGGAATCATCTGCTCCACCGTGCCGACAAAGTTCTCGCGCGGCGCATGCTGCTCCGACATCTTGTTGATCAACTGGCCGATCTTGTCGAAGCGGTCCGCCGGCTTCGGCGCATCCGCCATGTACTTCGGCCAGAGCTGATCGGCCAAGCCATCCATGCGCGATACCAGGCGCTCCTTCTCCAGCTTGGCGCGCTGGTACAGCGCTTCCGCCGTGCCGCCGGACTGGATGTCATAGGCGAACTTGCGCTCGTACAGCTCGCGGCCGAGGCGGAAGGAGCGGGCCTTGTCGTCCTGCGCCAACTTGTCGTCCAGCGTCTTCAGCCAGGACACGTAGTGCTGCATCGCTTTGCGCGCCGCGGCAATGCGCGTCTTGAACAATGCACGCTCCGCCTTGCTCAGCCCCGAGCCGGCGATCTGCTTTTCCAGATCCGGGCCGAACACGTCCAGCGCACCCTGGTTCTGCTCGATCCCCAGTTGCGTGTGCTCGCGCGTCGGCTTGGTGATGTCATGCTCGGCGGCGGCGTAATAAGCCGGCACCGTGGCCAGGCGCTTCAGCACAGTGCGCAGACGCTGGTCCAGCGGCGCGTACTCGGTATTGAGCAGCAGGGCAAAGGAATCGGCGACGTTGTAGCCGGAGGGATCCCACTGCCAGTCGCGCAGGCCGTCGATGTGCCAGCGCTCAGACTCCAACTCGTTTTCCAGCAAAGCCTGGTCGGTACGATGAGCGTCGTCCAGGCTTTCCGGCTTGTAGCTGCGCAGGCGCGCCAGTTGCGCATCGAGGAAATGCAGTTCGGCGGTACGCGACTTCGCATCCGGTACCAGCAGCCTGTTCGCCACCTGGTAGTAACCGACCGCGATGGCCTCATCCGGATGCAGCGGCCAATAGGCCTTGAAGAAGCGATCGCCGAATTCCTCGGCGAAGGCCTGGTTGGCATCGGCGGTTTTTGCCGCTGGAGCGGCGACAGCAGCACCCTGGGCCAGGGCGGCGGCGGTCAGCATCAGCAGGGCCAAATGACGTGGCAAGCGCATCATCGAATCTCTCCCGAAAGTTGTAAGTCCGCCTGGATCTGCGCCACTACAAGGTCTGGGCCGTGTATGGCCGGCGGTCGTATGGACGGAAGTCTACACAGCTTGCTGCGGGCGAGGGGACGCCCCGGGGCGCTACACTGTGAGCAGGGAAGAACCAGGAAAGAGCCGCACCATGAATTACGACGTCGCATACTGGCTGGACATGTCGCTGCGCATCGGCCTGGCCCTGCTGGCCGGTGCCATGGTCGGCATCAACCGCGACCTGCACCGCAAGTCCATCGGCCTGCGCACCCTGGGCCTGGTTTCGCTGGCCGCGTGTCTGCTGGTGCTGACCGTGAGCCAATACGCCCAGCAGCACGGCTTCAACAGCTCGGACGGCGCCAGCCGCGTCACCCAGGGCATCGTCTCCGGCATCGGCTTCCTCGGCGCCGGCGTGATCCTGCGCGGCCCCGACCAGATCCACGTCTACGGCCTGACCACCGCCGCCGCCATCCTGGTCGTCGCCGCCATGGGCATCGCCTGCGCCCTCGCCGAATGGCCGATCCTGATCATCGGCTTCGTTGCCACCCTGTTCCTGCTGATCGTCTGCGGCCCGATCGAGCACGCCATCCAGATGCGCATCGAAAAGCACGAGGCCAATTTGGCCGGCAAGGATTCCCCTCAGCGAAAGGCCTAGTCGACAAGTCTTCTGTCATCCCGAGCGCAGCGAAGGATCTGTCCCGCCCTTCGCTGCGTTTGTTGTCGTTGCGTAATCGAGGCGCGGGACGTCAAAACCCGTACTTCTTCCCCAGCGCCCGCAGATCCGCCAACTCCTGCTCATGCTCTACCCTGCGCTGGTCGCTGACGCTGAGCTTGCCCAGTATCGGCTTGAGGATGGGGCTGAGCGGATCGTCCGCTCCGAGCAAGTCCCCGATCGGCAGGCAGGCATCGATGGCCAGCCCACCGAAGGGCCCGAGCGGCACCTTGAACGAAGGCGCGTAGCCATTGGGCGGATTGTTGAAGTTCAGGGCGTGGGCGATGTTGATCGAGTCGGCGCGCGCACCCAGCGGTGCGAAGCCGAAGCGCCAGGCGATCATGTTGAGGATCGAGTTCGGATCGAATTGCGTGTGCTCGACCACTCCGCGCCGCGCGTGCGGGCCGATCAGCACGCAGGGCACGCGGCATCCAAGGCGACCGTCGTTGCCGGTGGCGGCGAATTCCTGTGCGGTGACCGGCGCGTAGGGCGGCGGCACATGGTCGTAGAAGCCACCCCACTCATCGTAGTTGATGATCATCAACGTGCTGGCCCAGTGCGGCCCTTGGCGGATGGCGTTATAGACCTGGTTGAGAAAGGCCTGGCCATCGCGCACGTCGGCATAGGGATGGTCGTCGCGCGAAATACCGATCAGTTCGTGCACATCGGTCCCGACGTTGTCGACGAAGGTCAGGTCGGCCAGCTTGCCGCCGGCGACGTCCGCTGCGAACTTGCTGAACTTCTGCGAAAAACTTTTGTACTTGCTGCCCCATAGCGCGGTATAGGACACGTCCTCGTAGTAATAGGCCACGCTGCGCCCGGCGCCGAGCATGCCGTCCCACACTGTGGGCAGGGTCGAGACCGTGGTGGTGTTGGTGACGCGGTCGGTCTGCCCCGCGTGCATGTAGAAACGGTTGGGAGAGGTTGGCGCCAGGATGCCGCTGAAATAGCGGTCGCAGATGGTCCAATTGTCGGCGCAGCCCTTGAAGAAGGGCAGGCTGGCCGCTGTGTAATAGCCGATGGGAAAGGTGTCGCCCTTGGGCTGGGTCAGCAGGAAGCCGTTCATGGCACCGTCGTTGATCTCGGTGCGCCCGCCTTCGTAGCTGTGGTCGGGATCGGCCAGGAAGCAGTTCTGGTAGCGCGGCGCCAGGTCGTGCGTCTGGTAGACCTTGCCGGCGGCGTCCTTGAAGCTCAGCCCTGCCTGCATGCCGTCGGCCCCCGGCACCCAGCCGAGGAAGTGATCGAAGGAGCGGTTCTCCATCATCACCACCACGATGTGGTCGATGCCGCAGGTGGCCGGATCTGGCAAGGCCGGCAACGCGTTGGTTTTCGGAGCGCCCCCTCCCTGTGAATTCAGCGCCAGGCCGCCGACGGCCGCTGCCGCACCGGCGATGAAGCGTCGCCGGTTCGAGTCGACCGTTTCAGCCGATGCATCAACGGGTGTGCCACTGCCCTTGCCGCGCTTGCCTGTCGCCATCGCAGATTCTCCCCTCGCCATGCCGGGCCGCTGGATTGCGGCGGTGCCCGATCCTTCCGACCTGCTGCGACGGGGCGTCAGCGGTCTGCGTCTATGCGCTCTGGATGAGATCGGGCGGCGAGGGGATTGTCATGCCGCTGTCATAATTCTGCAATATTCGGAATTCACTGCTGCGATGCAGCAAAACAGGGGGCGGCTTCACCCTCATGAGCGGATTCAGCCGTTCATGCCGCCGCAGCGCGCATACCAGGCCTTGACCTGTGGAAACGACAGGATGCGCTCGGCCACATCGCTGGTGCGGATCATCTCGTCGAGCTGCGCCACCACCGCGATGTCGCCGATGGTCAGCGCCTCGCCGGTGAGGAACGGTTGCTCCTGCAGCAGGGTGTCGAGATCCTGCACGTGCTGCAGCAGCATCTTCACTATCTCGACCTTCGAGTAGTTGCCCAGACCCTGGTTGCCGAGCTTCTTCGGATAGCGCCGGCTCAGCACCAGCTTCACTACCGCGCGCTCCCAGCCCGGTCGCCCGGCGCAGACCAGATCCAGCGCCTTCTCCATCGCCACCGGATCGAGCATGCGCAAGTACAGCTCGTAGAAATACAACGAGGTGCCGGCCCAGTCCTCCAGCAGGCGCGACTGCGCCAGCGCTTGCGGATCGGCCGGGTAGAGCAGTCGGTCGGGGTGCTTCTGGTCAAGGAAGCGGGCGATGTGCGCCGAGTCCTGCAGGCGCTCGCCGTCGTAATCCAGCACCGGCAGCTTGCCGGCCGGCGACAGCTTGGCCGCCTGCAGTGCGCGAAGTCCGTTGTAGTTGACCACCTGGTAGCCCAGGCCCTTGAACTCCAGGCAACGCCGGATCTTGTTGCAGAACGGCGACATCACCCACTGGTGCAGGACGATTTCGGACACCGGCGCTCCCCCTGTTTTCGAAGTCGCCCCGGCAGCCGCCCGAGGCTCTGCCCCGCATCCTACATCAACCCATGCGGGCGACCAGCTTCAGCGGCAGGTTGCGCATGGCGAAACCCATCACATTCCAGGGCCAGGCCGGCACGCAGGCTTCGACCTTTTCCTTCTCGATGGCGACGACCAGCGCGCGGCAGCCGGTGGCGGTGTCGACCATGAACGGCGTCTTCTTCACCTTCTCGTTGATCTCGCTGCGGATGTAGCCCGGATACAGCGTTGTCACCTTGATCTTGGTGCGCATCAGATCGGCGCGGATGCCCTCGGTCAGCGCCGCCACGCCGGCCTTGGTGGCGGCATAGGTGGTGATGTTGCCCGGCATGCCGCGCATGGCGCTCATCGAGGAGATCATCACCAGGTGGCCGTGCCCCTGCTTGCGGAAGATTTCCACCGCGGCTTCGCACTGCGCCAGCGCGGCGACGAAATTGGTTTCGGCGGTCTGGCGATTGGCCCAGAAATAGCCGGTGCCAACCGGCTTGCCCTTGCCGATGCCGGCATTGACGATGATGCGGTCGAGTCCGCCGAATTCCTCGGCAAATTCGCGGAACACGGTGAAGACCTGGTCGTAGTCGTTCACGTCCAGCGCCTTGATCGAGACGCGGATGGCGGGATTGATCGCCAGCAACTCCTGCTGCAACTGCTCCAGCCGCTCGGTGCGCCGCGCGCACAGGGCGAGATCGCGGCCCTTCTTGGCGAATT
Source organism: Nevskia sp. (assembly GCA_028291705.1). Lineage (GTDB taxonomy): Bacteria > Pseudomonadota > Gammaproteobacteria > Nevskiales > Nevskiaceae > Nevskia. The sequence continues at coordinate 5,810 of JAQGNS010000215.1, forward strand.
CGCGGGCCATGCCGGCGCCGAGGCCGGAGCTGGCGCCGGTGATGAGGATGTTCTTGCGCATAGTGATTCTTCGGCTCGTCGGTTCAGCGGTAGGTGATGAGTTTATGCTGCGCGCCCTCGAAGTGGGCGTGCTCGTTGAGCGTGCTGAGGTAGCGGGCGCGCTCGCTGTAGATGATCTTGGTCACGCCGCAATTGGCCAGCGTGAGATTCAGACGGTAAGCCTCATGCTCCGGGAACTGCAGCAACTCGCGGCAGATGGCGCTGATCACGCCGCCCGAGGTGAACACCAGCGCCGTCTTCGACGGCCCGAGCGACTGGATCAGGTCGCTCAGGGCGCGATTGCAGCGCTCGCGGAACACGGTCCAGGATTCGCTGTAGTCCGCATCGTGGCCGCCGTCGATCCAGCGCTCCATCGCCTTGCCGAACATTGCCTGGAAGGCGCGGCGTGGCTCCGGCATTTGCGCGATCTCGGCCATCATCACTTCCGGCTTCGAGTAGCGCGGTTCGAAGCGCACGATGATCTCGTCGTGGTCGTATTCGCGGAAGCCGGGCAGGTCTCGCGACTCTATCCGCAGGCCCATCGCCTCCAGGCAGCTTTCCGCGGTCTGGCGGTGACGCTGCATGCCGCCGGTGGCCACGGCATCCACTTGCGGCACACGGACCTTCAAGGCTTCGCCCAGCACGCGGCCCTGCTCGATGCCGGTCTTCGACAGTGCGTCGTAGTTGGCCTGGCCGAAGGAAGCCTGGCCGTGACGGATGAGATAGATGGCGCCCATGGATCAGCCCTATTTCATGAAGCCGCGCTTGGCCAGCTCGATGCGCGCGATCAGGCCCTTGTGTACCTCGTCCGGTCCATCGGCCAAGCGCAGCGAGCGCGCCTGGATGTAGAAGGCGGTGAGCGGCACGTCGCGCGAAACGCCGGCACCGCCGTGGATCTGGATGGCGTCGTCGACGATCTTCTGCAGCACGTTAGGCGCCACCACCTTGATCGCGGAGATTTCCGTCATCGCATTGAGCGCGCCGACCTTGTCGATCTTCCACGCCGCGTGCAGGGTCAGCAGGCGCGCCTGGTCGATGGCGATGCGCGCCTCGGCCACGCGCTCGCGGTTGCCGCCGAGGTTGAGGATCGGTTTGCCGAAAGCCGTGCGCTTCATGCCGCGCGCGATCATCAGGTCCAGCGTCTGCTCCGCTGCGCCGATGCAGCGCATGCAGTGGTGGATGCGCCCCGGGCCAAGGCGTCCCTGGGCGATCTCGAAGCCCTTGCCCGGCCCGGCGATGATGCTGGACAGCGGCACCCGCACATCGGTGAAATGCACCTCGCCGTGGCCGTGCGGTTCGTCGTATTCGCCGAACACCGGCAGCATGCGCTTGATCTCCACACCCGGCGCATCCAGCGGCACCAGCACCATAGAGTGCTGGTGGTGGCGGTCCTTGGAGGCGTCCGGCGTCAGCGCCATGAAGATGGCGATCTTCGCCCGCGGGTCGCCGATGCCGGAGGACCACCACTTCTTGCCGTTGAGCACCACCGTGTCGCCTTCGACCACGGCGGTGGCCTGCATATTGGTCGCGTCGGAGGAGGCGACGTCCGGCTCGGTCATGCAGAACACCGAACGCATCTCGCCGGCCAGCAGCGGTTTGAGCCAGCGCTCCTTCTGCTCCTCGGAGCCGTAGCGCCACAACACTTCCATGTTGCCGGTATCCGGCGCGTTGCAGTTGAAGATTTCCGGCGCCATCAGGCTGCGCCCGGTCTCTTCGGCCACCGGCGCGTATTCCAGGGTGCTGAGGCCGCCGCCGAGCTTGTCGTCGGGCAGGAACAGGTTCCACAGGCCTTCAGCCTTCGCCTTGGCCTTCAGTTCCTCCACCAGCGGCGGGATGGTCCATTCCTTCCACTCGCCGCCCTTGCGCGCGGCGAGGAGGCTTTCCCAGTGTTGCTGCTCCACCGGCAGGATGTGCTGGCGCATGAACGCCTTCACGCGTTTGATGATGTCTTTTGCCTTGGGGCTGGGCTCGAAATTCATGGGATGCTCCTCCTGCGGGAGTGCACATCCTAGGCGCCTGCGGGCCAATCATGAAATGATCGTTTTTGATCGGGCGTTATGCGCGGGATTCATGGGCGGCGCGCTGTCATCCGCCAAGTCCCATTGTCATCCTGAGCGCAGCGAAGGATCTGGCCCCGCGCAGAAGCCAGATCCTTCGCTACGCAGGATGACAGGGGAGACTAGGCCGCAGCCAATAACGGCGGCGCAGCTACCGCCAGCGCCAACTCCGCCGGATGATCCTTCGCCCGCAGTACGCGCCCGAAACGCTCGCGCGAGTAAGCCTGGGTGTAAACACCCTCGCTCCAGGCCAGCTTGCCGGCAATCATCACCTGGGTCACCACGCCCTGCGGCCGGTTCACCAGCTGTTCGCAGTCGAAGATGTCGCGGCGGATGTATTCGATGGTGCTTTCCGGCTGCCACTGCCGCAGCACCTGCGGGTCGACCACGCACAGGTCGGCCTGCAGGCCGGGCGCCAGGGTGCCGACATTGAGGCCGAAGAATTCGGCCGGCTCCTGCGTCATGCGCCGCACCGCCACTGCCACCTGCTGCAAGCCGTCTTCCTGGGCGATCTTCAGGGTGCGCAGGTTGCCGTCGTAGAACGCCATGTTGGTCAGGTGCGCGCCGGAGTCGTTGAAGCCGGGCAGATTCAGCGGATGGAACAGCAGTTTCTTCACCACCGCGGGATCGCGATTGGCGGTGGTGGTGTGCCAGCGCAGCCGGGTGTCCCATTGCCGCAGCAGGTGCAGGAAGAAATCTGCATCGTCGCCGGCCGGCTTGGGGAAGGTCGCGAAGAAGGCGGCCTCTTCCTCGTTCAGCGCCACGCCCGCGCCGGACTGCCAGGCCAGCAGTCGGCGGTGAGCCGTTTCCAGCGTCTCGCCGTTCCAGCAGGCCAAGGGACAGGATTCGACGTGCATGTCGTCGAGCCGGCGACTCAGCACATTGTCCGCGCGTCCCAGCAGGCGCTTCAGGTTGGCGAGGTTGAAGCCACGCTTGCCCTTGTGCCACATGGCGCGGAAGGCGCGGTTGTATTCAGGATCGTTGAGGATGCGCAGGCGCCCGGCGTGGTCGTCCAGTTCGCACTCGTTGAGCACGCGCAGTTCCGGAATCTCCTCGGCGATCGGCGTGATGACGCCATCGCTCCACAGCTTGAACGGCGCCGAGAGGGCCTGGAAGCGGAACAGGCCGCCGACCAGCTTCGAGTTGAGCAGACGCGACAGCGCCATGCCGAGCTTGGCCAGGGAGTGGTTGGTATGCAGGTCGATCGCCGCCACCGCAGTGGTTTTCAACCTGCGGCCATAGAGCCGCCCGCTGCTGAGCAGGAAGGTGCGCAGCGTTGCCAGCGGACTGTCCTTGGGCGGCGTGGCCTGCCACACCCGGTCCCAGCGGCGCACGATATTGGTCAAGTGCTTCAGCTCGCTGAACGGGGCGAACTGGGTCGGAATCTGCTTGCGCGTATTGGGACGGTTGGCCAGGTAGTGAAAGGGCAGGGCGTCGGTGGAGAAGCCGGCATAGCCTTCCTGCATGCCCTTCTCCAGCAGCGCCGACATGCGCCCCAATTCTTCCGGTGTCGGTTCGCGAGTGACTGAAGCCTGCAGTCCCATCACCTCGATGCGCAGCATCGAGTGGGGAATCATCGGCATCACGTTGGGGCCCAGCGGCAGCCGGTCGAAGTGCTCGAGGTAGGCGCCGGAATCGTTCCAGTGCACCGCGTCGCCGACCTTGCGCAGCACATGCTTGGGCACGTTCTCCACCCGCGCGAAGCAGTCGACGATGGGATCGTCGCCGTTGCGCCGCTGGTTGCCGTAGGCCACGCCGAGCGAGCAGTTGCTCATCACCACCGTGGTGGTGCCGTGGCGCACTGCTTCCGGCAGTTCCGGTGCCAGTTCCACTTCCAGGTCGAGGTGGGTGTGGATGTCGAGCAGGCCCGGCATCAGCCAGCGGCCGACGCAATCGATCACTGTGGTTCCCGCCGGGGCGGAAAGGTTCTGGCCCAAGGCGACGACGCGGCCGTCGCGCACCAGCAAGTCGGCCAGCTGCGGCTCCTTGCCGCTGCCGTCGAAAATGGTGGCATTCCTGAATAGTGTGGGGTTCGCGTCCATTGCGTGTCCTCCGGTGTTTTATTTACCTACACCTTAAGGCCTGCGGCTGATCCCACATAGTAGGAACATTGACCTAACCACCTTCGGGCAGATGGGTCGAATCGCCCTTATGCAGCCGGCTCGTCGAGCAGGGCCTGGATGATCGGGCAGCCGCTGACCTCGCCGTGGCCGGAGCAATGCCCGGCGTGGTGGGCCAGCACCGAGCGCATCTTTTCCAGTTCGCGGATACGCGATTCCAGGTCGGCGACACGCTTCTGCGCAATCGCCTTGATCTTGCCGCGGTCGTGGCCGTCCTCGGTCAGCCGCAGCAATTCGGCGATGTCCTCCAGGGAAAAGCCCAGGGTTTTGGCGCGGCGGATGAATTGCAGGCGCTGCGCATCGGCCGTGCCGTAGAGGCGGTAGCCGCCGGCGGTACGCGGGGCGGGTTGCAGCAGGCCCTGGCGTTCGTAGAAGCGGACGGTGTCGATGTTGACGTCGGCGGCCTTGGCCAGGCGGCCGATGGTGAATTGGGCGGGATGGTCGGACATGCAATAGGTATCCAGGGAACCTGGTGCGCAGTTTAAAGCCTGGAGTCTACTCCAGGGTCAATGGTTCTGCTTCAACGACCGGGAGCAATTGCGAAGCACAAAGCAAAAACGCCCCACCGCTGGGCGATGGGGCGTCGGGAAACAACGCTGGAACTTCAGTGCAGCGTCAGAACTGATACTTCACGAACGCCTGCGCAAAATCACGATCCGACAGCACGTTCTGATCGCCGCCGCCCCAGTACCAGGTGTAACCGACGTTGAACGACAGCGAGGCCTTGTAGCGGATCTCGTAGAGGGAGTCGATTTCCTTGCGGCCGCCGACGAATTCGAACGCCGGGCCGGGGGAGGTGCCCTGGATGTCCTGGGAGAACAGCAGGGTCGGGTGGATGCCGATGTTCGGCAGCACGTTTTCGTAGCTGCCGATCACCACCACGCGGTAACCCCAGGCGAACGACTTCACGAAATCGCCGATCGGCTGCTGGTGCGGATTGAAGCGCAGGCCGTCGACGCCGTAAGAGCAGTCCGGGATGTTGGAGCAGGCCAGGCGCGAGCGGTCGGCGCCGCTGCCGTCGGCGCCGGCGCTGGCACTGAGCGGGGTGTTGGGGCCGTCGATCTGCAGCACGCTCTTGTCGGGCAGGTTGGGGATGATGTCGGCGCCGACTTCACCCAGCACGATGATCTGGTCCGCACCGAAAGGGTTGTCCGATGCGCCCAGCACCTTGGTTACGCCGAAATCGAGCTTGACCAGGCCGAAACGCTCGTAGCCCTGGATGTAGCCGGGGTTCTGGCGGTTGAGGGGCTTGGTGTAGTCGGTCGGCGCGTTCTCGCCGACCACGCCGCCGCGGTAGGGGATGATGAAGTTGGGGAAGGAGCGGGCCGAACCGGGCGCGGCGCCCAGACCGAGCAGGTTGAAGGTGTCGGGATACGGGTTGGTGCCGTTGGCGGTGACGAAATCGCTGCTGCCGTCGGAGGCTATGCCGCCGTTGGCCTGGTTGGCGATGTTGAGTCCGCCGGTGCCGGTGCAATGCATGTTGACGTCGCTGCAGCGGGTCAGGGCCGGGCCGGCGGCGGCGAATTCCAGGTCCGCGATCGACACCTGCATCGGCAGGTTCGGGCGGTAGGAGGCTTCGCCCTGCACCGAGTAGCTGCCGAAAGTGGTGCTGAAGCTGGCGCCGATCAAGTCGATGTCTTCCGGATATTCCAGGAACACCTTGCCGCTGTTGAGCGGTACGGCGTCGTCCTTGCGCGAGGTCAGCAGTCCGTTCAGGCCGGGGATGCCGGGGCAGTCGAGCAGGAAGGCGCCGAGGCTGTTGGCATCGTTGCCGCGTGAATTGCCTTCACGGCGGGCGCAACTGGCCTTGAGGGCGAAGAAACCGACATAAGGCAGGCGCGAGTGGTAGTGCTCGAAGTACAGCGCCATGTCGGTGCCGTTGTTGAAGTCGTCGGCGTAGTAGTCCAGCTTGACGCCGTACTGCCCGCTGGTGCGCGGGTTCATGTCGGGCGAGCGCCCGGCATAGGTGGTGGTGTAGGTGATCAGGCCGAGCGGGCTGTCCAGCGGCGTGCCGATATTGCTGGGGTCGTCGGCGCTGGTACCGAAGGAGAGGTTGGCGAAATGCCCGGCGTTGTTGGTGCCCAGATCGTTGGAAGAGAAGTAGCTGCCCGGCGCCGGCGCTTCCAGCGGCTGCCATTCGAGCTGGTAGAAGCCTTCCAGGGTGGCGTTGGAGAAGGGCTCGAAGCTGAGAAACACCTGGTTCAGCGGGATGAAATCCTCTTCCAGCTGATTGCCGACGCGGTAGAAATTGTTGCCGTTGATCGGGTTCGCCTGGTTGATGCTGTTGAACACCAGGGTAGTGCTCTCGCCCCAGTTGATCACCTGGCGGCCGAGTTTGAAGGTCAGCTTCTTGTCGTCGGTGAAGGGGATCGGGATCTTGCCGTAGATGTAGCTGTCGAGGTATTGCAGATTGGTGCCGACCTGTTTCAGCACGGCCGGATCGGTGCGCTTGGTGCGCTCGTAGGCGCCGACACCGTAGAGGCGCTCGGACAGCAGCGGGATGTTGCCGCCGCCGATGGCGACCGGAATCTGCAGGGCCGACAGACCTGGCACCGGCGAGCCGACACGGCCCACCGATTTCACATTCTGCGGCGTGATGATGTCCGGGTGCCGCTCGTTGAAATCGTTGTTGACCGCGTCGTAGAAGTACAGCAGGCGGCCGAAGAAACCGAAATCGCCCCAGGTCAGGGTCAGGTCGGGCGTGACCTTGGCGGGCGCCTGGAAAAAGCTGCCCTTGTTGTAGTTGAGGTCGCCGTCGTCGTGCGCCATCGAATAGGAGCCCGGCACCTGCTGCAGGCGCTGCGAGGCATAGCCCTGGGTGCGGAATACGCCCTGGCAGTTCTGGTAGACGATGAGGCCGGCCGCGCCGGGAGAGGTGCCGCAGGCGTTCGGATTGAGATCGGACTTGCCGATCAGGTCGACGTTCTGTCCCTGGGTGCGGAAGCCGACGCCGGCGGTAGCGGTGGTGTTGAGCTGGCCGTGGATGCTGTTGTCGCTGCCGATCGGCAACGGGATGTTGAAATCGACAGCCCCGGCCGGTCCGCTGATCGTTGCCAAGGCACCGGCGGCGAACGCCATGATCATGACGCCGCGATGGAATCCCTTCAGCCGCATTGCCCCACCCTCCTTCCTTTACCGAATTCTATTGCCGGATTCTGTGTTCGCATGGCGGCTGCACGGGCCGCGTCGCCGGCTCCTTGCCGGTCTTGCGCGCATCTTGCCGGATCACGCTTTTGTGTCAAGCGCCATGGCGACATCGCCCGCGGGATTTCGGCTAATCCCGTGGGCAAAGGCGTACGCGGAAAAGCGCGCGGTTCAGCGCGCGGGACGCGGCAGGTAGTTCGACAGCAGCCTGGCGAAATCGGGTAGGGCAGCCTCGACTTCGTTTTCCGCGCCGCCGCGCAGACGGGCGTAAACCGACTTGACGGCGGCATTCTGCACACGGGCGGCGCGGTCGTCGGTGACCTGCAACAGGGCGCCGACCGCCGCATCCGACCGCCGTTGCAGGAAGCTGGCAAAATCCTGCGGGCCAGGCGCGGGCGCGGCGACGAAATCCTGGTACAGCGGGTCCAGCGCCCCCACGAAATCGGGCAGCAGGGCCAGCATGGCGCGCGGCAGGATGTCCGGCCGCGCCGCCTTGAGCAGGGACAGGCTGGTTTTCATGGCGATGCCGCGCAGCCCGCCGCGGGCGGCGATGCGCCCCTCGGTCAGCTGCACGCAATCGGCAACAAGCGCATCCTTGTTCTGCGCAGTCAATACAATATCGGCCAGAGCCGGCATGGCGATCAATTCCTCAGTGGAAAAATGAAGCGGGAACCTATGGACTCGGGCAACATCAAAAAGCCTACCATGACGTCGATCAAGACCCGCCCCCTTGAGCGCAATATCGCGTTGACCAAACTGGGTCTGGGCGCCGGCACCAAGATCGTGGCGCACTCCCTGGTCAACATCTTCCGCGGCGAAGTGGCGCGCAGTTCCGCTGACCGTGAATTCTACGAAAAGCAGGCCCAGGTGCTGGCCGATGAACTGGGCCGCCTCAAGGGCAGCGTGATGAAGGCCGGGCAGATGCTGTCCCTTTACGGCCAGTATTTCCTGCCGGAAGAAGCAGTGGAGGTGTTGTCCGGCTTGCAGGACGACACGGCGCCGGTGGCCTGGCGCGTGGTGGCGCCGGTGCTGGAAAAAAACCTTGGCCGGCAGCGCCTGGCGGAACTGGAGATCGACGAGGAACCGCTGGCCGCCGCCTCGCTGGGACAGGCGCACCGCGCGGTGCGCCGCTCCGACGGCCTGGAGCTGGTGGTGAAGATCCAGTATCCCGGGGTGGCCGACGCCATCGACAGCGACATCAAGACCCTGTCGCGCCTGCTGATGGTGACGCGGCTCTCGCCCAAGGGCTTGGACCTCGCGCCGGTCTTCGCCGAAGTGCGCGAGATGCTGTACCGCGAAGTGGACTACCGGGCGGAGGCGCGCTTCACCGAGGAATTCGGGCGCCGCCTGGCGGACGATCCGCGCTACGGCGTGCCGCGCGTGCTGTCCGACTATTCCAGCGGGCAGGTGCTGACCACCACCTACGAATCCGGCGTGTCGGCGCGCGACGCCGAGATCAGGGCGCTGCCGCAGGCGCGCCGCAACCGGCTCGGTCTCAACTTCCTTGACCTGTTCCTGACCGAATTTTTCGACTGGGGCCTGGTGCAGAGCGATCCACATTTCGGCAACTACCGCATCCGTCTCGGCGACAAGGCCGAGGAAGATCGCATCGTACTGCTCGATTTCGGCGCAACCCGCCGCTTCGAGCGCCGTTTCGTCGATGCCTACAAGGGCATCGTGCGCGGCGCCCTGCTCGCCGACCGCGCCCAGATCCTGCGCGGCGCGGACGCCATCGGCCTGATGCGCGGGACCTTCCCCGAGCCGGTGCTGAAGGCCTTTACCGAGATGTGCCAGCTGATCGTCGAGCCGTTCAATGCCGCCGACGATTCGCGTACGCCGCCGCAGCTGCGCAATGCGCAAGGGGAGTACCGCTGGGGCGCCAGCGACCTGCCGATGCGCGCTGCCAATGTTGCCGCGCGCAACGCCCTGTCGGTGCATTTCCGGGTGCCGCCGCGCGAGATCGTGTTCCTGCACCGGCGCCTGGCCGGGGTCTTCATCATGCTGGCGACCCTGGACGTGGAACTGGACGCACGCGAGCGCCTGCTGGAGCGCCTCGGTCTGGAAGACCTGCTCGGCGGGTAGGGGCAGCCCGCCGCATCCGGCAAGCAAGGCGTGCCATAAACCCACAAACCGGTGCGGTGCTGAACTTCGGCCGCAACCTGACACTCAAACTCCGGGCATTCACCCGTCCGGCGCGGTCCGCCGGGCGTCAGTCCGGGCGCTTGCGTGATTGGCGGACGTGCACTTTTTCTGTAGCATCGGGCGCGATAATCCAACCGTACGCTGCCGAACGGTTACAAACACCCTGTTGAGGAGAGTATTAGCAATGAAGAAACAACTCCTATTCATCGGCGCCATGGCACTGGGGCTGTCCGCCCAGCAGGCCGCGGCCGCTGAAATGACCCCGGTCGGCGCCGAAAAGGGCGCCAATGCCGACGGCACCATCCCGGCCTGGACCGGCGGCCGCGCCAAGAGCGGCCCGCTCGCCGGCGAATTCCCGCACGATGCGGAGTTGGATGGCGACAAGCCGGTCTTCACCATCACCCACGACAACTATTCCAAGTACGCCGACAAGCTCACCGAAGGCCACAAGGAACTGCTGAAGCGTTACGCCGATTACAAGATGAACGTCTACCCGACGCACCGTACGGTGGCGTTCCCGGACTTCATCTACAAGGCCACCGCCGCCAACGCCACCACCTGCAAGCTCAACGGCACGGACGAGCCGGACAATTGCACCCTGGGCTTCCCCTTCCCGGCTCCCAAGACCGGCGCCGAGGTGATCTGGAACCATCGCCTGAAGTGGCGCGGTGACGCCGCGCAGCGTTTCAACAACCAGTTCATCGTGCAGCCCTCCGGAGACTACCAGCAGACCAAGATCCTGGAGCAGGTGAAGTTCTCCTACGCCAACGACAAGAACCCGGTGCCGATGAAGATCGGCCAGGGCGAGTTCCTCAAGTACCTGTCGCAGACCCTGTCGCCGCCGCGCCTGGCCGGCACCTTCATCCTGGTGCACGAGAAGTCCGGCACCGGCGACAACGGCCGCGCCGCCTGGCTCTACAGCCCGGGCCTGAAGCGCATCCGCCGCGCGCCGACGGTGCAGTACGACAACCCGTACGAAGGCACCGACGGCAACCAGTTCTACGACCAGGTCGACATGTTCAACGGCGCCCTGGACCGCTACAACTGGAAGCTGGTCGGCAAGAAAGAGTTCTACCTGCCGTACAACTCCGACAAGATCGCCGGCAACACCGTCAAGTACAAGGACGTCATCCGTCCGAAGCATCTCAACCAGGACCTGCCGCGCTACGAGCTGCATCGTTACTGGGTGGTCGAGGCCAACCTCAAGCCGGGCACCAACCACACCTTCAAGACGCGCCGCTTCTACGTCGACGAGGACAGCTGGAACATCGAAGCGGTTGACGACTATGACAACAAGGATCAGCTGTACAAGTTCCAGGAAGGTCACCTGATCACCGCCCCGAACATCCAGGCGGCGTCGACCGTGCCGGAAATCATCTATGACTTCTTCTCCGGCCGTTATTTCATCACTGCCGCGTTCAACGAAGACAAGCCGGTCGACCTGACCGTCAACTGGTCGGACGACTACTTCACCGCCGCGTCGGTGCAGAAGCTGACCACCAAGTAATAGCGGCTGCTGCAAGATTGCAGGCCGCCGGGCGCAAGCCCGGCGGCTTTTTGTTTAATTGCCTTCCTGATATCGACCGAATGAGCACCCAATACGAAGAGCGTCAGAGTTTCAGCCAGCCGAAGGACAAGGTGCTGCGCATGTTCTGCGACCGCGCTTATTTCGAGCGCAAGTATGCCGCCAGCGGCGGCTGGGACATCAAGGTGCTGGAGCACGAGCTGAACGCCAAGCGCTTCCGCATCAAGTGCAGCTACCACCGCAAGCCGGATGCCGAGGTGCCGGGTTTCGCCAAGAAGTTCATCGGCGAGTCGGTACAGGTGACACAGGAGGATGTGTGGGACCTGGAAACCGCCACCGGCCGGCTGAGCATCGAGATCCGCAATGCGCCGATCCGCATGAGCGCCGAAATGCGCGTGGTGATGGAAAAGGGTGGCTGCGCCAACGTGCTGCAATGGACGTTGAACTGCCCGGTGCCGCTGCTCGGCGGCAAGCTGGAGCAGATGCTGATGAGCGAGATGCGCGACAAGGCCGCGGCCGACCTGGAAATTTCGCGCAAGCTGCTGGCTGATTACTAAAGCCGGGGGGTGTCTGGCGGCCAACGGTTGCCCAATTGTTGGCAGCTTCCCGGAATCCAAACCCAAACCATGCTCCGGCGCATCTAATCTTTTATATCTTTGGGAAAAAGGGGAGTCGATCATGTCGAAAACGAATATGACCTCAGGCGCGGCCGCGAGGCTGCCACGGCTCCTGGCAGGAGTCTGCATCGGCGTGATGGCCGCTTGCGCGGCCACCGTCTCCGCCGCCGGGGCGACCGCCGCTCCGGCCACGCCGGCCTGGGTGGCGGACAGCAACAAGGCGGCGCAGCCGCTGCTGCAGGTGATCGCGGAGTTCAATCCCGAGCAGACTGCGCAGCTGGGCGTCGATGGATACGACGACAAGGTCATCGACCTGCAGCCGAAGGTCTACGAGCGCACCCAGGCCGCCCTGCAGAAGGTCATCGACGGGCTCAATGCCCAGCTGCCGCAGGCGGCCGATCCTTCGCTGAAGCAGGATCTGCAGATCATGATCACCGCCGGCCAGCAGCAGTACGACACCAACAAGCTGCAGAACGACCTCATGCTGCCGTATTTCGCCGTGGCGGGCACCGTGTTCCAGGGCATCCACGACCTGCTCGATCCGCGCATTCCCAAGGCGCGGCAGTCCGCCGCCCTGGTGCGCCTGCGCCGCTATGCCGGCCTGGAGCCGGGTTCGACCGCGCTGACCGACCTGGCCAAGGCGCGCACCGTGGAGCGCTTCGGTGACAAGGGGCTGACCGGTCCGTTCAAGGACGAGGTGGAGCAGGACCTGGCCGATGCGCCGCGCCTGATGGCCGGCATCGGCGAGCTATTCAAGAGCAGCGGCCTCAGCGGCTACGAGCAGCCGCTGGCGGCCCTGAACAGCCAGGTCGAGGCCTACAACGCCTGGGTCGGCAAGGAAATCCTGCCGCGCTGCCGCGCCGACAACCGTCTGCCGCCGGCGATCTACGCCGACAACCTGAAGCAGTTCGGCAATACCGTGCCGCCGGAGGAGCTGATCCGCCGCGCGCTGCTGTCCTTCGCCGAAATCCGCAACGAGATGCGCGCCCTGGCGCCGCTGGTGGCGAAGCAGAAGGGTTACAAATCCGGCGACTATCGCGACGTCATCCGCGAGCTGAAGAAGGCGCAGATCACCGGCCCGGCCATCCTGCCGTTCTACCAGAAGCGCCTGGCCGCGATCGAGGACATCCTGCGGCGTGAGCACGAGATCACCGTGCCGCAGCGCCACGCCGTGATCCGCCTGGCCACCGAGGCCGAATCGGCGCAGATTCCGGCGCCGCACATGAGCCCGCCGCGCCTGATCGGCAATACCGGTGAATACGGCGAGTTCGTGCTGCCGCTGAAGACGCCGGGCAAGGCCGGCGAAAAGGACCTGAAGACCGACGACTTCACCTTCGACGCCGCCGCCTGGACCCTGACCGCGCATGAGGCGCGGCCCGGTCACGAACTGCAGTTTTCGGCGATGATGGATCATGGCGTTTCCATCGCCCGCGCCGTGTTCGCCTTCAACAGCGTCAACGTCGAAGGCTGGGCGCTGTACTCCGAAGCCGAGATGAAGCCCTACTTCCCGCTCGACGGCCAGCTCATCGGCTTGCAGCATCGCCTGATGCGCGCTGCCCGCGCCTTTCTCGACCCCATGGTCAACCTCGGCATGATCAAGCCCGAGCAGGTCAAGCAGTTCCTGATGGACGAGGTGGTGTTGTCCGAGGGACTGGCCAAAGAGGAAACGGACCGCTACACCTTCCGTTCCCCGGGCCAGGCCACTTCATACTTCGTTGGTTACCAGGCCATGATGGAAACGCGGCAGCGTGCGGAACTGGCGCTGGGGACCAAATTCAACAAGCAGCGCTTTCACGACTTCGTCATTGCGCAAGGCCTGCTGCCGCCGGGGCTGTTGCAGAAGGCGGTGCTGGAAGTGTTCGTGCCGGCGGAGTTGGCGAAGTAGCCCTCGAGCGCGTTTCACTCATCCTGTCATTCTGAGCGCAGCGAAGAATCCGGCTGTGCGCGGAGTTGCGTGGTGCGTGCCGGGCCAGATCCTTCGCTACGCTCAGGATGACAGCAGGGGTTAGCGTACGCTGCCGGCCGGCACGCTGCCGCAATCCGCACCCAGCCACTTCGCGGTGATCTGGCTTTCCATGGCGAAGTCGCCGCCCAGGTGCGGGCTGGTGCCTTCCATGTGGGTGGTGGCGGCGTAGTTGG
>JAQGNS010000233.1 GCA_028291705.1 Nevskia sp.
GTAGCCGGCAATGAGGGGCAGGCCGTTCAATGCGGGCGGTAGCTGGTGACGCTGCGCAGGAAGGCGCGGAAGCTGAGCGGCGTGTGCTGCGGAAAGCGCATCCGGCGATAGCCGTACTCGCCGACGAACAGCACCGCCAGCAGGGCGTAGCTGATGAAATTGGCAAACACCGACCAGGCCTCGGGCGACCACAACAGCAGCAGGCTCAGGGTCACCAGCAGGATCAGGCCGAGGGTGACCACCCAGACCCAGGTGACGTTGCGGGTATAGCTGACTTGCGCCGCGGACAGCGGGCCGCCCATGGCGTCGGCGATGCGCGTGATCATCGGCACGCGTCCCGGCAGCAGCGTCGGTGCGAACGCCGACAGCACCAGGGCGGGGATGATGATGGACGGCAGGTACAGGGCGTAAATGCCGTGACCCAGGCTGATCAGCAAAGCATCGGCGCAGGCGAACAGGCTCAGGCCCAGCCAGGCCGGAAGGCGGCCGGCGCGCAGGCCGGGGTAGAAGAACGCCGCGTAGGCGCAGACCACCGCCACGCACTGCAGCCAGGGCCGGTGCAGCATCACCGCCAGGTGGATCAGTACGGGATAGGCGCACAGCAGCAGAACGCGCATCAGCAGGGGTTTCCGGCCGCGTCGGCGCTCAGCCCCGCTCGGCGGCGGCCACGGCGTGGCTGCGCACATGCTCGCTGAGAGCGCGCAGGGAGGCGAAGGCGCGCCGGGTGGCCTCGTCCTCGGAACGCAGCACCACGCCATAGCGCTGCTGCAGGGCCAGGGCGATTTCCAGGGCGTCGATCGAATCCAGGCCCCAGCCGCCGGACTGGTCGGTGAACAGCGGCGCGGCCGGATCGACGGCTGCGGTATCGCGCCCTTCCAGGTTCAGTACTTCGACCAGCAGGTCGGCCAGTTCGCGTTCCGCGGCCGTGGCGATGGATACCTCAGCGGACATCTTCCGATTTCCCTAGAAAATTCAATGATTCCGGCCGGCCTTTCGCCGACCCTGTGGTACTGCAATACGTCCCCGGATGGTATCGTAACTCAGGCCGGGGAAAGATTTGCCGCCATGGGTATTTCCAACGGTGCTATAACCAGGACTGGGAGGTCCCGGACAAGCATCCGGGACAGGGGCTTTTGATGAAGTTGCGGCACACACTGGACTATGGCTGGCGCCTGTTCGGCACCGGTTTTTCATTCGCCTGTTTCGGGCTGGGCGGAGTGTTGCTGAGCCTCACCCTGTTTCCGCTGATCCGGCTGGTGTCGCGCGACCGCGACACTACCCGCCGCCGCATCCAGCGGGCGATGCACTACACCTTCCGCCTGTTCGTGTGGGAGATGAAGACGCTCGGCGTGATCAGCTACGAGGTCAGCGGCCTCGAGCGCATCGCGCCGCGCGGGCAGCTGATCGTGGCCAACCATCCCAGCCTGATCGACGTGGTGCTGCTGATCGCCCTGCTGCCGGAGGTGGACTGCATCGTCAAGCAGGCGCTGTGGCGCAACCCCTTCCTGCGCTGGCCGGTGGCCTGGGCCGATTACATTCCCAACAACGGCTCGGCCGAGGAACTGGTGGAGTCGGCGGCGGCCAACCTGCGCGCCGGCCGTTCCCTGATCGTATTCCCGGAAGGGACCCGCAGCGTGCCGGGCCAGCCGCTGAACATGCAGCGCGGCGCGGCGCGCATCGCCCTGGCGGCGGGCGCGGAAGTGCTGCCGGTGACCATCATCTGCAATCCGTCAACGCTGACCAAGGCCGAGCCCTGGTACCGCATTCCACCGCAGCGGGGCCATTGGCAATTGCGCATCGGCGAACCCCTGCCGGCTTCGGACTACGGCGCGGCGGGCGCCCAGTCGGCGCTGGCGGCACGGCGCCTGACGCAGCACTTCGTCGACTATTTCTCGCGCTCGGTGATCCCCGTCACGCCACGGCCGGCGGGCGCCGCTGCGGCAGTTGCGGCAGATTGTACAATGCACTGAGCGCCGCCCCCGGCGGCGGCCAGTTTCCGGCCAGGCGCTTTCATTTCAAGTTGAACAGCCAACGAGTCTTATGGACAGCAAAGAGGACATCCACAACCGCCTGAAAGATGTGCTGGTCGAGCTGTTCGGGATCGACCCGGCCAAGATCACGCCGGAGGCGAACCTGTACCAGGACCTGGGAATCGACAGCATCGACGCGATCGACCTGCTGTTGAAACTGAAGGAGGTCACCGGCAAGAAGATCCAGCCGGAGACGTTCAAGCACGTCAGGACGGTTGGCGACGTCACCGAAGCGATCCATGCCGAGCTGAGCAGCGTCGTCACCGATTCCTGAGCACCGCGGCCCCGCGGCCGCCTTCCGGCCCGGGCCGCTCCGGGCGACCGCCACCACCACGATCCAAGCGTGAAGCCAGCGATTGTCGTTCCCTTCTACAACCATGAGCGCGCCATTGCCGGCACCGTCGCCGGCCTGCGGCCGTACCGCATGCGCTGCTGGGTGGTGGACGACGGCAGCGACCCGCGCTGCGCCGCGGCGCTGGAAGAACTGGAGCGCCGCGACGGCGACTGGCTGACGGTGCTGCGCCAGGCGCCGAACCGCGGCAAGGGCCACGCGGTGATGAGCGGCATGCGGGCGGCGGCGGCGGCCGGGTTCAGTCATGGGGTGCAGATCGACGCCGACGGCCAGCACGATGCCGCCGACCTGCCGCGGCTGCTGGAGGAGGCGGCGCGGCATCCCGATGCGGTGGTCACCGGCGTACCGGTTTACGATGCATCGGTACCGAAAAGCAGGCTCTATGGCCGTTATGTCACGCACGTCTGGGTGTGGATCAACACCCTGTCCTTCGAGATCCGCGATTCCATGTGCGGCTTCCGCGTCTATCCGCTGGCGCCGGCGCTGCGCGTCTGGGACGAGGGCCGGGTCGGCGCGCGCATGCAGTTCGACACCGAGATCCTGGTGCGCCTGTTCTGGCGCGGCACGCGGGTGATCAGCGTGCCGACCCGGGTCAGCTATCCCAGCGACGGCGTCTCGCACTTCGACCTGTGGCGCGACAACCTGCGCATCAGCGCCATGCACACGCGCCTGTTCTTCGGCATGCTGCTGCGCCTGCCGGCCCTGCTGTGGCAGCGGGTGCGGCCATGAAGCGCAGCGCCGAGGTGACGATCCAGATTCCGTTCCACGACGTCGACCTCGTCGGCATCGTCTGGCACGGCCATTACGCCAAGTACTTCGAGATCGCGCGCTGCGCGCTGCTGGAAAGCTTCGACTACAACTACGACCGCATGCTGGCCAGCGGCTACGGTTGGCCGGTGATCGACCTGCGCCTGCGCTACGTCAAGCCGGCGCAGTTCGGCCAGAAGATCCGGGTGCGCGCCACCTTGCTGGAATGGGAGAACCGCTTGAGGATCGAATACCTGGTGACGGACGACGCCAGCGGCCAGCGCCTGACCAAGGGCGAGTCGGTGCAGGTGGCGGTGAACATCGCCACGCGCGAGATGTGCATGGTCTCGCCGGACGTGCTGTTCGAGCGACTGGGCGAGCCCAAGCCATGAGACGCGCGTCCGGCTTGTCCCTGTGCCTGTTGCTGGCGGCACAGCTGTTCGTCGGCAATGCAATGGCGGCCGACGAGCAGGGCGTGTTCGCGCACCCGCTGACGCCGGCGCAGATGTCGGCCCTGCTGGGGCCGGCCGCCAAGCCTCTTGCCGCGGCACCAGGCCTGCGCGGCCGCTTCGAGCAGCGCAAGTATCTGCCGGAACTGCCCAAGCCCCTGCTCTCCACCGGCGAGTTCCTGTTCGCCCGCGACATCGGCGTGTGGTGGCACACGCGCACGCCGTTCGACTCGGTCTTCATCCTGACCCGCGAGGGCGCGCGCAGCCGCGACGAGGGCGGCGCCGAGACGCGCATCAGCGCCGACGAGCAGCCCGGCGTGGCGGTGGCGGCGCGCATCTTCTTCGCCCTGTTCGCGCTGGACTTCGAGGCCCTGTCGAAGGACTTCGACACCTACGGTGTGCCCACCGGCTCCGGCAAGAGCGCCGGCTGGCAGGTCGGCCTGAGGCCGAAGCTGGCGGCGATGGCGGCGGTGTTCCGCGAGTCGGTGATCGACGGCACCCAGAACGCCAACCGCATCGAGCTGCGCGACGCCCACGGCGACCGCACCGAGATCCTGCTGCCCGAGGTCACCATCCTGTCCGACGGCCTCAGCGCGGCCGATCGCCAGCGTTTCGCCAAGTAGGGTGTTTTCCGCACTGAGCAGCGTCGAGGGGCGGTTCCGCCTGTGGGGCGCGGCGATGCTGCTGCTGGCCGCGGTGTTCGCCGGCCTGGTGGCGCCGCACATGCGGGTCGAGACCAGCATCTTCGCCCTGCTGCCGGCAGACCAGCGCGACGCCGATGCCGAGCAGGCGGTGCAGGTCTACACCGATCAGCTGGCGCGCAACAGCATCTTCCTGGTCGGGGCCAAGGATTTCGCCACGGCGAGGAGTGCGGCGCAGGCCTTCACCGGCAGCCTCAACGCCAGCGGCGAATTCTCCCAGGTGCGGGTCTCGGTCGACCGCGCGCTGGCCGAAGCGGCCCGCGCCGACCTGCCCTATCGTGACCACCTGCTGGCGGCGCGTCATCGCGGCCTGCTGGAACAGGACCAGTTGCAGCGCCTGCATGACGAGGCGATGCGCGCGCTGTATACGCCGGCCGGCTTCATGCGGCCGTTCAACGCCGCCGAAGATCCGCTGGGCCTGCTCTCCGCCTTCATCACCGAGCAGCGTCCGCCGACCGGCCGCGCGCGCCTGCAGGAAGATGTGCTGGCCCTTAGCGGTGGGGAACTGACCTACGTGCTGGTGGTGGCGCAGACTGCCCGCAGCGCCTTCTCGGTCGCCACCGAGGAAGCCGCCGGCAAGGCCATCGCCGACGCCCGCCTTGCGGCCGCGGCAGCGGGAGCCGGCGACATCGTCGGCTCCGGCGTGATCCAGCACGCCGCGGCGGCGGTGGCGAGCGGCAAGCACGAGATGTCGCTGTTCAGCAGCATCTCCCTGGCCGGCACCGTGCTGCTGATGCTGCTGGCGTTCCGCTCGCTGCGCCCCCTGCTGCTGACCGCGCTGTCGATGGGGCTCGGCGCCATCGCCGGCCTCACCGCCTGCCAGTGGGTGTTCGGCCAGGTGCACCTGGTAACCCTGATATTCGGCAGCAGCCTGATCGGCACCTCGGTGGATTACGCCATCTTCTTCTACGCCGACCGCTTCCGCGACAACGCCGACTGGCAGCCGCGGCTGGCGCCGGCCTTCGTCACGCCCGGCATCGCCCTGGGCTACCTGACCACGGCCTTGTCCTTCCTGGGCTTGCTGCTGGCACCCTTCCCGGGCCTGCGCCAGATCGCGCTGTTTTCCTCGGTGGGCCTGGGCGTGGCCTGCGGCTGCGTGCTGTTCCTGCTGCCGCGCCTGGCGCGCAGCTGGCCGGTGCCACCGCAAGCATTGGTGCTGCGCCTGATCCGCGGCCTGGCGGCGCTGCCCCGCATCACCGCGCCGCGCACCAAGCTGCTGCTGGCGCTGGCGGCACTGCTGTTCATCGGCGGCGGCCTGCTGCGCCTGGGCTTCCTCGACGATGTGCGCGCCCTGCAAAGCTCGCCGCCGGCGTTGATCCAGCAGGAAGTGCGCATGCGCGAGCTGCTCGGACAATCGGCCGACCGCCGCTTCTTCCTGGTCCGCGGCGACTCGGCGGAGCAGGTGCTGCAGCGCGAGGAAGCGCTGCGCGAGAAGCTCGCGCCGCTGCTCGCCGACCAGCGCGTCGGCAATATGCTGGCGGTATCCAATGCCCTGCCCTCGCTGCAATTGCAGGAACGCAATCATGCCTTGCTGGCCAGCAAGGTCTATGCGGCGGACGGCCTGCTGCCGAAGCTGATGCGTGAACTGGGTTACGGCGAGGATGCAGTCAGCAGACAGTTGCAGCTTTTCGCCGCCGGCAGCGCACCGCTGCGGCCGCAGGACTTCTTCGCCAGCGCGGCGTCGGAACCTTACCGCCCCTTATGGCTGGGCCAGGTCGGCGCCGGCTACGCCAGCGCCGTGACCCTGTTCGACGTGCGCGACCCGGACGCCATGGCCCAGGCCGCGGCGGGATTGCCGGGCGTGCGCCTGATCGACAAGATCGCCGACATCTCGGAAATCCTGTATCGATATCGCCGCATCGCGGCCCTGTTGATCGTGGCGGTCTATCTCGTGACCGGCCTCCTGATGAGCCGGCGTTACGGCTATGGCGGCGCCGCCGCCATGCTGCTGCCGGCGGTGGGCGGCGGCGCGCTGGCGCTGGCGGTATTGGCCTGGGCCGGCGTGCCGGTCAACCTGTTCCACGTGCTGGCCTTGCTACTGGTGATGGGCATGGGCTCGGACTACACCATCTTCCTGCGCGAGGCGCGAGGCGCCGAGGCGCCGGCCCTGCTGGCGGTGGTGCTGGCGACGCTGACGGCGGTGCTGTCCTTCGGCCTGCTCGGCTTTTCCTCGACGCCGTTCCTGCGCGCCATCGGCCTGGTGCAGGCGCTGGGCGTCACCTTCGCGGTGATCCTGGCCCTGGCGCTGCGCCCCCGGCGCGACGGGACAGTCCGCGCCTGATTCACTTAGGATGGCTTAGTGCGAAACCCTGATTCTTTGACGCCTATCGACTCAAGCCTGTGCCAGTTCCGGCGCGGCCTGTTCGCGCTTGCCGCCGTCGCCCTGAGCGCTTGCGCAACGCAGCAGCCGGCAGCACCGGCCGCAGCCGCCGTGGAACAACCGCCGCTTCTGCCGCCCGCGACCCTGGGCCGGACCCGCGACACGCAGCAGATCCTGCGCGTGGCCTTCGGCGAGCATGAGGCGGTATTGCGCTGCGTGGTGCATGCCTCGCCCGAACGCATCGAGGTACTGGCGTTGACGGCGCTGGGCCAGCGCGCCATGTCCGTGGCCTGGGACGGCAAGGACTGGAAGGTGGAAACAGCGCCGATGGTGCCTTCGGCCCTCAAGCCGGAATGGATGCTGACCGACCTGCAGCTGGCGCTGTGGCCGCTACCGGTCTTGCAGGCCGCCTACCACGCGGCCGGCTGGGAAGTGACCGAGCCCGGCGGCGGCGTGCGCCGGCTGCGCCACAACGGCCAGCTCATCGCCGAAGTCGATTACGCCGATGCCGATCCCTGGCACGGCCGTTACTGGATCTCCAATTTCCGTTTCGACTACGCCCTGGCGATCGAAGCCGAAGCACCATAGGCCGGACTCTGAAACTCATGAATCATCCCAACTTCGTCATTCCGGGCATGCGGGCATGAGCGCGCGCCGCGTCCTGGTCACCGGCAGCAGCCGCGGCATCGGCCGCTGCGTCGCGCTGCGCCTGGCGCGCGCCGGCTTCGCCGTGGTACTGCACGGTCGCGCGCCTTCACCGGCGCTGGATGCGGTGGCGGCGGAGCTTGCCGCCATTGGCCCGGCGCCGGGCCACCTGTGCTTCGACATCGGCGACCGCGCCGCCTGCACCGCGGCACTGGACGCCGACATCGCCGCACACGGTCCCTACTACGGCGCGGTGTACAACGCCGGCATCGCCCGCGACGGCGCCTTTCCCGCGCTCACCGACGAGGACTGGGACGCGGTGCTGCACACCAACCTCGACGGTTTCTACAACGTGCTGAAGCCGCTGCTGATGCCGATGATCCGGCAGCGCCAGGGCGGCCGCATCGTCACGCTGTCCTCGGTCTCGGGCGTGGCCGGCAACCGCGGCCAAGTCAACTACAGCGCGGCCAAGGCCGGTATCATTGGCGCCAGCAAGGCGCTGGCGGTGGAACTCGCCGGCCGCAACATAACAGTCAACTGCGTGGCCCCCGGCCCCATCAAGACCGACATGATCAAAGACGCGCCGATCGAGGAGATGCTCAAGGTGATCCCCGCCGGACGCCTGGGCGAAGCCGACGAAGTCGCCAGCCTGGTGGCCTACCTGATGAGCGACGACGCCGGCTACATCACGCGGCAGGTGATCGGCGTCAACGGCGGCATGGTATGAGTTCGACCAACCTCAGGCGCGTCGTCGTCACCGGCATGGCCGGCATCACCGCCCTGGGCAGCGACTGGCCGACCATCGAAGGCAAGCTGCGCGCCGGTGTGTCGGGCATCGAGGCCATGCCGGAATGGGACCGCTACCGCGACATCAACACACGCCTGGCCGGACCGGTACTGGATTTCGTCACGCCGCCGCATTACACCCGCAAAGCGCTGCGCACCATGGGCCGCGTGGCCCTGCTGGCGACGCGCGCCAGCGAGCTGGCATTACAGGATGCCGGGCTGCTCAACGACCCGGAAATCCGCAACGGCAGCATGGGCGTGGCCTACGGCTCGTCCACCGGCAGCACCGACGCGATCCGCGAGTTCTTCAGCCTGCTCGCCACCGGCGAGAACGGCGCCATCAACGCCACCACCTACGTGCGCATGATGGGCCACACCGCGCCGGTGAACATCGGCGTCTACTTCGGCCTGAAGGGCCGGGTCATTCCCACCTCCAGCGCCTGCACCTCCGGCAGTCAGGGCATCGGCTACGCCTACGAGGCGATCAAGTTCGGCAAGCAGACCATGATGGTGGCCGGCGGCGCCGAAGAGCTGTGTGTGACCGAGGCGGCGGTATTCGACACGCTCTACGCCACCAGCACCCGCAACAGCACACCCAAGACCACCCCCAGCCCCTTCGACCGCGACCGCGACGGCCTGGTCATCGGCGAGGGCGCCGGCACCCTGATCCTGGAAGAACTGGAACACGCCCGCGCGCGCGGCGCGCGCGTCTACGCCGAGATCGTCGGCTTCGGCAGCAACGCCGACGGCGACCACGTCACCCAGCCCAACAAGGGAACCATGGAGCTCGCCATGCGCCTCGCGCTGGACGACGCCCAGCTGCCGCCGCAGGCCATCGGCTACGTCAACGCCCACGGCACCGCCACCGAGCTGGGCGACATCGCCGAGAGCCAGGCGACGCGCAACCTGTTCGGCGGCGGCGTGCCCTTCAGCTCGATGAAGGGCAACCTCGGCCACACCCTCGGCGCCTGCGGCGCCATCGAAAGCTGGTTCACCATCGAGATGCTGCGCGGCGGCTGGTACGCGCCAACGCTGAACCTGCGCAACGTCGACCCGCGCTGCGGCGAGGTGGACTACATCACCGGCGAAGGCCGTACGCTGCAATGCGAGTACGCCATGAACAACAACTTCGCTTTCGGCGGGATCAACACCTCGCTGATCTTCCGCAGGCTGGACTGACCTAGAACGGCAAAGGAGCCATGCCATGATGAAGCGTTTGCCGCTCATGCTGGATCGTCATGGTGGTTCCTTGCGTCATACAAAAGTAGGAAAGGGGAACAAGGGGTGCTTCGACCACTGCTGGTTGTACTGCTGATCATGTCACTCGCCGGATGCGGCGTGCGCGGGTTCAAGAAGGACGGCGCCACCCAGCAGGATTTCACGCAGGATCTGCGACAGTGCCTGTACGATTCGAAC
This sequence comes from Nevskia sp., assembly GCA_028291705.1. GTDB lineage: Bacteria > Pseudomonadota > Gammaproteobacteria > Nevskiales > Nevskiaceae > Nevskia. The sequence goes on from JAQGNS010000233.1 coordinate 9,447, forward strand.
CGCAGCTACAACACCTGCTATCCAGGCACCGGCATCTGCGACAGGGACAAGGCGCGCAACGCCTGCATGGCGGCCAGGGGCTGGAGAATCAGTCGTGAGGAAGGCCGCTTCATGATTCCGGACTGAGCCGGCCGCGAGACGGTCCGCCCCGAAAGCCCGTCGGCTACACTGAAATGCCGATACCACATCGTATTCAATAGGGAGAGCAAGCAATGTTGAAAAAACTGTTCCTGATCGTCGCCCTGGTGTTTTCAATGACCGCCCAGGCAAGGCAGAGCGCGACGACGCTGATGGACCCGCCACCGCTGCCCATCCCCCAGGGCGTGTCGGCCGTCGACGTCGAAAAAGCCATCATCACCTCCGGCGTCACGCGCAACTGGAAAGTGATCGAGAAGAAGCCCGGCAGCATCCTGCTGGAGTACGCCCCGCGGGAATTCTCGGTCAAAGTGAAGGTGAGCTACGACGCGCATAGCGTGAACATTGTCTATGCCGACAGCACCGACATGGAATATGGCCAGGAAAAGGGAGTTGCAGTCATTCACCCCAATTACAACCGCTGGGTCAACAACCTCGCACATGACATCGAAGCGCAGATGTCGGTAGCAACCGCAAAATAACCGGCCCGGTCTGGCGCCAGACCGATCACCCATCCCTCGCCGCCACCCTGCGGCGCGGGAATCGGGTCGGCCGCCTACGGGCGCCGCGCCACCACGTTGATCAGCGTCTCTTCATGCTTCGGCGAAGGCCGGATGCGGAACACGCGCTCCAGGATGCCCAGGTCGCCGCGGCTCCACCACAGGTAGGGATAGGACACCGCCCGCGGCTCGATCTCGAAGCCGGCGGCGCGGATCATCGCCAGGTATTCCTCCG
>JAQGNS010000256.1 GCA_028291705.1 Nevskia sp.
CTGCCGGTGACATTGGCTTCGGTGGTGTCGAAGATGAAGGTGCGCGTATCGAGCACGCCCTTGTTCAGGCCGAAGTCGGTGACCAGGCAGCGCAGCTGCGCCCGGCTCGGAATGCCCAGCGCCGACACCACGCTGTTGCCGAAGTCCAGGCCCGCCAGATCCACCAGCAGCGCCGACAGGTTGCCGCCGCTCATGAACAGCTTCAACTCGCCGTCGCCGCGTCCCAGCATCTGCGCCAGCGAGTTGCCGGTGGTGTCGATCTTGGCGCTGCCGCCGATGGTGCCGGCGCCCTTGAATACGCCGGTGGACTGCATGATGCGCGACAGGTCCACCTTGCGGAAGTCGACGTCGCCGACCGCATGCACCAGGTTTTCCTGGCCGTCCAGTTTCAGATTCAGCACGATGGCGCCGCTGCCCACGCCGAACGACAGCGGCTGCAAGGCCAGGTTGCCGTCCTCCACCTTGAGGTTGGCCACCAGGTTGTCCAGCGGCGTCGACTCGCTTTCGATGCGCTGGCCCTTGTAATGCACGTCGAAGTCCACCGAGCGCAGCTTCGGCAGATTGATCGGCTTGTCCGGCAGCAGTTTGCCGGTGGATTCCTGTTGCGCGTGCTCCTGCTGTTGCTGCTTGCTCAGGTTCTCGCCATCAGCCTTGCCCGGCGCCGCGCCGATGAAGCCGCGCAGATCGGCCAGCACCACCTTGCGTGAATTCATGTCGGCGCGGAAGTACGGCCGCACGCCGCTGAGTTGCACTTCGATATCGCCTTCCAGGTCGCTGCTGCCGACAGTGCCGGCGAAATCGCGGAAGCGCACCTTGCGCCCTTCATAGTCGAGCTGGCCGCCCAGTTTGTAGGGCGGCGTCGGCGCCAGCGGGATGCCGGTGAGCGGGTAGAGGTTGGAGAGATCGTCGCCGGACAATTCCAGTTTCAGGTCGGCGCCGCCGAACTTCAGCGGTTCCAGCAGCGTGCCCTGCAGCGATACCTTGGTGGCGCCATTGGCCAGCTTCAGGTCCACCGGGTAGCGGTCCTTGGGATCGCGCAGGCTCAGCACCGAGCCGCCGATGAAGCGCCCGCTGATCGGCTGCGCCGCATAGCGGCCGTCGATGCCGACGTAGATGCCGGGCTCGCCGCCGTTCTGTGCATCCTGCCCTGCTTTTACATCCTGTGTATGAGCCTCCAGCGTGAAGTCGCTTTTCAGCTTGGGGTCGAGGAAGTGGATATGCCCGTCGCGGATGATCAGGCTGCCCACGTCCACCTGCCAGGGGTGAGGGCTCGGGGTGGAATCGCCGCCGCCGACCGCCAGCTTCCAGTTCGGCGTGCCGGAGGCCCCGGGCTTGAGATCTCCCACGGGATGCTCGATGTCGATCTCGGTCAACATGGCCTTGTGGTCGAACAGGGCCCAGGGATCGATGCGGATTGCCAGCCGGTCGATGGTGGCCATGCTCGAGTCCGGCGGGAATTCATCCGGGTTGGCCACGGCGATCCGGTCCAGCACCAGCTGCGGATAGCGCGCCAGCCGGATGTCGAAATGCCCAAGCGTCACCTTGCGGCCGAGCGCCGAGGAGGCCTGTGCTTCCACCAGCGGCCGGAACCAGTTCCAGTCCCACAGCAGCACCAGTGCCACCAGCAGCACGACCACGACCCCGAGTACTTTGGGCCAGCGACGGCGGATTGGCATGACCCTCTCCGTTCTTGCTTGTGTAGTTATGACCGGAACCGGATGCAGCCGTTCCCTGCCGCGTCCGCCATGCGTTGCTGTGCGTCCCCGGCGAGTGAAACGAAGCGCCGCCGCGGCCGCTATTTCACCAGCTGATTCAGATCCAGGATCGGCAGCATGATCGCCACCACGATGACCAGCACGATGCCGCCCATGATGACGATCACCATCGGCTCCATGATGCCGACGGTGGCGGCCACCAGGGTCTCCAGCTCGCGTTCCTGGTTGGTGGCGGCGCGGTCGAGCATCTCGTCGAGCTTGCCGGAGGATTCGCCCGAGGCGATCAGGTGCAGGGCGATGGGCGGGAACAGGCGGCTCTCCGCCAGCGACTTGTTCAGCGCCACGCCTTCGCGCACGCGCCTGGAGGCGGCGTCCACCGCCTCGCGCATCGGCAGGTTGGTCACCACCTGCGAGCCGATGCGCAGGGCGTCCAGGATCGGCACGCCGCTGCCGAACAGGATGCCCAGGGTGCGCATGAAGCGGCCGGTGTTGCCGCCGCGCACCAACCGGCCGATCAGCGGCAGACGCAGCTGCTGGCGGTGCACCTTGCGGCGGAACTCCTCGTTGACCATGGCGCGGTTGAACAGGAACGCCGCCACGGCGATGGCGATTGCCACGTAGATGCCGTAGTTGCGCAGGAAATCGCTGGTGGCGATGAGGCCGCGCGTGATCGGCGGCAGTTCCTGGTTGATACTGGCGAATACGCCGATGATCTTCGGCACCACCACGGTCATCATCGCGATGATGACGCCGACGGCAACGAAGGTCAGGATCAGTGGATACATCAGGGCCAGCATCAGCTTGTTGCGCAGCTGCTGGCCACGATCGGCATAGTCAGCGAGACGTTCCAGCACATGGTCGAGTTTTCCGGCCTGTTCACCGGCCTCGATGGTGGCGCGGAACAGCACCGGGAAGCCGCCCGGAAATTCGGCCAGCGCGCTGGCCAGGCTGTTGCCTTCCACCACGCGCGAGCGCACACCCAGCGTCACGCGCTGCACCCGCTTGCTCTCGCTCTGCTGGGCCACCGCCGTCAGCGCCTCGTCCAGCGGCAGGCCGGAGCGCGTCAGCGTGGCGAGCTGGCGGGTGAACAGCGCCAGCTCGGTGCTGTTGATGTTGCCGCCGCCCTTGAAGTCGAAGCTGCCGCGTTTCTGCGCCTTGCCGGCGGCGACTTCGTGCACGTACATCGGCGTCAGGCCGCGGTCGCGCAGCATCTGCCGCACCTGCCGCGGCGTGTCGCCTTCGATCAGCCCCTTGCTGTTGCGCCCACCGGCGTCGAGTGCGGTGTATTCGAAAGCGGCCATCGGCCTACTCTTCGATCGTCACGCGCAGCACTTCGCTGAGCGTGGTCTGGCCGGCCAACACCTTGTTGCGGCCGGATTGCAGGATGCCGGCGCTGCGCTCGCGCGCGGTGGCTTCCAGAATCTGCTCGGAAGCATTGTCGTGGATCAGCGACTCCAGACGGCGATCCACCTCGATGATTTCGTGGATGCCGCTGCGTCCCTGGTAACCGGTATGACGGCACACCGCGCAGCCGACCGGCTTGTACAAGGTCACGTCCTGGCGTTGCGGTACGCCCAGTTGCTCCAGCTCGCTCATGCGCGGTGTATAAGGTTGCTTGCACTGCCGGCACAGCGTGCGCACCAGGCGCTGCGCCATCAGGCCCACCAGCGAGGACGACAGCTGGTACGGTTCCACGCCCATGTCGCGCAGGCGCGTCACCGCGCCGACCGCGGTATTGGTATGCAGCGTCGACAGCACCAGATGGCCCGTCTGCGAGGCCTGCACCGCGATCTCGGCGGTTTCCAGGTCGCGGATTTCGCCGACCATCACCACGTCCGGATCCTGGCGCAGGATGGCGCGTAGACCGCGGGCAAAGGTCATCTCCACGCGCGCGTTGGTCTGGGTCTGGCCGACGCCGTCAATGTAATACTCGATCGGGTCTTCTACCGTCATGATGTTGCGGCTGCGGTCGTTCAGCACCGATAGCGCCGAATACAGCGTGGTGGTCTTGCCCGAGCCGGTGGGCCCGGTCACCAGCATGATGCCGTAGGGGCGATGGATGATGCGGCGCAGCGTCGCCACCTGCACCTCGTCGATGCCCAGATGTTCCAGGTCCAGGCGCTCCGCCTGCTTGTCCAGGATACGCATCACCACGCGTTCGCTGTTGGTCCCGGTGGGAATGGTGGAGACGCGCACATCGACCTTGCGGCCGCCGAAGGCGCGGCTGATGCGGCCATCCTGCGGCAGGCGCTTCTCGGCGATGTCCAGCTTGGCCATGATCTTGACGCGCGACACGATCTTCGGCGCCAGCGAGCGCGGCGGCGACAGCACTTCGCGCAGCACGCCGTCGACGCGGAAGCGCACCGTGACGCGGCTCTCGAAGGTCTCGATATGGATATCCGAGGCGTTTTCCTTGATCGCCTCCACCAGCAGTCCGTTGATGAACTTGATGATCGGCGCGTCGTCGTCCGACTCCAGCAGATCCTGCGCCTCCGCCAGCGCGGCCGACAGGCTGTCCAGGTCGGCTTGGTCCTCGGTCAGGCCGTCGGCGAGGGCGGCGCTGGCGCCGGTCTGGCCTTCATAGGTGCGCTGCAGCAGCGCGTCGAACTCTTCCGGCGGCACCGTGCGCAGCCGGATCGGCCGGCGCAGGAAACGCCGCACCTCCTGGATCGAGTCGAGGCTGACGCCGTTCTTGCACACCAGCTCGACCACATCGCCAAGGTCGCCTCCCACGATCAGGCCGTGGCGCTTCGCGAAGGCGAAGGGCGGACGGCGCAGCTCGGCGGGAGTTGCCTGCATTTCCATACGCCTGGTTACCGGCCCGCCGGCGCCGGAGCGCTGGGGTTGTCGGCTGACGGCGCCGGTACGGCGGCCGACGGTCTGTCCGTCGGCGGCACATACACCGGCGGTAAGGTCTGCGCCGGCGCCGCCGCGCCGGGGGCCACATCCGGACTCTTGCCGGGCAGCGCCGAGGGTGGCGGCGGCGTAGTCTGGGAGGCGGGCATATTGGTCCGGTCCATGTACTCTTCGTAGTGATACAGCACCGGCGGCCGGCCGCCGATCAAGGGCACCGGGCCGTTGGAAGCATCGAGCTGCGAACGCCGCGTATCCTCGTACTTGCGCTTGGTGTAGTAATCGCCCTCGGTGCGCTCACGCAGGATCACCGGGTGCAGGAAGATCATCAGGTTGCGCTTGGTGCGCTCGACCGTGCGCGACTTGAACAGGCCACCGATCAGCGGAATGTCGCTGAGCAGCGGGATCTTGTTCACCGAATCGTTGACCTGGTCGTCGATCAGGCCGCCGATCACCAGCACCTGGCCTCCTTCGATGCTGACGGTATTGCTGACCGTGCGCTTGTTGGTGATCAGGCTGGCGGTGCCGGCGGTGCCGCTGGCGATGGTGGAGTTCTCGAACTCGAGCTTGAGCCGGACCGTATTGCCTTCGCCGATGGTGGGGGTGATGCCCAGCTTCAGGCCGATGTCCTGGCGGTCGATGGTCTGGAACGGATTGACCGAGCCGTTGCTGGCGCTGCCGGTATTGGAGAACGAACCGGTCAGTTCCGGCACCGACTGTCCCACTTCGATCTTGGCTTCCTCGTTGTCGAGGGTCACCAGCGAGGGCGTGGACAGGATATTGGTGTTGGCGTCGCTGGCCAGGGCCTTGATCAGGCCGCCGAAGATCGAACCGTCCTTGCCCGTGACGCCGACCAGCGCGGTGCCGCCGCTGCCGATCAGGCCGGCCGCGGCGCCGATCAGGGAGCTGTTGCTGGTCAGGTTGCTGGTGGTGCCGGTGCTGATGCCCGACGTCGCCAGGCTGCCGAGGTTGGACAGGGCGGAGGAGGTACTGGAATTGAGGATGCCGGCTGCGGCGATGGTGTTGGGTTTGTAGGCGATGTAATCGATGCCGAGCTGGCTCGACTTGTCGGCGCTGACCTCGGCGACGATCGCTTCCACCAGCACCTGCGAGCGGCGGATGTCGAGCTGGGCGACGATGCTTTTCACCTGCTGCATGATCTTCGGCGGCGCGGTGATGATCAGTGCATTGGTATCCCTGTCGGCTAGCACGTGCAGATCCGGGTTGGTGCTTGAAGTGCCGCCGGCCGATGCCGAGCTGGAGCTTACCGACGGCGTCGAGACCGGCGTGCTGCTGTTGCTGCTGCCGAACGACGAGGAAGATCCGCCCGAGGAACTGCCGAACATCGAGCCGCTCTTCGAACTGGACGAGCGGCTCGGCTGCGCATTGCCCATTAGCAGCGGCGCGAGGTTTTCGGCGAGGGCGTAATTGAGGTATATGACCTGGGTATCGCCCTTGTTGTTGCTCGGCTGGTCCAATTGCTTGATCAGCGCGATCAGCTTCTCGCGTTCGGAGCGGTCGCCGCCGAGCAGCACGCTATTGCTGCGCGGGTCGGAAATGACCGTGGTCTGCACCGCTCCTGGATCGGCCTGGCGCGCCTGCTGCGCCAGCGTGGTCAACACCTTCACCACGTCGTCGGCCGCTGCGTTTTCGAGGTGAATGATCTCGACGTTGCGGTCGCCGTTCTGGTCCATCTGGTAGATCAGCGCTTCCATGCGCCGCACATTGGCGGCGCGGTCCGACACGATCAGGCTGTTGCTGGAGGTGTACGCCGCCAGGTGCCCCGACTGCGCCACCAGCGGCCGCAGGATCGCTACCAGCTGCGAGGCCGAACCGTTGTGGATGTCGAACACCCGGGTGACGATGTCGTCGCCCGCCAGTCCGGCGCCGCCGAGCGAGCCGCCGCCCTCGGTGCGCGCATTGGCTTCCGGCACGATCTTGATCGAGGACCCGGAGGGAATGGCGGCGAAGCCGTTCACTTCCAGCACCGACAGGAAGGTGGCGTAGACCGCATTGGCGTCCATCGGGCTGGACGAGACCACCGTTACCTTGCCCTTGACCCGCGGATCGATCACGAAATTCTTGCCGGTCACCTCGCTCACCGTGGCGATCAGCGTGGCGATGTCGGCGTCCTTCAGATTCAGCGTCACCTCGGCGCCGTTCTTTTCCGCCAGGGCGCCGCCGGGAAGGCTGCTGCAGAAAGCCAGCACCAAGCCGCCCAGGAAGGGCCGGAATGCAGAAGGACGAGTCATGCTTAAGGGCTCAGATTGACGTTGACGGTTTGGGATTCGCTGCCGCGCTGCACGGTCAGCGTAAGCTGGTTGGCCTGGCTCATGTCGCTGAGCAATTGCAATGACTTGGCGGGGTCATCCAATTGTACGCCGTTGATCGAGGTCACCACATCGCCCGGGCGCAGGCCGGCGGAGGTGAATACCGAGCGGTCGCGGCCGGGATAGATGCGGTAGCCCATCTGGCCATTGCCGGAGGGATTGGGCGCCGGCTGTACGCGGATGTAGTCCTGCGCCTTGGCCGGGTTGGCGAGCATCTGCGCCCGGATCTGCGCCAGCGATTCCGCGGCGCCGCTGTCGCCGGCGCTGTCGGCCACCGCTAGCGGCGCATCGTTCGAATTCGGCTGGTCCTTGTCCAGGCGCAGCGTCTCCAGCTGGCCGTTGCGGGACAACACCACGCGGTCGGGGAAGATCGCCGTCAGCGTCACGCCGGGCGAGATGGCGTCGTTGATCGAATACGGCTTCTCGTCGCCGCCGCCGGCAATCAGGGCGCGCGAGGCGGACTTGTTCTTGTTGTTGGCGAGGATACCGAGCAGGGTCAGGGCGAGCTGCGTATCCGGCGCCTTGCGGATGTCGTCGAGGCGCGAAGCGGCCTGCGCCTGATACTGCCCGAACAGATGCGCCGCGCTGATCCGGTTCAGATCCAGCTGGTTGGCCGGATTGGGCGCGCTGGCCAGCGCCGGGGCGGCCGACCAGGCCGCCGCCGCCGGGGTCGGCACCAGCGCCCAGATCAGCTCGGCCAGCAGACGGGCGATGACCACGGCCAGCACCAGGTCCACCGCCGTAGGCAGCCAGCGAGCATAGCGCTCGTACAGCGGCGCCAGGGTCTTGGGCAGGGCGGTCCAGTCCCGCAGGGTCATGGAAGTCATTGCGGCATCATAACGGGCGTTTACGGGGCGCGGAAGGAAACTTTCCGTTAAGGTTGAGTGGATTGCCCTGTCAGCGCCCGGTACCGGGCGGCAGGCTTTTCTGGGGGGTGGCGGTACGGCTGGCGGTCGCAGAATATCTGCCTTGAATGGCAGGAACATTTCGGGGAAGGGGATGATGCACAAGATCTGGGTCCGGCTGGGGATCAGCGCCGCCGTATTCCTGCTGTTCCTGCTGCAGACGGCCGGCCTCTACGGCCACACCCTGCTCGACCAGATGGAGTCGTTCAGTTACGACGCCCGCCTGCTGCTGACCATGCCGAAGACGGTGGACAAGCGCATCGTCATCGTCGACCTGGACGAAAGGACCTACGCCACCGAAGGCTGGCCCTGGCCGCGCGCCAAGATGGCGGAACTGGTGCGGCAGCTGTTCGAGCGCTACAACGTGGCGGTACTGGGCTTCGACGTCGATTTCCAGGACGCCGACGCCACCGCCGGCGGCCAGTTGCTCGACAACCTGGCGAAAGGCCCCCTGGCCGACCTGCCGGGCTTCGCCGAGCGGCTGCCGGCATTGAAGGACAAGCTCGACGGCGACCGCATCCTCGCCACCATGCTCAGCGGCAAGCCGGTGGTGCTGGGCCTGTTCCTGAAGCAGACCCTGCCGGTCGGCGAAGCCGCCAGCACCGGTGCCATCTGCGCCCCGGTGCTGGACGCGGCATCCCGCGCCCTGCTCGAGGTCAAGTTCCCGCTCGCCGTAGGCTACGGCGGCAACGTCGCACCGCTGCAGGCGGCCGCCCCGGCCTGCGGCTTCTTCGACAACCCTGGCGTCGATCAGGACGGCCTGTACCGTCGCGTACCCCTGTTGCAGGAATACCAGGGGCAGATCTATCCCTCGTTGGCGCTGGCGGTGACCCAGATGGCCATGGGCAATGTGCCGGTTTCACTGGAGTTCGACCCGCCGGACATCAAGACTTCGCTGCACCTGGAGCGGGTCCGCTTCGGCCCGGCCACCGCCCCGGTGGACGAGAGCGCGGCGATTTATGTGCCCTACCGCGGTCCACAAGGCAGCTTCCCCTATGTTTCTGCGGCGGACGTGCTGCATGGCACCGCCGATCCGGCGGTATTGAAGGGGGCCGTGGTCCTGCTCGGCACCACCGCTGCGGGCCTGCTCGACTACCGGAGTACCCCGTTCAGCAAAGTGTTTCCGGGGGTCGAGGTCCATGCCAACATCATTTCCGGCTTGCTCGATGGACGCATCCGGCAAAAGGCGCCGTATTACAACGCCATTGAAATCATCATCCTCCTGATTGTCGCCGTCCTCATGACCCTGTTGTACCCGCGCTTGTCGCCCCTGCGCGGCGGCCTGCTGGTGCTGGGCACCATCGCCGCCCTCATCGCACTCGGGTTCGCCATGTGGTCGGGGGCCAAGTTCATCACCCCGATGGGCATTCCGATTGTCTTTACCCTGGCCCTGTTCCTGGCGCAGATGCTGAACGGCTTCTTCAACGAGTCGCGGGCGGTGCGCCACCTGAACAAGCGGTTCGGCCAGTACGTGCCGCCGGAGCTGGTGGACGAGATGGCCGCCAGCGGCCAGGAAATCTCCATGTCCGGCGAAAGCCGCGACATGACCGTGCTGTTCTCCGACATCCGCGGCTTCACCACCATCTCCGAAAAATTCCGCGACAAGCCGCAGGAGCTGTCGCAGCTGATGAACGAGTTCCTCGGCGTCCT
>JAQGNS010000262.1 GCA_028291705.1 Nevskia sp.
TTCTGAGATCATGGTACGGCGTAGTACGATGGCGACGGGGAAACGGGAAGAGCGGCCCATGACGACAGTGGCAATGAAAATCGGCATTCGCGCATTCGGCGCCCTGTTGGCCGTATGCGCAGCGGGATCTCGCGCCGACGTGCCGCCCGTCGCCGAAGCGGCCCTGATTCCGGTATGGCGGGGCCTGCCGCCGGGCGCCAGCGCCTCGGACCTGAAAGAGCAGGACACCGTGATGCCGGGGAACGATCGCGTGGTGCGCAACGTCACGCGGCCGACGCTGCAGCCCTTCCTGCCCGAAGCCGGCACCGCCAACGGCACCGCCATCGTGGTCTGTCCCGGCGGCGGCTTCCGTTACCTCAGCATCGACACCGAGGGTCTGGAAGTCGCCCGCTGGCTCAGCGCCCACGGTATCGCCGCCTTCGTCCTGCGCTACCGGGTGATGCCGACGCCCGCCGACGATGGCGACTTCGCCGGCCAGCTCGGTGCATTGCTGGCGCCGCTGTTCGGTCCCGGCATCAACGACGAGATGAAGCGCCTCGGGCCTCCGGCCATCGCCGACGCGCAGCAGGCCATGCGCCTGGTACGCCGGCGCGCGAAAGAGTGGCATATCGCCCCCGACCGTGTCGGCATCCTCGGCTTCTCCGCCGGCGGCGTGGTCGTCACCGGCATTTCCTTGCAGCATGACGCGAAGAGCCGTCCCGACTTCGCCGGCGCGATCTATCCCGGTCCCTGGGACATCGGCAAGGTGCCCAAGGATGCGCCGCCGCTGTTCATCGCCGCGGCAAGCGACGATGCGCTCACCGAAATCGGCGCCAAGCCGCTGCAGGCGGCCTGGCAGCAGGCCGGCCACCCGGTGGAGACGCACATCTATGACAGGGGCGGCCACGGCTTCGGCATGAAGCAGCAGGACAGCGACAGCGACCACTGGATCGACCAGTTCGGCGAGTGGCTCGACAAACAGGGTCTGCTGAAGGCGAAGAAGTAGATTGCGCCGCGGCGCCGGAACGGATGCAATGCATGAGGGTGCCGCCCGAGCGGATGCCCCGGTTGGAGGAGTAGCGATTTTGAACAGTTTCCGGTGCGGTTCCCGCCTGGGTTTTCATGCCATCGCCCTGATGGCGGCGTGCCTGTCGCTGCCGGCTTGCACCCAGACCGCGCAGTTGCCGGCCGACAGCGCCGCCCGTTCCACCGACGCGCCGCAGGATGAGCCGGTGTCGAAACAGTCCACACCTTACGAATTGCGCACCGAATACGCGCGCGAACCCCTCGGCATCGAGGTACCGAAGCCACGGCTGTCCTGGCATCTGCCCAACAGCACCGGCGACGGCATGCAGAGCGCCTACCAGGTGCGCGTCGCCGCCTCGGTCGATGCGCTGCCGGTGGCGGCGCTGTGGGATAGCGGCAAGGTCGCTTCCACCGATTCCTCGCAGATCGCCTACGGCGGCACGCCGCTGGTTTCGCGTCAGCGCTGCCACTGGCAGGTCCGGGTGTGGGACGGGCAGGGCCGCGCCTCCGAATGGAGCGAGCCCTCCTGGTGGGAAAGCGGCCTGCTCGATCCGAAGGACTGGTCGGCGCAATGGATCTCCGGCCGCCTCAATGCCGATCACGACTGGCACGATGCGCGGATCGGCTTCGATTTCACCCTGAACGGCAACGCGCTCGGCTTCCTCTTTCGCGCCCGCCCGGTCGGCAAGACCTACGGCGAAGCCTACCTGTGGAAGATCAGCACGGACGGCGGCCAGGTGCGCCTGCTGGAGCAGGTGCGGCGCTACGCCGGCGGCAGCAGCTCCCGCGTCAACATCCAGACCCTGCGCACCATCAGCCTGTCCGCCACGGTGGCGGAGTGGAAGGCGCGCAAGCACGTCCTGCAGATCGATGCGCACGGCACCAGCCTCGTCACCTCGGTTGACGGGGCCACGGTGGACACGCTGACCGATACCGCCCAGGCCAGCGGCACCGTCGGCATGATCGCGTCCGCGGCGGACGCCGCCGTGATTCACGCGGTATCGGTGCAGGCCGGCGGCGAGCAGGACTTCCACGCCGACTTCGCCGGCGGCGCTAATCCCTTCACCGGCGGCACCGTGACTGCCGACGGCCTGCTGGTTGCCGCCGGCGTGCCGGACAAGGACCTGGTGCTGCCGATCGGCACGCCGGCACCGCTGCTGCGCAAGGCCTTCGACCTGCCGGGCCGCGTCGCATCAGCCCGGCTTTACGTTGCCGGCGGCGGCCTCCCGCGCGTCAGCCTCAACGGCCACGCCGTCGGCGAAGCCTTGCAGGACGGCTATACCGATTACGGCAAGCGCGTGCTGTACCGCAGCTTCGATGTCACGGCCCTGCTGACACAAGGCAGCAACGTCCTCGGCGCCGAACTCGGCCATGGTTGGTATGGCGCCATCGAGCCGAGCGAATGGTACTGGCACATGGCGCCCTGGCATGCGGCCCCGGCGCTGCTGGCGCAGCTCGAAGTGCGCCTCGAAGACGGCCGCCTGCTCACCGTCGCCAGCGCCGGCAGTTGGCGCACGGTCGATGGTCCCACCCGTTACGACTCGGTATTCGGCGGCGAGCGCTACGATGCGCGCCTGCTGCCGGCGGGCTGGCAGGCAGCAGGTTTCGACGACAGCCATTGGACCGCGGCCAACGTCGTCGCCGGCCCGAAGGGCACGCTGCACGCCGCCGCGCAGGAACCGGTCGGCGTGGTCGGCAAGATCCATCCCGTATCGGTCAGCCAGCCCAGTCCCGGCATCTACGTCTTCGACTTCGGCCGCATCTTCGCCGGCCGCCTGCGCCTTTCCGCCAGCGGCACGAAAGGCAGCAACATCACCCTGGTGCAGACCGAGAAGCTCAATACCGACGGCACCGTGGCCATCGCCAGCGGCCTGGTCGATA
>JAQGNS010000271.1 GCA_028291705.1 Nevskia sp.
CGCGTCTCCTGGTATCGCGGCGAGCAAACCCTGCGAGGCGGCGATTGCTGGCGCCTCAAGCTGCGCCTGCGCGCCCCGCATGGCCTGCTCAATCCTGCCGGCTTCGACTACGAAGCCTGGCTGTTCGAACAGGGCATCGGCGCCACTGCCACGGTGCGCGACAGCAGTCCTTGCCAGGAGCAGTCCGGTTATTGGCTGCTGCGCGCACGCCAGCAGGTGGTCGATCGCCTGGAGCAATGGCTGCCCGGTAATCCAGCATTGGGCCTGGTGGCCGGACTGGCCGTGGGCGACCGCTCGCTGTTGCAGGAAAAAGATTGGGACACCTTCAGAATTACCGGAACCAGCCACCTGATGGCGATTGCCGGGCTGCACATCGGCATGGTGGTGGCCGCGGTGTTCTTCGTCCTGCGCTGGCTGTGGTCCGCCTTCCCGGCACTATGCCTGCGTCTGCCGGCGCAGAAGGCGGCGATGCTGGGCGCGGTGCTGACGGCTATCGTCTACGCACTGATGTCGGGTTTCGAGCCGCCGGCGCAGCGCGCCCTGCTGATGCTGCTGTTCGGTTTTGCCGCGCTGTGGCTGGATCGTCCCTCGCTGGTGCCGCGCGCCCTGGCCATGGCCTGGCTGCTGATCGTCGCCGCCAGTCCGCTCGCCTTGCTCAGTCCCGGCCTATGGCTGTCCTTCACCGCGGTCGCCGCGATTTTCTACGTCATCTCCGGCCGTCTCGGGCCGCACCGCCGTTGGCGCGAACTGCTGGTGCTGCAACTCACCCTGAGCCTGGTACTGCTGCCGCTGACGTTCTTTTTCTTTCAGGGCGGCGGCTGGGTCGGGCCGGTGGCCAACCTCGTCGTGGTGCCGGTGTTCACCCTGTTGCTGCCGGCCCTGCTGGTGTCGCTCGGACTGGCCTGGGCCTGCCCGGCGCTCGGCCTGCCCTTGCTGACCTGGGTGGCGCAAGGCATCTACTGGGTGCGCGAGGCCCTGGGCTGGGCCGCCACTCATGCTCCGCAGGCCTGGGTGGCCGCCAGCCCGCCACCCGCGCTTCTGCTGCTGGCGATGCTCGGCATGGTGTTGCTGCTGGCCCCGCGGGGATTGCCGCTGCGCGGGTTCGCCATGCTGTGTTTTCTACCCCTGTTCCTGCCGCTGGATCGCGCCCCGCGCGAGGGCTTCCAGCTCACCGCACTCGACGTCGGTCAGGGACTCTCGGTGGTCGTGCGTACCGCCCACCACACCCTGCTGTTCGATGCCGGGCCGGCCTTCGAAGACCTCTCCGACGCGGGTCGCTCGGTCGTTGTGCCCTATCTGCTGGGAGAAGGCGTACACGAACTGGACCTGATGGTCATTTCCCACGCCGACCTCGATCATCGCGGTGGCGCACCGGCGGTGCGGCGCCTGCTGGAAGTGGACCGCGAGATCGGCGCGCTCTCGACCACGCACTGCCGCGCCGGGCAGAACTGGACCTGGGACGGCGTCGCCTTCGAAATCCTGAGCCCGCCCGCCGATGCGCCGCCGGATGCCAATTCCGCGGTGTCCACGCGTACCAAGGAGGGCCGCTGGTGGCGCAACAATGGCGGCTGCGTGCTGCGTGTCAGCGCCGGCGATCACGCCGCCCTGCTCCCCGCCGATATCGAGGCGCCGATGGAAAAGCGCCTGCTGTCGGATATGCCCGACAAGCTGCGCGCGGATGTCCTGCTCGCCGGCCATCACGGCAGCAAGACATCTTCAACGCAAGCTTTCGTCGATGCCGTGCAGCCGCAGCTGGTGATCTTCCCCGCTGGCTGGCACAACCGTTTCCATTTCCCGCGCGCGCCGGTGGTGGACCGCTATCTTGGCGAAGGCGCTGAACTGCATATGACTGGAAACGGAGGCGCCATCTCGTTACTGGTCACTGCCGCCGGCGTAGGAGAAGTGGGCGACTGGCGTGCTGACCATCCGCACCTGTGGCGTGAACCCGCCGAGCCGGTACCGCTGGACCTGGAGTGAAGCCGCGTACACCTGATACGCGCTCAATGCGCTGGCAGCACGACAACGGCGGCGACGTGCCGCGCATGCGCGCCAGCTTTCGCAGCGCCAGGCGGTCCCCCAGCCTTCGCCACCAATTCCGCCGTGTGGCTCATGCCGCCATCTGCCGGGTTGAGCCGACTCTGTTATTCGCAATCAACGAATGGCAATTTTCGTATTGGCGAGCAGCCGCGTCGCTGCTTCGCTATCGGTATTGCGGCCCGGCAGGATGTCGAAGAGCGATGCTCTCGCTTCGCCGCGCAGCAGGTCCGCAGTGGAGTGATCGCCGAGAGAGGTATCGATTTGTGCCAGGTCCGCTTCGGCCAGCGCAATCAACGCCGCGGCTTTGGGGGTGATGTCTTTGGCTGCGTTCAGGGCGTTGCCGATCTGTGACGCCGCTTCTTCGCTGCGGCCGAGCGCCTGCAGGATATCGCCATACAGTAGATGTGCCCGGATGGATTTCTCCGAATGCCGGTCATCCAGCGCGGCATACATGGCTACGGCTTGTCCGGCCGCTGTCGCGGCGTGCTCGGGTTGGCCGCTGGCCATCAGCCATTTGGCCTGGACGGCAAGGGCGAATGCGATGTCCGGATGCGCGCCGCGGTATCTTCGCTGCGCTTCGGCCAGCGCGCTCTCGACGCTGTCCCTGGCTTCGTCGGGATGACCGCGTGCGATGAGCACCTGGGCCAGAGTTGCGCGATCGTAACTGCGGTCATTGTCGGCATAGTCGCCGCCAAGCAATCGCTGTTTGCGCTCGATCGCATCACGCAGGCCGGTCTCTGCCGTGGCGTAGTTGCCCTGCCTGAAGCGCAGCCGCGCCAGATTGGCCATGCTGGTTGCTTCCAGGAGATCGGAGTAGGGCGTCAAGGCGCGGTCGATGGCGATGGACTTTATGTAAAACGCGCTGGCCTCGTCGAACCTGCCTTCGAGGGTCAGCACGGTGGCCAGGTTGTTGAGATGCCAGGCGGTGTGGCCGTTGGGGTGCATGTAGGCGCCGGCGTCGATGTCGATCGCCTCGCGCATCAGCTGCTCTCCCTCGCCATAGCGGCCGAGTCTGGTCAGCGCCGGCATGAGCAGGGCCATTGCGTCGGCGACATCGGCGTGGCGCGCCCCCAGATGGCTGCGCTGGCGCACCAGCGCTTGCCGCAACAGCGGCTCGGCGAGATCGGGATGGCCGGCATCCATGTAGATCCAGCCGAGATTGGTCACCGCTTCGGTCAAGGCTGCGCTGTCGCCCGGTAATATGCGTTGCGCCAGGGCAAGGTCTTTCTCGCCGATGTCGATGGCTTCGTCGGTCTGGCCGCTGCGCTCCTTGAGTCCGGCCAGCCAGGCCAGCGCCTGCACCGCTTCGGGCGAGTCGTGGTTCGGTCCCGTGTCGAACGCGTTGATTGCGGCTTGCAGGCGCGCCGTCGCCTCGCGCACACGGCCCAGCTCGTCGGCTTCCTTGGCCAGCAGGTATTCGATGTGCAGCGTGCGCCGGTCGGTGGCGCCGAACTGCGTTTGCGCCAGCCTGGCCGCTTCTTCCAACGGTTGCCAGGCGCGCGCCGGATGGCCGCTGCGGCGCTCCAGGTCGCCAACCAGCGCCAGGATCTCGGCACGCAGGGCGGGCTGCAGGGCGAAGTCCTGCTCGGCGCGCTCGCGTCCGCGGGCCAGCAGTTCTTCGGACGTTTCGTTGCTTTCCGTGCCGTGTGCGGAGCTGTCGAACAGGCCTTCGAGAAAGGTCTTGAGCGCGCCCGCGCGATGCGCTTCGGCTTCGGCTGCCACGGCGTGTGCTTTGGCTTCATCGGCGGCGCCGCGGGCGAGATGTGCCTGATGCAGACCGGCGACGGTGGTGCCGGCGAGCAGCACGGCGGCTGCGACACCGGTGGAGACCGTCAGCCTGTGGCGTCTGCTGAACGTGAATACACGATATGCCAAGGTGTCCGGGCGAGCCCGCAACGGCTTGCCTTCGAGATAGCGCCGCAGATCGGCGCGGAGCGCTTCCACGCTTGGATAGCGCCGGGCCGGGTCCGGCCGTGTCGCTTCGCGCACGATGGCATGCAGATCCGTGCCGAGCTTGCGCCGCATGGCTTCGCTGGCGAAGACCGGGGTGCCCGTATCGGTGTCTGTCTCGATGCGTTGCGGCCGTTGACCGCCCAGTAATTCCGCCAGCAGCACGCCGAGTGCGTAAACGTCCACGGCCGTGGTGGCGGTGTCGCCGGCCAGTTGCTCGGGTGCAGCGTATGACCGGGTCAGGCGCCGCGCTTGAGTCAGCGTGCGGTCGCCTTCGCTGCCGAGCAGCTTGGCGATGCCGAAATCGACCAGCTTGACGTTGCCGTCGGCGCCGACCAACACATTGCTGGGCTTGAGGTCACGATGCACGATCAGGCTGCGATGCGCGTACTCGACTGCCGTGCACACGTCGATGAACAGGGCAACGCGCTCGCGCACGGGCAGGCCGCGCAGCGTGCAGTGCGAGACGAGGTCCTTCCCGTCAACGAATTCGAGCGCGAGGAACGGCGTGTCCGCCGAGGAGAATCCTGCGTCCAGCAATTGCGCGATATGCGGATGCTGCAGCCTGGCCAGAATGCGCTGTTCGCGCAGGAAGCGGCGGCGCTCGTCGGCGTCGTGCACATCGATGCGCAGCAGCTTGAGCGCCACCGTCTGCGGGCCGCCGGGCAGCTCGCGCTCCGCCGCGAACACGCTGGCCATGCCGCCGGCGCCGATGAAGCGCAGCACGCGATAACCGGCGATGGCAGGCAGGGCATCCGGCTGGCGGCCGGCGAGTGAGGGCAGCCACTGCTCCATGCCGCGCTCGAGGGCCTCCACGCCGGGGGCATGGTCCAGGGCCTGTTCCACCAGCGCGCGCAGGCCGGCGTCGTCGCAGTGCCGGCGCAGCCAGCCGGAGCGTTCGGCGGCGGGCACCTCGAACAACTGCTCGATCAGCGGCTCGATCTCGGGCCAGCGTTGGGAGAATGCGGCAATCATCGGCAGTGCACAGCCTCCTCTCCGGATGGATTCACGCGCCTGGCATCAGGCAGGCGGAGAGGAAGGTGCGCGCCTTGAACCAATCCCGCTCGACCGTGCGCGCGGTGACGCCGAGCGCCTCGGCGATGTCCTGGCTCGACAGATCGGCGAACAGCCGCAGCTCCGCCACGCGCCCGAGGCGTTCGTCGGTGGCCGCCAGCCGCGTCAGTGCTTCATCGATGGCCAGCACGTCGATGATGTCCGAGGCATCCTCGCCGACCGTCAGTTGCGGCGCCTGGCGCTTCTGCGCGTTCCTGCGGCGCGCATGGTCGATCAGGATGTGCCGCATCACCTGGCTCATGTACGCGTACAGATGCGCCCGGTCGTTGAAGCTGGCGCCTTCCCGGCTGACCAGCTGCAGGTAGGCCTCATGCACCAGCGCCGTGGTCTGCAGGGTGTCCGAGCCTTCCTGTGCGCGCTGGCGGCGGGCGAGGCGGTGCAGGGTGTCGTAAATCCTGGGAATCAGCGCTTCCAGCGCCGCGGCATCACCGCCGGCGGCGCGGGACAGGACCTCCTTGATCTGGGGTTCGACGCTCATGCCCATAGGCGTTCCCGTCGTTGCGCGATAACCGCCGGTACCGGCGGCGGCAGCGACCGTGTCGGGTTTCGCATGCCGTTTGCGCTATAGGAGGGATGGTGCGGTTCGGAGCAGGAAAGAACCCGAAGAATGCCATCACCCTTCACATCCATATGAGGAGCAGTCATGTCGAATTATCATGCTACGAATGGTCGGCTCACAAGGGCGGCCGGCATCCTGGCCCTGGCCTTCACCGGCTTGTCCGGCGCTGCCATGGCGGATGCCGCGGCCGCCGCGCCGGCCGCCTACAGTTACCAGTCCCTGGACTACCCCGGCTCGTCGCAGACGATCTTCTGGGGCATCAATGACTTCGGCGAACTGGCGGGCCAGTACATCGTCAATGGCGCCCCCGCGCATGCCATGGTTTACCGGCACGGCCATTTCGAACTGCTCGATCCGGAAAAGCTGGGCACCTATTTCAGTGCCGCCGGCGGTCCCAACGACCTGGGCGTGACCTACGGTGCCTATGCCGATGCCTCGGGCGCGCAACACGGCTTCGTGCTGCGCAGGAACGATTTCGAAACAGTGGATTTCCCCGGGCACCTCAATTCCAACGTGGACGGCATCAACCTGTTCAATGTCATCCTGGGCGTGTACTGGGACGCCGACAAGCTCTACCACGGCGTGATCCGCAGCCCTGGCGGACGGGACACGCTGTTTGACGTCGCCGGCGCTGTCGAGACCTATCCGCTGGGCCTCAACGACGCCGGCGAGTCCATCGGCTATTGGGACACCGATCCGAAGGGGGCCGTGCACGGCTTCTATCGGGAAGCGAACGGGACCATCACCACGCTGGATGTTCCGGGGGCCCTGGCCACCATCGCCTTTGCCATCAACGACGTCGGTCAGATCGCCGGCTATTACTTCGATACCAGCGGCGTCATCCATTCCTTCATCAAGGCTCACGGGCAGTACAAGACCCTGGACATGCCCGGCGCCACGGGGACCCTGGCCACCACCATCAACAACTTCGGCGTAGTTTCCGGAGAGTACGTGGACGCGAGCGGCCACCGGCATGGGTTCATCGCTACGCCGCAGGGCAGATAAGCGGGACGCAGTGACATCGAGGTTTCGCAGCAATGCGGGGCCTCGATGTCGCCATCGCCGGAGCAAAAGCCCCGGGTAGCACTCCGTGCTTCCCGGGCTACGGTTGCTCTACCGCAAGACGAAGCCGGCGATAGGCGAGGACCAGCTGATCTAGCGTGAGGGCGCGGTTCAGGCCGCTCGGGTTCGGCAGCACCCAGGCTGATAACCAGCTTCAGTTGCTACCAGCGATAAAGTGATTCGAGCACTCGCCTTGGCTGTCCGCGCATTTAAGGCCTACAGCTTGGTCGGATTCGGCGCGTCGCCGTAGACCTGCTTGGGGTCGAACACCTTTTCGCTTTCCTCGAATTTCAGCACGCGGCTGAAGTCTCCGGGACCCATCGGTACCGAGCGGTAGAAGCAGGAGCGGTAGCCGACATGGCAACTGGCATCGCCGGGAATCTCCACGCGTAGCCACACCGCATCCTGGTCATCGTCGATGCGCAGCTCCACCACTTTCTGCACCAGGCCGCTGGTGGCGCCCTTGTGCCACAGCACCTGCCGCGAACGGGAGAAGTAATGCGCTTCGCCGGTGGCGATGGTGCGCCGCAGGGCTTCCTGGTTCATGTAACCCAGCATCAGCACCTCGCCGCTGCCGGCGGCGGTGGTGACGCAGGCGATCAGGCCGTGCTCGTCGAACTTCGGCGCCAGCTCGGTGCCTTCCTCGACCTGTTCGATCGAGACGCGGGCGGAGAAGGGGACGCTGGTTTCGGCCTGGTTGCTCATGGCTGGCGGGGGTATTGCGGGGGCGTCTTTATAGCATAAAGGGGGTGGTTCCCGGCATGGCCAAGCCTGCCGTCACCCCTGGAGAATCCCGGGAAAAGACCGGCTAGCGTGAGCGGGAGTGGCTGAAAGAGTGGCTCGGCATGGCCCGATGCCCGCCCTGGCCGCCAAAATGCCCCGGCGGGTGGTAACCCGGCCCGCCATGCCAGGGCGGATGCGGCCAGCCCGGACTCGGATAACCGTAGTGGCCGCCATGGTGGTACCCACCGTGGTAATAACCGCCTGGGTAGTAGCCGTAGCCGCCGTAATAAGCGCCATAGAAGCCGCCGCAGAAGGGGTTGCAGATCCCGTCATACGGGTAACCGTTCCAGACCAGCGAGTCGTAATACGGCCCCCAGAACGGGTCGTAATAGATATAGCCCGGGTAGCCGATGACGCGGTCTTCAGGTATCGGCGCCTGCGTTGCGCAAGCCGCCGCCAGCAGGCACAGGGCCGACGCCATCAGGGTTTGCAATCGCATGCCGCGTTTCATGATCCTCATCCTGCCGCTGTCGCCGGTTGCATGGCAAACGCCAGCCGTCAGGCCTTGGACAAGCCCGAAGCCTTGGCGTTCGCCAGGGCGCCTTTCATCACGCCCTCGTAGGCCCGCACCTCGATTTCGCTTCCCGGGTGTTGCGCCGCGGTGCGCGCCGCCAGGTGCTCGGCGATGCGCTCCACCGTGGTATCGGTGTCGAGCAGATCACAGCGGCTTTCCGGCAATTCCAGTTCGAACAGGCCCTCGGGCGCGGTGTAGATGAAGCGCAGGCGGCCATCCTGCCGACGCACCAGGTCCTCGCGCGTGCCCAGGTAGATGTCGCGCCAGCGCCGCGCCCACCCGGCTTCCAGCGCCGTTTCGCGCCGGCCGTCGAGATGGATCTCCAGGCGCGACCGGTGGCCGTGGGCGATGCGCTGGCAATGGCCGGCGTGCTTCTTCAAGCCGTGGGTATAGTGGTAGTAATCACCCTCGATGCGTTCGTGGCGCAGCCGCAGGTGCACCTGGGCCACATTGGCCGGCACTTCCTGCGCCAGGATCGGCTGCAGGTGCGCCGCCAGGGCTTCACCGCTGACCGCTTCGGCATCGAGCAGGGTCAGGGCTTGCGGCGGCGCATGGTGCTCGATCGGTCCGGCCGCTGGCCCCTGGAACTCCAGGCTGATGCGCTCGCTGCCGCGGTGCAGCTTCAGGCCCGGGTGGCGTGCCGGCACGATCAGGGTGTGGTCGGCACTGCCGTCCAGCGCACGCTTCAGGCGCTTCTTCACCTCGCCGAAATCCAGCACCATCGACTGGTCGTCGAGGTCGCCGTCCAGCTCGATGTCGACGATCCAGCTTTCGCCCACCAGTCCGCGCTGCGCGTCCAGATAGGCGCAGTCGATCACGGTCAGCTGTTCGACGAAAAGGCGGGTCATGTCATCATGTCGCGGAGAAATCGGGAGAAGGTGATGCGCTACAGCAGGGTGATCCGTTCAACGGCGGCCATTTTAGCAGCCGCGGTGTTCCTGGCCGGGCCGGCCCGCGCCGACGTGGTCAATGCCGACGCCACCGGCTTCCAGGTCAAGACCACCCTGACCGTGGCGGCGCCGCCGGCCAAGGTCTACGCCGCCTTCTCCAAGGTCGGCAAGTGGTGGAACCCGGAGCACACCTGGTCCGGCAATTCAGCCAACCTGAGCCTGTCCACCAAGCCCGGCGGCTGTTTCTGCGAGAAGCTGGAAAACGGCGGCGGCGCGCAGCACATGGTGGTGGTCTACGCCGCTCCGGGCAAGGAATTGCGTCTGAACGGTGCCCTCGGCCCACTGCAGACCGAGGCGGCCATCGGCAACCTGGCCCTGACCCTCAATCCCAAGGACGACGGCACCGAGCTGACCTGGGTCTACAGCGTCAGCGGCTACACCAAGGGCGGCTGGACCGCCTGGGCGCCGGACGTGGACGCGGTCCTGAACGAGCAGTTCACCCGCCTCAAGGGTTACGTCGAGACCGGCAAGGCGCAATAAGCCGGCTTCGTCACGGGGGCGTAACCCCTCGATGGGTTAAAATCGACGCCTTTCCGCGGCTGTGCCCCAATCCTCGCCCATGTCAGTATCGCTCCCGGTTGTCACGCGCTTCGCCCCCAGCCCCACTGGCTATCTGCACATCGGTGGGGCGCGCACGG
Source organism: Nevskia sp. (assembly GCA_028291705.1). Classification (GTDB taxonomy): domain Bacteria; phylum Pseudomonadota; class Gammaproteobacteria; order Nevskiales; family Nevskiaceae; genus Nevskia. The sequence goes on from JAQGNS010000271.1 coordinate 9,568, forward strand.
CGTTGTTCAGCTACCTGTACGCCAAGCGGCACGTGGGCAAGTACTTGCTGCGCATCGAGGACACCGACCTGGAGCGCTCCAGCGAGGACGCGGTGAAGGCCATTTTCGAGGGCCTGGACTGGCTCGGCCTGCCGTCCGACGTCGAGCCGGTGTTCCAGACCCAGCGCTTCGACCGCTACAAGGCGGTGATCGAGCAGATGCTGGAAGCCGGCACCGCCTACCATTGCTACTGCTCCAAGGAAGAACTGGACGCGATGCGCGCCGCGCAGATGGCGCGCAAGGAAAAGCCGCGCTATGACGGCCGCTGGCGTCCGGAGCCGGGCAAGATCCTGCCCGAGCGCCCGGAAGGCGTGCGGCCGGTGGTGCGTTTCCGCAATCCGCAGGAAGGCGAAGTGCTGGTCGACGACCTGATCAAGGGCCCGATCAGCTTCCAGAACACCGAGCTGGATGACCTGATCATCGCCCGCGGTGACGGCACGCCCACCTACAACTTCTGCGTGGTGGTGGACGACTGGGACATGGGCATCAGCCACGTCATCCGCGGCGACGATCACGTCAACAACACCCCGCGCCAGATCAATATCCTCAAGGCCCTCGGTGCCGAGCCGCCGGCCTACGCGCACGTGCCGATGATCCTCGGCGCGGACGGGGTGAAATTGTCCAAGCGCCACGGTGCGGTCGGCGTGATCGAGTACCGCGCCCTCGGCTTCCTGCCGGAGGCGCTGCTCAACTACCTGGTACGCCTGGGCTGGAGCCACGGCGACCAGGAATTGTTCAGCCACGCCGAGATGCTGGAGATGTTCGACATCACCAAGGTGCAGAAGGCGCCGGCGCGCTTCGACATGGAAAAGGCCATCTGGGTCAATCACCAGTACCTGAAGACCGCCGATCCGCTGCACGTCGCGCCGGAATTCGACTGGCACCTGCGCCGCGTCGGCGTCGATCCCGCCAACGGCCCGGCGCTTGCCGCCGTGATCGAGCAGCAGCGCGAGCGCTGCAAGACCCTGGTGGAAATGGCGGAGAAGTCCAAATTCTTCTTCGCCGAACTGGATGGTTACAACGAGAAGGATGCCGCCAAGCACCTGACGGCGGATGGCGCCGCGCTGCTGGACGAACTGCGCGCCCAGCTCGAAGCGTTGCCCGAATGGACCGCGCCGGCGCTGCACGAAGCCGTCAACGGCTTCGCCGAAGGCAAGGGCCTTGGCCTGGGCAAGGTGGCGCAGCCGATCCGCGTCGCTATTGCCGGCATGGCCATCTCCCCGCCGATCGACCAGACCCTGCTCCTGCTGGGACGCGAGCGAACTCTTGCGCGGCTGGCAGCCGCCGTGAGCTACGTCCGCAATAAATCCTGAATAAAGCAGCAGAAACGGAATACCCGATCATGTCGATTCAAATCACGTTCCCGGACGGGAACCAGAAATCCTTCGAGGTCCCGCCGACGGGTCTCGAGATCGCCCAGGGCATCAGCCCCGGCCTGGCCAAGAAGGCGGCAGTAGTGCGCGTCAACGGTGAGCTATGGGACCTGACCCGGCCGATCGACCGCGACGCCAGGTTCGAGATCGTCACCCGCGACAAGCCGGAAGCGCTCGAAGTGATCCGCCACGACGCCGCTCACGTGCTGGCGCAGGCGGTGCAGGAGCTGTTCCCCGGCACGCAGGTTACCTTCGGTCCCGCCACGGAGACGGGCTTCTATTACGACTTCGCGCGTAGCGAGCCGTTCACCGAAGCTGATCTGGAGCAGATCGAGGCGCGCATGCGCGACATCGTCAAGCGCGACCTGCCGATCAGGCGCGAGGTCTGGCCGCACGACGAAGCGGTGAAATTCTTCGAAAAGGCCGGCGAGAAGTTCAAGGCCGAGTGGATCCGCGACGGCATCAAAGCCGACGAGGAGCTGACCATCTACCGCCAGGGCGACACCTGGCTGGACATGTGCCTGGGCCCGCACCTGGCCTCCACCGGCAAGCTCGGCACGGCCTTCAAGCTGACCAAGGTGGGCGGCGCCTACTGGCGCGGCGATGCCAACAACGCTCAGCTGCAGCGCATCTACGGCGTGGCCTTCTCCACCGAGCAGGAGCTGAAGGACTACCTGCACATGGTCGAGGAGGCGGAGAAGCGCGACCATCGCCGCCTGGCCAAGCAGCTCGACCTGTTCCATCAGCAGGAAGAGGCGCCGGGCATGGTGTTCTGGCACCCCAAGGGTTGGGCCATCTGGCAGGCCGTGGAGCGCTACGTGCGCGGCGTCTACAAGCGCAGCGGCTACCAGGAAGTGCGCGGCCCGCAAATCATGGACGTAAGCCTGTGGAAGAAGTCCGGCCACTGGGACAATTACCAGAACAACATGTTCTTCACGGAGTCGGAAAAGCGCACCTACGCCGTGAAGCCGATGAACTGCCCGGGGCACGTGCAGATCTACAACGCCAATCTGCACAGCTACCGTGACCTGCCGATCCGCTATGCCGAGTTCGGCGGGTGCCATCGCAACGAGCCCAGCGGCGCGCTGCACGGCATCATGCGCGTGCGCGCCTTCACCCAGGATGACGGCCACATCTTCTGCATGCCGGAGCAGGTGGAATCCGAGGTCACCGCATTCCATCGCCAGGCGATGGAGGTTTACTCTGATTTCGGCTTTGGCGATATCGACATCAAGATCGCGCTGCGCCCGGACAAGCGCATCGGCGAAGACGCCATCTGGGATCGCGCCGAGGAAGCGCTGCGCGCGGCCTTGCGCAGCGCCGGCGTCGAGTGGACCGAGCTGCCTGGCGAGGGCGCATTCTACGGTCCCAAGATCGAGTACCACCTGCGCGATTCGATCGGCCGCGCCTGGCAGGTCGGCACCATGCAGGTCGATTTCATGATGCCGGAGCGGCTCGGCGCCAGCTATATCGACGAGCATTCCAGCCGCCAGATTCCGGTGATGCTGCATCGTGCCATCGTCGGCTCGATGGAGCGCTTCATCGGCATCCTGCTCGAGCACCACGCGGGTGCCATGCCGCTTTGGCTGGCTCCGGTGCAGGCGGTGGTCGCACCGATCGTTTCCGACGCGGATGCCTATGCGCGCGAAGCCGCCGCTGCGCTCGACGCCGCGGGCCTGCGCGTCGAGGCCGACCTGCGCAACGAGAAGATCACGCTCAAGATCCGCGAGCACTCGCTGCAGAAGGTGCCGGTCATCGTGGTGGTCGGACGCAGGGAGGCTGAGGAGAAGACCGTGACCTTGCGCCGCCTTGGCTCGGAGAGGCAGGAAACCCTGCCGCTGGCGGAAGCCGTCGCCCGGCTCGCCGCCGAAGCCGCGCCGCAGCGTTGAGCCCGCGCCGGCTGCTGGCCGCCGCTGTTCTGGCACTTTGTGCCGGGGCGGCGGCAGCCGCTCCCGAGCTGTCCCTCACCTTGCGGGGAACCTTCGAACAGGGCGCGGTGGTGTTCGGCAAAGCCGATCCCGCCGCAACGGTAACGCTCGATGGCCGCAAGCTCCTGCTGACCGCCAAGGGTGACTTCGTCTTCGGCTTCGATCGCGATGCCGGGCCGGATGCCGTGTTGCGCGTGACCCTGCCCGGACAAGCTGAAGTGGTGAAGCACTACACCGTGCGCAAGCGCGACTGGCAGATCCAGCGCATCCAGGGCCTGCCGCCCAAGCTGGTCAACCCGCCGCCGGAAACCGAGCAACGCATCGCCGCCGAGGCCGTGCTGATCAAGGCCGCGCACGAACGCGATACCGCCATCGACGATTTCGCCCAGCCCTTCGTGTGGCCGGCCAAGGGCCGCGTCTCCGGCATCTTCGGCAGCCAGCGCATCCTCAACGGCGAGCCCAAGCAGGCTCACTATGGTGTGGACGTGGCGGTGCCGACCGGCACCCCGGTGCATGCGCCCGAAGGCGGCATCATCGCCCTCGCCGAGCCGGATCTGTATTTCACCGGCGGCACCCTCATCGTCGACCACGGCCATGGCCTGTCCTCGGTGGTGGTGCACCTGTCGAAGCTGCTGGTGAGGCCGGGCGACCGCGTCCAGCGCGGGCAGGTGATAGCGCTATCCGGCATGACCGGCCGCGCCACCGGCCCGCATGTGCACTGGGGCGTCTACTGGTTCGGCGCCCACGTCGATGCGCAGCGTCTGGTCACGCCGAAACCCTAGAATCTCACGGTTTCGTAGACTGGATGAGCGAAGCGAATCCCAGCGCGTTCGCCAGGTTTTTTCGACTACCCAGGCAAACGCCAACCCGCCGCTTCTACCCCGGCGGCCACTTCAGCGGCCGCCCCGCCATCACATGCAGATGGATGTGAAACACGCTCTGTCCGGCGCCCGCGCCATTATTGATGGTGACCCGAAATGCCTCGCCGAATCCCGCATCCGCCGCCACCTTGTTCGCCACCAGCATCAGGTGGCCGAGCAGGGCCTGATCCTCCACCGTGGCGTCGACCAGCCGGGGGATCGGCTTGCGCGGGATCACCAGCAGATGCAGGGGCGCGCCGGGATTGATGTCCTTGATCACCACGCACTGTTCGTCCTCGTAGACGAAGCTGCCGGGGATCTCGCGGTCGATGATCTTTTCGAACAGGGTCTTGGCCATGGCGCTGGGGTCAACCGGTTTGGGGATGGTTTCGACCAGTTTAAGCGAACCCGGGCTGCTAGTTGATACCATGAGGTCCTTGCAACCGCCGTCCAGCAGCCGTCCAGCCCTTGAACGCCGCATCAGTCCAGCCTTACAGCCCCGCCGCCGTCTACCGCCGCCTGCTGCGTTACGCCGCGCCGCACTGGAAGGTGCTGGTGCTGGCCCTGTTCGGCATGCTGGTCTTCGCGTTCTCGGATTCGGTGGTGCTGCCGTACCTGGTCAAGCGGCTCACCGATACCTTCACCGATCACGACCGCAATGTGAATCTGTGGATACCCTGGGCCATTCTTGGCCTGTTCCTGGTACGCGGCGTCGCCAACTTCTGCTCCGCCTATGGCATGGCCTGGGTCGGGCAGGGCGTGGTGGCGCGGATGCGCCAGGAAGTGTTCGAGCACCTGCTGGCGGTACCAGTGAGCTACCACGACCGCACCCGCACCGCTGATCTCCAGGCCAAGCTGACCTACCACGCCAGCCAGATCGCCGATTCGGCCTCCAGCGTGCTGGCCTCGATGATCCAGGGCGGCCTCACCGCCATCGGTCTGCTCGGCTTCATGTTCCACACCAGTTGGCGCCTGACCCTGTTCTCCCTGTTGATCGCGCCGCCGGTGGCTTTCTCCATCAGTTGGGTCAACAAGCGTTTCCGCACCGTCTCCGCGCGCATCCAGAATTCCATGGGCGGCATGAACCACGCCGCCGACGAGGCCATCACCGGTCGCCGCGTGGTCAAGCTCTATGGCGGCGAGAATTTCGTGCGGGAGAATTTCCGCAGCATCAACGACTACCTGCGGCGGCAGAGCCTGAAGATGACCGCGGCCGGCGCCACCAGCAACAGTTCGCTGGAGATGATCGCGGCCATCGGTGTCTCCGTCCTGGTGGCCCTGGCGATGAGTCCGCGCATGCATGAGGCGATGAGCTCCGGCGATTTCGTTGCCTTCCTGGTGGCGATGCTGACCCTGCGCCAGCCGATCAGCTCCATGACCGGCCTGAGCGAACGCATCCAGCGCGGCGTGGTGGCCGGCGCCGACCTGTTCGGCTTTCTCGATACGGCGGCCGAGCAGGATAGCGGCAGCGTGGCGCTGCAGCGCGCCCGCGGCGGCATCCGCTTCGAGGATGTGCGCTTCAGCTACAACGACGACAAGGCGCAGGCCCTGGTCGGTGTCACCCTGGAAATCCCGGCGGCCAAGACGGTGGCCTTCGTCGGCCAGTCCGGCGGCGGCAAGTCGACCCTGCTGTCGCTGATCCCGCGTTTTTATGATCCCACCAGCGGCCGCGTCACGCTCGATGGCACCGACCTGCGCGAGTACCGGCTCAGCGATCTGCGCCGGCAGATCGCCCTGGTCGACCAGAACGTGGTGCTGTTCAACGCCAGCATCGCCGACAACATCGCCTACGGTACCGCCGATGCCTCGCGTGAACGCATCGAGGAAGCCGCGCGGCGCGCCTGCGCCTGGGACTTCATCCAGAACCTGCCGCAGGGCCTAGATACGCCGCTGGGCCAGGATGGCGGCGGTCTCTCCGGCGGCCAGCGCCAGCGCATCGCCATCGCCCGCGCCCTGTACAAGGACGCCCCGATCCTGATCCTGGACGAAGCCACCTCGGCGCTAGACACCGAGTCCGAACGCTACATCCAGCAAGGCCTGGAAGAGCTGATTCGCGGCCGCACCACCCTGGTCATCGCCCACCGCCTGTCCACCGTGCAGAACGCGGACCTCATCGTGGTGATCCAGGAAGGGCGCGTGGTCGAGCAGGGCAGCAATGCCGAGCTGCTGGCGCGCGGCGGCGTCTACGCCTCGCTGCACCGTCTGCAATTCCGCGAGGCGGCCGAGGAAGCCGCAGTCTGAGTTTCATAGGGCCGCCCATGAAGATCTCGCTCGACCAGTTCTGGTACCGTCCCGCCCCGCCGCCGGGCTGGCTGCGTCCGTTGGCTACCCTCTATGGTTCGGTCTCCGCCGACCTCGCGCGCACCCGCAAGGCCGCCGCGGTGCACCTGCCGGTACCGGTCATCGTGGTCGGCAACATCACCGTCGGCGGCACCGGCAAGACGCCTTTCGTGTTGTGGCTGGTGGAGCGCCTGCGCGAGCAGGGCTGGCGCCCCGGCGTGATCAGCCGCGGCTACGGCGGCTGCTCGCCCGAATACCCGCTGCGCGTCACCCCGGCCACCGACCCCGCCTGGGCCGGCGACGAGCCCGCGCTGATCGCGCGCCGGCTCGACATCCCGGTCGCAGTGGCGCCGGATCGCGTCGCGGCGGCGCGGCTGCTGCTCGACAGCGGCGACGTCAACATCCTGGTCACCGACGACGGCCTGCAGCACTACCGGCTGGCGCGCGACATCGAGATCTGCGTCGTCGACGGCAGTCGTGGGTTGGGCAATGGCGCGCTGCTCCCCGCGGGGCCGCTGCGCGAGCCGCCGCAGCGGCTGCGCGAAGTGGACCTGGTGGTGGTCAACGGCGGCGGCTGGCGCGCCGACGGCGTCACCACGCTGGACATGAAGCTGCGCACCGTCGAAGCCCTGCCGCTCAGCGGGGGCGAACCGCGGCCCCTGGCCAGCTTCGCCGGCAGCAAGGTCCACGCGGTCGCCGGCATCGGCAATCCCGAGCGCTTCTTCGCCTCCCTGCGCGCCGCCGGCATCGAAGTGATCCCGCACCCCTTCCCGGATCACCACGGCTATACCGAGATCGACCTCGCCTTCGACGGCACCCAGCCCCTGCTGATGACCGAGAAGGACGCGGTCAAATGCGCCGAGCTGGCCCGTCCCAATCACTGGTACGTGCCGGCCCAGGCGGTGATCGCGGCGGAGGGTGCGGCGCTTGTGCAACAATTACTCGATAAGCTGCCGCCAGCCTCGGATTAGCCGGCGATTCCACCAAGAACTCACCGAATACCTATGGACAAGCGTTTGCTCGACATCCTCGTCTGCCCCGTCTCCAAGGCGCCGTTGGAATGGCATGCCGACCGGCAGGAACTGTGGTGCAAGGCCTCGCAACTGGCCTACCCGGTGCGCGACGGCATCCCGGTGATGCTGGAAGAAGAAGCGCGTCCCCTGACCGACGCCGAACTCGGCCGCTAGCCAGCCGGTTTTTGACGTGACTGCCTTCAAAGTCGTCATTCCGGCCCGGCTCGGCTCCACCCGCCTGCCGCGCAAGGTGCTGCGGCCGCTGGCCGGCAAGCCCCTGGTGCAATGGGTCTGGGAAGCGGCGCAGGCCTCGTCAGCGGAGCAGGTGATCATCGCCGCCGACGACGTACAGGTGCTGGAAGCCTGCCGCGCTTTCGGCGCCGACGCGCGGCTCACCGCGCCCAGCCACCAGTCGGGCACCGACCGCATCAACGAAATCGCCCAGGCCGCCGGCTGGCGCGACGACACCCTGGTGGTCAACCTGCAGGGCGACGAGCCCCTGATGCCGCCCGCGCTGATCCGCCAGGCGGCCGAACTGCTCGCCGGCGATGCCGGCGCCGACATCGCGACGCTTTGCCATCCGCTGCATACCCGCGAAGAGTGGCTCAATCCCAACGTGGTCAAGCTGGTCGCCGACTCGTTCGGCTACGCCCTGTATTTTTCACGCGCGCCGATTCCGTGGAAGCGCGAAGGCACCAGCCCCGAATCGCCGCTGCCGCAGGGCCTGGCCTTCCGGCACATCGGCCTTTACGCCTACCGGGCCGGGGCGCTGCGGCGCTTCAGCGCGCTGCCGCCGTCGCCGCTGGAGAGCTGCGAGATGCTGGAGCAGCTGCGCGCGCTCAGCCATGGCCTGCGCATCAAGGTCGGCATCGCGCAGGAGTTGCCGCCGCACGGCGTGGATACCGAGGAAGATCTCGCCGCGGTCGGCGCCCTGCTGGCCGCACGCTGACAACAACCGAAAAAAACATGAACCAATCTTCCGCGTCGATGCCGCCGCTGACGCCGTGGCGGCGTTTCCTGGCGTGGCTGAACATGCTGTTCATCGACCACTCCATCTTCCGCTTCTTCTTCAACACGCGGCACGCCATCACCGACGACTGCTACCGCTCCAGCCATCCCATGCCGTACCAGTTGCGCGCTGCGAAGCGCGCCGGGGTGCGTTCGGTGTTGAGCCTGCGCGGCGACGAGCTCCATATCGGCTCCAACGTGCTGGAGATCGAGACCTGTCGCGAAGAAGGCCTGGTGCTGGCACACCAGCCCATCGGCTCGCGCGATCCGCCTGAACGCCACCAGCTGGTACGCATCAAGCAGCTGTTCGACGAGCTGCCGCGGCCCCTGCTGCTGCACTGCAAATCCGGCGCCGACCGCGCCGGCCTAGTCAGCGCCATGTATCTGCTGGTGGAGAAGCAGCAGCCGCTGGCGGTGGCGATGCGCGAGCTGAGCCTGCTGCGGCATGGCCACGTCTACCAGGCCAAGACCGGCGTGCTCGATCATTTCCTGGAATGCTACGGCGAGCACCAGCGCGCCCATGGCACCGAATTCATGGACTGGGTCGAGAATCACTACGACCGCGAGGCGGTGCGTGCCTCGTTCCATTCCAACTGGTGGGCCAACAAGCTGGTGGACGGCATCCTGCGGCGCGAGTGATCCATCGGCTTGCTGGAACAAAAAAAGGGCGCTGATGCGCCCTTTTTTGCCCTTGCATCGTGCTTGCCCTTGCAGGCGGCTGATGCTCTGGATGGTGATGCCAGGCTTCGGTGAATCTCCATGACGTTGCCCGTCCTCGCAGGGAAGGGCAACGCCCGGATGAATGCCGCAGCGTTGAACGCTAGGGCGTGACGCAGGCGCCCGCCGCATAGACGTTGATGTTGGTCAGCACATTGGCCAGCCCGGAAACGTCGATGCGCACGGCGTTGAACGGCGCGGTGCTGATCACCGTTGCCACGGTCTGGCCGTCGTTGGCGAGCAGTCCGAGCAGATCCAGGGCCAGCGGCCGCGTGCTGCCGGCGGAAGTCCCGTCCGTGCCGTTGTTGATGGCCGTCACCGTGACCGGCTGCAGCGCGGCCAGGTTCAGCAGCGCCGCTCCCGGAACGGAGACGATGAAGCCCACCTTGTCGCCGGCGGGATAGGTGGTGACCGTGTCCTTGACCGTCAGCGAGGCGTCGCCGGTGAGCAGGCCCACCGGGATGGACAACGTGGCCGGATCGGCGGTGCTGGGATCGACCGGATTGTTCGGGTTGGCCACCGAGCAGCCCAGGCAGATCCCGTTCTGCGCCGGCGTGGCGGTAAACGTGGTGTCGGTTGCCGAAGCGTTGACGAAGGGCTTGAAGGTCGTACCCGTCGGGCATTCGACGATGGTGGTGCAGCCATCGGTGCCCGGCTTGCAATTACCGCCGCCGCTGCTGCCCCCGCTGCTGCCGCTACTGCCACTGCTCCCGCTGCTGCCACTACTACCGCTGCTGCTGCCGTTGTTGTCGCCGCTGTCGTCGGCACAGCCGGCAAGGGACAGCGCTGCGCAGGCCAGCAGCGCCAGGCCCAGCAGCTTGGACGGATTGGTGAGTCGTTGCGTTTTCATGTGTGTTTTCCCTTGATCCCTGATCCTACTTGTCCATCACGCGGAATTCGACGCGGCGGTTCAGCTCGCGATCGTCGGCGTTCTTTTCCGGATTGATCAGCAGCTGCGACTTGCCGTAGCCCTTGGCGATGACCTGCTCGGGGTGTGCGCCCTGTGTAATCAGGTAGGCGCGCACTGCGTCGGCGCGGCGCTGCGACAACTTCTCGTTATAAGCCACGCTGCCGATGCTGTCGGTATGGCCGGCGATCTCCACGCGCAGGTTCGCCTGTCCGGTGAACGCGGGAATGATCACGTCGAGCACGGCGCGTGCGTTCGGCGTCAGGCGGTCCTTGTTGAACTCGAAGGTGATGCCGCGCAGCACGATGGTCTGGCCGGGGATGATGCAGCCATCGGAATCGACCTTGAAGCCTTTGGGCGTGTTGGGGCACTTGTCGTGCTCGTCATCGACGCCGTCGCCGTCGGAATCGACCCAGGGCTGCGGCACCAGCTGCACCATCTCCACCGGACGCGGTTGCAGCGTGGCGGTGCGGATGACGCGGCCCAGCGGAATCTCGATGCCGACCGAGGCACGGTAGTCATGGTAGCCGCCGCCGCGGAACTCGTTATGGAAGTCGTAGATGTAGCGCCCTTCGGCGCGCAGCTTGACGCCGTAGAACAGGGGCTTGGTCACCAGGCCCAGGCCGGCGTCGGCATTGAAGGTGCCTTTCTTGCCGGTGCCCGGCTGCACATCCTCGTACGACCCGCCCACACCGGCCAGGATGAACGGGCTGATGGTGGAATCCATGCGGCTGGTGAAGGAATAGGCAAGGTCGACCGTGCCGCCGTACTGGTAGAAATCGGTGCCCTTGCTCTGCCCGGTATTGAAGATCGAGATGGTGGGCGCGACTTCGACCGACAGGCGATCGGTGAACATGTGGCCGTAGATCCACGAAGCACCGCCGCCACGGCGGGTGGTGCCGCGCGCGCCGTCCGGAATCAGGTAGCTGCCCAGGAAGCTGATGTACTCATGCTCGCCGTAGTAGGCCGGCGTCGTGCGCTCGTAGCCGGGGCGGTCGTCATTGGGAGCGAGCTGCCCGTCGCGCGTGATCACCTGCGTTTGCGGCTCAGACGGCGGCGGCAACGCCACCTGCGTATCGGTGGTCGGCGGCACGTGGGAGGTGGTTGGCGCGCCCGTGTTGTTGACCGGCGCCGTGTTCAACGGAACCGGCACCGCCGGGGCGTCCTGAGCGCTGGCAACCCCTCCAACCAGAAGGGCGCAGACCGACAATATCCTGAGCATGTACATCCGTTTCTCCCCTGTGCCGAAATTTATGACTGCCAGGTGCGCTGGGCCCTGGCATTGCACATCGTAAACGAAAAAAAGCGCCGGTCCAGAGATTATCTGGACCGACGCCTTTGTCGGTTCATCTGCC
>JAQGNS010000281.1 GCA_028291705.1 Nevskia sp.
CCTTCGCGGCGCAGCTGCGGCTCCAGTTGCAGCGCCTGCGCGGCCGACAGAGAGCGCGAACGCCACTGCCCGCCCATGAGGTCGTAGATGGCCAGGCCGATGCGCATCACCGCGCGGCCCGGTTTCATGCCGTGGTAGATCGGCATCAGGAAGGGCTGCAGCTCGACCAGGCCACCGCGGCTGCGCAGCAGGCGGTTGCGCTCGCGCACCGACTCCATGGTCAGGCGCCACTGGCCATCCTTGAGGTAGCGCAGGCCGCCGTGAACCAGCTTGGACGAGGCACTGGAAGTGCCGGAGGCGAAATCGTTCTGCTCCACCAGCAGCACGCTGGCGCCGGCGCGCGCCGCCTCGTGCAGGATGCCGGCGCCGGTGATGCCGCCGCCGATCACCACCAAGTCGAAGCGCGCTGGCAGGTCCGCCAGTGCCGGGCGCGCGCTCATCGCGGCAGCCGCCGTTGCGGGGTCGTCGGCAGTCAGAGAAACAGCTGGCCCGGATTCATCATGCCCTGCGCGTCGAACTCGCGCGCCATGGCGCGGATCAGGTCCATGCCGAGCGGGCCTTTCTCCGCTTCCAGGTAGGGCGCGTGGTCGATGCCGACGCCGTGCTGGTGGCTGATGGTGCCGCCGTTGGCGACGATGGCTTCGGACACGGCACGCTTGAGCTTGACCCAGCGCGCATGGTTTTCCTCGTAGGTCGGCGCGGCGCGGAAGACGAAGGTGGAGTAGATGCTGCAACCCTGCCGGTAGACGTGGGACAGGTGGGTGAAGGCATGCACCCGCTCGCCCTCGCCCTTCAGCGACTGGCGCGCGGCTTCCTCGATCGCTTCCATGGTGTTGGTCGCCTGCGGCCAGTTGATGGCGGTCTCGGCGGTGTCGGCGGCGTAACCTGCGCGCCACAGCGCATTGCGCAGGTAAGGGCCGTAGAAGCGCTTCGCCGCCCAGGCCTTGCCCATGATCTTGCCGGCATGCACGCCGCGGCACTGCTTGGCGATGGCCAGGGCTTCGCGGCGGCTGCGCAGCACATCGCGGTTGAGGCCGGTGAAGCCGATCATCAGCATCACCGGCTTGAGGCCGGAGCCGCGCAGGCGCAAGTAGCGCTTGAGCCAGGCGATGGTCTTTTCGTGGCCGGCCAGGGTCAGCTGGGTTTCGGTCTCGACCGGGTTGCTCATGCGCAGCATCGACAGCGGAATGTCGGCCTGCACCATCAGGCGCACCGCTTCCAGGCCGGTGTCCCAGGTGGGAAAGAACACGGCGTGGAAGTCTTCGCGCTCGGGCAGCTTGCGCACGCGCAGGGTGGCCTCGCTGAGCAGGCCGAGGCGACCCTCGCTGCCGAGCACGCATTCGCGCAGGTCGGGGCCGGCGCTGGAGGCGGGATGGCCGCCGACGCGCAGCTCGCCGCGCGGCGTTGCCAGGCGGCCGGCGGCGAACAGCTGCTCGATGCGGCCGTAGCGCAGCGACTGCTGGCCGCTGGAACGGGTCACCACCCAGCCGCCGACGGTGGAGTATTCGTAGGACTGCGGATAGTGGCCGAGCAGGTAACCGCGCTGGGCCAGCTGCGCTTCCACCTGCGGCCCCGGCGTGCCGGCGCCGAAGCGGGCCAGCAGGGAGGTCTCGTCCAGGTCGAGCAGGCGGTTCATGCGTTCCAGCGAAATGTTGACCACCGGGCGATCCGAGGCGGGCACCTGCAGATGCCCGACCACGCTGGTACCGCCGCCGTAGGGGATCACCATCGCGCCCAGCTTCTGCGCGCTGGCCAGGGCCTGCGCCGCCTCCTCGTGGCTGCTGGGCAGGGCGACACCATCGGCCAGGGGACCGAGCCGGCCATAGCGCAGCGCGATCCAGTCCGGAAAGCTCTGGCCGCGCGCGCGGCGCAACCTCAGCTCGGGCGCGGTCTCGAACAGGGTGTTCGCCGGCAGGCGCGACGCCGGTGCCGCGGCCAGCGCATCGGCCAGCGTGGCATCACGGGTCGGCGTGGCGGCACCGACCGTCTGCAACAGAAAGGCCTGCGCGCTCTCCGTCAGCGTATCCTCGCGCCCTTCCTCACCCCAGCCGTTCCAAGACCGCATTCGATGTTCGTCCGTCGTACCAGCCCAGGCGGGCGGAGTGAAAGTTAGCATGCTCAAGATGGCAGCGGGTGGGGAGCGGAATCGCCGCCACACCGCGCCGTAACGGCCCTGCAGCCCGCTCATCCTGGCACGGCGCAGTTACAGTATCGCCATGAATGTTTCCGCCCCTTACCGTGGCCGCTTCGCGCCAACGCCTTCCGGACCTCTGCACCTCGGCTCCCTGCTCACCGCCCTGGCCAGCTACCTGCAGGCGCGCAGCGCCGCCGGCCGCTGGCTGCTGCGCATCGACGACCTCGACGAGGGCCGCAGCCGCCCCGAGCACATCGAGACGATCCTGCGGCAGCTCGAAGCGCACCAGCTGCATTGGGATGAGCCGCCGCGCCTGCAATCGCGGCATGTAGACGCGTACGAAGCGGCGTACGAACGGCTGCACGACCTCGGCCTGCTCTACCCTTGCGCCTGCACGCGGGCGCAGCTGGCGCAGGACTCGCTCGCCGGCATTGACGGGCCGGTGTATGCCGGCACCTGCCGGGACAGCGCACCGCTGGCGGAGCGGCTGGCCTTGCGCCTGCGCATCACGGCTGGCGAGTTGGGCATGGACGATGCCTGGCAGGGCCTATTGCTGCGCGATCTGGAGAAGGATATCGGCGACTTCGTGCTGCGCCGGGCCGATGGCCAGATCGGCTACCAGCTGGCCTGCGTGGTGGACGAGGCGGCGCAGGGCATCACCGAGGTGGTGCGCGGCGCCGACCTGATCGGTTCGAGCTTCCGCCAATTGCACTTGCAGGCCCTGCTGGGCCCGCCGGCGCCGACCTATCGTCACCTGCCGGTGCTGACGGGCGCGGACGGGCGCAAGCTGAGCAAGCAGAACCATGCGCGCCCGATCGACGCGCTGCATGCATCGGAGAATCTGCATTACTGCCTGGAACTGCTCGGACAGGCGCCGCCTGCTGCGCTGCGCGGTGCCAGGGCCGGCGAAATGCTGCGCTGGGGGCTGGAACACTGGGATGCGGCAGCGGTACCCGCGGGACTGCAGCATACGGTCGGCGCTGTCTGAGCGGGCGCTTTGCTGCACTGCGCTTCAGCATCTGGCATGCTTAGGGTGTTGCAGCACAGCGAAACGCATGAACGACATCCGCGTCATCAAGAAATACCCGAACCGCCGGCTCTACGACACCAACGTCAGCCGCTACATCACGCTGGAAGAAGTGCGCCAGCTGGTGTTGAGCAACGTGAAGTTCCGCGTCGAGGACAAGCGCACCCGCGACGACATCACGCGCAGCATTCTGCTGCAGGTGATCTCGGAACAGGAGGAAGGCGGCAACCCGATCTTCAGCTCGGAGCTGCTAACCCACATCATCCGGTTCTACGGCGATCCGATGCAGACCAGCATCAGCCGCTACCTGGAACTGTCGATGCAGCTGTTCATGGACCAGAACCACAATTTCGCCGAACAGCTGCGCGGCCTGCTGGGCCAGGCGCAGCACCCGGTGCAGCGCCTGAAGGACATCGCCGACCGGCAAGCGCCGATCTGGCGCTCGGTGCGCCGCGAGTTCCTCAAGGGTCTGTCACGCTCCAAGGTGATCAAGCCGCTGCTGGAACGCAGCGACGAGGAAGTCTAGGGATTCAGCTCGCGCGCCTGCTACAGGCGCGCCAGAGCTTCAGACACGCGGATGTAAACGCAGGGTGCAATGCCCTGCGACGGATGTGATTCGAGTCCGCGGCCATGATTCGGAAAGCGCGCGGCCCCGCCCGGCTGGCATGCCTGATTTCAACGCTCACACCAGCTTGGCTCACAGCCATCTGATCTTGAATGATCGTTTGATCAATCGGGCAAACATGGTTTGTGCAGTGCCACAAAAACAATGACGAGAACGTCAAATCTGGCAGTCAACAGCATTTAAGCCATTGAATTAAATATACTTTTATAATTTTAGATTTCTTGACAGGCCAGCCGGGGCCTGCTTATACTGCACTGCAACATAATGAATGCAAGATGCGGTGTCTAGAATAATTTTTAGTTGACACCGCGGAAGTCTCCTCCAGAAAGGCCTTGCGCCTTTCTCGCACCTTACCCCCTAATTAGATCAGGGGGGTTTTTTTTGACTATTGATCCTGCGCCGAGGGCTGCAGGAATCGGGGCGGCTTCTTCAGCCGCCCCGGATTGTGACCAAAACCTTGACGCAGATCAAGTCCGCGTCAGGCTTTACACCTTTGTCCGACGATTTACTCGACGACGTCGATGGCCTTCATCGACAGGCGAATGCGGCCCTGCTTGTCGATTTCCAGCACCTTCACGCGCACCGTCTCGCCTTCCTTCACCACGTCGGCCACGTTTTCGACGCGCTTGTCGGAGAGCTGCGAGATGTGCACCAAGCCGTCCTTGCCGGGCAGGATGGTGACGAAGGCGCCGAAATCCATCAGCTTGGCGACCTTGCCCTCGTAGACTTCGCCGACCTGCACGTCGCGCGTGAGCGCTTCGATGCGGGCGATGGCGGCCTTGGCGGCGTCGCCGTCGACAGCGGCGATCTTGATGGTGCCGTCGTCGTCGATGTCGATGCTGGTGCCGGTCTCTTCGGTGATGGAGCGGATGGTGACGCCGCCCTTGCCGATGACGTCACGGATCTTGTCCGGGTGGATCTTGATGGTGGTGATGCGCGGCGCGAACTCGGACATCTCGGCGCGCGGCTTGTCGATGGTCTTCACCATCGCCTCGAGGATGTGCAGGCGGCCAGCCAGGGCCTGGTCCAGCGCTACTTTCATGATCTCGCCGGTGATGCCGGTGATCTTGATGTCCATCTGCAGGGCGGTGACGCCGTTGGTGGTGCCGGTGACCTTGAAATCCATGTCGCCGAGGTGATCCTCGTCGCCCAGGATGTCGGTCAGCACCGCCCAGCGCTCGCCTTCCTTGATCAGGCCCATCGCCACGCCGGCAACCGGCGCCTTGATCGGCACGCCCGCGTCCATCAGCGCCAGGCTGGCGGCGCAGGTGCTGGCCATCGAGCTGGAGCCGTTGGATTCGGTGACTTCGGCGACGACGCGCACGACGTAGGGGAATTCCTTGTCCAGGTCCGGCATCACGGCGGCGACGCCGCGCTTGGCCAGGCGACCGTGGCCGATTTCGCGGCGCTTCGGCGCGTTGAGGCGGCCGGTTTCACCGACGCAGTACGGGGGGAAGTTGTAGTGCAGCATGAACATGTCGCGCCACTCGCCCTCGACGCTGTCGATGAGCTGCGCATCCTTGCCGGTGCCCAGGGTGGTCACGGCCAGCACCTGGGTCTCGCCGCGGGTGAACAGGGCGGAGCCGTGGGTGCGCGGCAGGATGCCGACGCCCATGGTCAGCGGACGCACGGTGGTCAGGTCGCGGCCGTCGATGCGCGGCTTGCCTTCGAGGATGCGGTTGCGCACGACGCGGGATTCGAGGTCGCCGAAAGCGTCCTTGACCTTGCCGGCGGCGAACTTCGGCGCATCGCCGGAGCACAGGGCGGTATTGATGGCGGTTTTGACTTCAGCCAGCTTGTCGCGGCGCACCTGCTTGTCGGCAATGCCGTAAGCCTCGGTGACGGCGCCTTCGTAGCCGTTCAGCGCGCTGGTCAGTTCCTGCGCGGCGGCGGACGGCTGCCAGTCCCACTTGGCCTTGCCGGCTTCGGCGACCAGCTCATTGATGGAGTTGATGGCGGCCTGCATCTGCTCGTGGCCGAACAGCACGGCGCCGAGCATCACAGCCTCGGACAGCTGCTTGGCTTCGGACTCGACCATCAGCACCGCATCCTTGGTGCCGGCGACGACCAGGTCCAGCTCGGAGGTGGTCAGCTGGGTGGCGCTGGGGTTGAGGATGTACTGGCCATCCTGGTAACCGACGCGGACCGCGCCGATCGGGCCGGCAAACGGCACGCCGGCCAGGGCCATGGCGGCGGAGGCGCCGATCATGGCGGGGATGTCGCCGTTGACTTCCGGGTTGAGCGACAGCACCGTCGCCACCACCTGGATTTCGTTGAAGAAGCCTTCCGGGAACAGCGGACGCAGCGGCCGGTCGATCAGGCGCGAGGTCAGCGTTTCCTTCTCGGTCGGACGGCCTTCGCGCTTGAAGAAGCCGCCGGGGATACGGCCGCCGGCGTAGGTGCGCTCCATGTAATCGACGGTCAGCGGGAAGAATTCCTGGCCTTCCTTCGCTTCCTTCTTGGCCACCACGGTGACCATGACCACGGTCTGGGCAACGGTGACGATGACGGCGGCGGTGGCCTGGCGCGCGATGGCGCCGGTTTCCAGGGTGACGCTATGGGCGCCGTACTGGAAGGTTTTTTTGATGGGCGTGACGGGATAGACCATGGCTGGCTCGATTAATTTTGCAGGCGGTGAAACGGAAGAAGCCGCGGACCCGTTGAATGACCGGGGCGCGGCTGGCTTGCTTAGCGACGCAGACCGAGGTCGGCGATCAGCTTGGCGTAACGACCATGGTCTTCCAGCTTCAGGTAATCGAGCAGCTTGCGGCGCTGGTTGACCATCTTCAGCAGACCGCGGCGCGAATGGTGATCCTTCTTGTTCGCTTCGAAATGACCGCCGAGGCTGGTGATGCGCTCGGACAGCAGGGCCACCTGGACTTCCGGCGAACCCGTATCACCCTTGGCACGCTGGTATTTGGCAACCACCGCACTCTTTTGATCAATGGACAACGGCATCACATGCTCCGAAATTTGGACTTGAATTCGTCTGATGAATTTGACATTTTAGCGGGGATTGCCCCGCCCCACAACACATTCGCTCTATTTATGGGCGCTGTTTCAGGGCTTTAGCTCGGCTTTAACCCGAATTTGCCCTGTTTTCCGGCTGATTCATCCAGCGGCGGGGTACCAGATGGCCGGCGCCGTCGCTTTCGGCGATCCCCAGCAGGCGCTGCCGCTGGTCGAAAACGGCGGTCAGGCCGGCCGCTCCCGCATCCACCATCAGCAAGGTCTGTCCGCGGCTCAAGCGGTGCGCCAGGGTATCGTCCACCGTCAGTTGCGGCCAATCCCGCAGCGCCGTGCCGGGGGGCAGCAACAGGCCGTCGCGCGCCTCGCCCGGCTCGGCCTGCTGCACCTGCTCCAGGCTGACCATGGCGCCGGCGTCGAACGGGGCCAGGCCGGTGCGGCGCAAAGCCGCCAGGTGAGCCTGCTGCCCCACCGCCGCGGCCCAGTCCTCGGCCAGGGTGCGGATATAGGTGCCCTTGGAACAGGCCACCTCGAAGTCGAAATGCAGGCCGTCGAAGGCCAGTACGCGCAACTCGTGTATCCGCACCTGGCGCGGCGCGCGCTCGATCTCGATGCCGGCGCGGGCCAGGGTGTAGAGCGGCAGGCCGTCGCGCTTGATGGCGGAATACATCGGCGGCACCTGGTCGATGGCGCCGAGGAACTGCGGAATCGCCGCTTCCAGTTGCTCGCGGCTCAGGCTGGACGGGTCGGAAGTCGCGGTCTGCTGGCCTTCGCCGTCGCCGGTGCTGGTGCGCACGCCCAGGCGCACCCGCGCCTGGTAGCGCTTGTCGGCATCGAGCAGGTAGGCGCTGAGCTTGGTCGCCTCGCCCAGGCAGATCGGCAGCAGCCCGGTAGCCAGCGGATCGAGGCTGCCGGTGTGGCCGGCCTTCTCGGCGTTGTACAGGTGCTTGGCGTTCTGCAGCGCCGCGTTGGAAGTCAGTCCCAGCGGTTTGTCGAGCAGGAGGATGCCGTCGACGCTGCGGCGCCGCGACTTACCCTTCGCCATCTTCAGGGGTTGGCGCAGGTTTCTTCTTGGGAGCCACTGCCGCACTCGGCGCGACCGGATGCGCGAGGTCGCGCGCGGTAGCTTCGCGGATCATGCTGCCGATGCGATCGCCTTCACGCAGGGCCTCGTCGGCGAAGAAGCGCAGCATCGGCACATAACGCAGCTTCAGCGACTTGCCGATGGCCCGGCGCAGCAATGAAGCCGCGCCGTTGAGGGCCTTGGCCGCCGCCTTGAGCTCGGCATCGCTGCCGAGCTGGCTGATCGAGATGCGCGCGTTACGCATGTCCGGCGAGACGCTGACGTTGGTGACCGTGACCAGCGCCACCCGTGGGTCGGTGAGCTGTTCGCGAATCAGCGAACTCAACTCGCGCTGCAATTGCGCGTTGATCCGCAGCGTTCGCGAAAACTCCCTTGGCATCAGGCTTCCGCGCTGACCGTGCGACGCACTTCAATACGCTCGTAGCACTCGATCTGATCGCCCGGCTTGACGTCGTTGTAGTTCTTCACGCCGATGCCGCACTCGGTGCCGACCACGACCTTGGACACGTCGTCCTTGTGGCGGCGCAGCGATTCCAGCTCGCCTTCGTAGATCACCGTATTGCTGCGCAATACGCGGATCGGCAGGCCGCGGCGGACTTCGCCTTCCATGACCAGGCAGCCGGCGATGGCGCCGAACTTGGAGGAGCGGAACACGTCGCGCACCTGGGCGGTGCCGACGATCTGCTCGCGCGTCTCGGTGCCGAGCAGGCCGCCGATGGCATCCGAAACGTCGTTGATGACGTCGTAGATGATGCTGTAGTAGCGCACGTCCACACCGGTGTCCTGGATGCGGCGGCGCGCCACGCTGTCGGCGCGGACGTTGAAGCCGATGATGATGGCGCGCGAAGCCAGCGCCAGTTCGATGTCGGACTCGCTGATGCCGCCGACGCCGCTGGAGACGACGTTGACCTTGACCTCGGCGCTGGGCAGCTTGCGCAGCGATTCGGTCAGCGCCTCGGCGCTGCCCTGCACGTCCGCCTTGACCATCAGGTTGAGCGACTTCTGCTCGCCGGCCTCGCCCATGCGGGCGAACACCTGGTCCATGCGCACGGCCTGGGTCTGCGCCAGCTTGGCTTCGCGCTGCTTGACCTCGCGCAACAGGGCCAGTTCGCGGGCCTTGCGCTCGTCGGAAACCACGACCACGTCGTCGCCGGCATCCGGCGCGCCGGACAGGCCGAGCACCGCCACCGGGATCGAGGGGCCGACTTCCTTCACCGGCTGGCCGGCTTCGTCGAACATGGCGCGGACGCGGCCGAAATACGGGCCGGTCAGGATGACGTCGCCCTGGCGCAGGGTGCCGGAACGAACCAGCACCGTCGCCACCGGACCACGTCCCTTCTCCAGCGAGGACTCGACCACGGTGCCGCGCGCGGGGCCATCCAGCGGCGCCTTCAGTTCCAGCACTTCGGCCTGCAGCAGGATGGCGTCGAGCAGCTTGTCGATGCCTTCGCCGCTGACCGAGGAGACGCCGATGAACTGGGTGTCGCCACCCCATTCCTCGGAAATCACCTGTTCCGCGGACAGCTCGGTACGGACGCGGTCGAGGTCGGCTTCGTGTTTGTCGATCTTGGTGATGGCGACCACCATCGGCGCCTTGGCGGCGCGCGCATGCTGGATCGCTTCCTTGGTCTGCGGCATCACGCCGTCATCGGCGGCCACCACCAGCACCACGATGTCGGTGATCTGCGCGCCGCGAGCGCGCATGCGCGTGAACGCGGCATGGCCCGGGGTATCGAGGAAGGTGATGACGCCCTTCTCGGTGGTGACATGGTACGCGCCGATATGTTGCGTGATACCACCCGCCTCGCCCGCGGCAACCCGGGTCTTGCGGATGTAATCGAGCAGCGAGGTCTTGCCGTGATCGACGTGGCCCATGATGGTGACCACCGGCGGACGCGCTTCCATCGGCTGCAGGTTCTTGGCCTCGCCGGTGGCGGCCTGTTCCAGCGCCTCTTCGGCGTCGGTGGCCTTGATCAGCTTGGCCTTGTGGCCCAGCTCTTCCACCATGATCGCCGCCGTGTCCTGGTCGATGATCTGGTTGATGGTGGCGAACACGCCGCTCTTCATCATCGCCTTGATCAGGTCGGTGGCCTTCACCGCCATGCGGTTGGCCAGCTCGCCCACGGTGATCGCTTCCGGCACTTCCACTTCGCGCACCACTGGTGCGGTCGGCTTCTCGAACATGTGCAGGTTGTCGACGCGGATCTGCCCGGTCGGCTTCTTCGATTTCTTTTCGCGACGGTTGCCGCCCTTGCCGGCGGCAAGGTGCAGCTCGTTGCGGTGGTGCGAACCGCCGCGGTCACGCTCCGGCTTGAGCGCCGGCGGCTGCGACGGCGTCGACGCAGCGGGCGGCGGCGTCACGATGATCGGCACTTCGGTGGCGCGGCGCAGGTTCTCCGCGGCGCGGCGGCGCGCCGATTCGGCTTCCATGCGGGCACGGTAGATCGGGTCGTTCTTGAAACGCTCCGCATCCTCGGCGGCCTTGCGCGTCACTTCCTCGGCGGCAGCGGCGGCGCGGGCCTGTTCCTCGGCCAGCAACTGGTGTTCCTGCAACTCGCGATGACGCTTGGCTTCCAGCTCGGCGGCGGCGCGGGCTTCCGCCTCGCGCTGCAACTGAGCCTGCACCTCGGCAGCTTCAGCTGCTTCGGCCGCGGCGGCTTCGGACACGGCATCGGTCAGCGCCGGGGCGGAGGACTCCTGCACCATGTCGTTCTTGACATAGGTACGGCGCTTGCGCACTTCGATGCTGACCGTCTTGGCGGCCGCGCCGCGGGCGCCGCCGAGCTTGAGCTCGGTGGTTTCCTTGCGCTTCAGCATGATGCGCCCGGCACCGCCGGCGGCACCCAGGGTATTGCCACGGGTGGTCTTCTGCAGATGGCTCAACAACGCCATCTTGTCCGCCGGACTGATCGGCGATTTTTCGTTGTCCACGGCTACACCAGCTTCTTTCAGCTGGGCCAACATCTCGGGCACCGGCTTGTGCAGCTCGGTGGCGAGATCGGATACGGTGAGGGTACTCATTCTGTCTCCGGGAATCAGGCCTGCTCGTTCACACTGCGCGCGTTCATGATCAGCTCAGCGGCACGAGCTTCATCCATCGGCACTTTTTCCAGCAATTCATCGGTGGCCAGGTCGGCCAGGTCGTTGAGGGTGACGATGCCGGCGTTGGCCAGCTTGTACGCCAGATCCTCATCCAGGCCCGGCACGGCCAGCAGGTCGTCGGCGGGCTTCACCGACGCCGCGGCTTCGGCCTTGGCCAGTTCCTTGTTCAGCAGCACGTCGCGGGCGCGGGTGCGCAGCTCCTGCACCACGCCTTCGTCGAACTCGGCGATGCCCAGCAGCTCCTCATCCGGCACGTAGGCGATGGCTTCGATCGACTCGAAGCCTTCCTGCACCAGGATGTTGGCGATGTCGACGTCGACGTCGAGGTTGTCCATGAACATCTGCTGCAGGGATTGGTTCTCCTGCTCTTTCTTGGTCTCGGCTTCCGCCGCGGTCATCACGTTGAGCACCCAGCCGGTCAGCTCGGAAGCGAGGCGCACGTTCTGGCCGCCGCGGCCGATGGCCTGGGCCAGCTTGTCCTCAGCCACCGCGATCGACATGGCATGCGCCTCTTCGTCGACGATGATGGACTCGACTTCCGCCGGCGCCATCGCGTTGATGACGAACTGGGCGATGTTGTCGTCCCAGGGCACGATGTCGATGCGCTCGCCGGCGAGTTCATTGGACACGCTCTGCACGCGCGAACCGCGCATGCCGACGCAGGCGCCGACCGGATCGATGCGCTTGTCCTTGGCCTGCACGGCGATCTTGGCGCGCAGGCCGGGATCGCGGGCGCCGCCCTTGATCTCGATCAGGCCCTGGGCGATTTCCGGCACTTCCAGCTTGAACAGCTCCATCAGGAACTTGGGGCTGGTGCGCGACAGGAACAGCTGCGGGCCGCGCGTCTGCGGGCTCACTTCATAGAGGTAACCGCGGACGCGGTCGCCCGGACGCACCGGCTCGCGCGGAATCACGTGCTCGCGCGGGATGATGGCCTCGGTGGTGCCGCCCAGGTCGACGATGACGGCACCGCGCTCGATGCGCTTGACCAGGCCGGTCATCAACTCGCCGACGCGTTCCTTGTAGGCGTCCACCACGCGGGAGCGCTCGGCATCGCGCACGCGCTGGAAGATGACCTGCTTGGCCTTCTGCGCGCCGATGCGGCCGAACTCGATCGACGGCAGCGATTCCTCGCGCACATCGCCGGGCTTGGCGTCAGGCATGGTTTCCAGGGCGCGCGCCAGCAGGGTCTGGCGGACCGGGGTTTCGAAGTTCTCGTCCTCGTCGTCCACCACGGTCCAGCGGCGATAGGTCTCGTAATCGCCGGTCTCGCGGTCGATGGAGACGCGGATGTCCCAGTCGGCGCCGTAGTGTTCCTTGCTGGCCGAGGCCAGGGCCGCTTCCAGTGCTTCGAAGATGATCTCCTGCTCGACGCCCTTCTCGTTGGAGACGACGTCAACCATGAGCAATACATTCTTGTTCATCAATCGGCCCTTATTCTTTCTCGGAACTCGTGTTTTCGAAATTCGGCACCAGCCGCGCCTTTTCGATATCGGCGTACGCCAGCGTCACCGGACCTTCCGGCATCTGCAGCGTCACATCGCGATCGGTCGCTTCCAGCAGGGTGCCGCGGAAGCGGCGACGGTTGCCCGCCATCGGAGCCAGGGTCTCGATGCGTACCAACTCGCCGCGGAAACGCAGGAAATGCTCAGGCTTCACCAGCGGACGATCCATACCGGGCGAAGACACTTCCAGTTGATAGCTCTGCCGGATCGGATCCTCGACGTCGAGGGTCGCCGCGACTTCGCGGCTGACCTTGGCGCAATCGTCCAGGTTGATGCCGTCGGCGCCGTCGATGAACAGGCGCAGCATGGCGGAGCTTTTGTTGGGACTGAATTCGAGCAATACCAGCTCATAGCCAAGGTCGGCTATGACGGGCTCCAGCAGGGCGGTCAAGCGCTCACGCAGCACCGATAACCTCCTGTTTGATTATCTCGAACCAGATAAATGTTTATGACGAACCAAAACAAACAAAAAAGGCCCTCAAGGGGCCTGGCACATGCACCAAATCACCAGAATTGGTAGCGGGGGTAGGATTCGAACCTACGACCTTCGGGTTATGAGCCCGACGAGCTGCCAGACTGCTCCACCCCGCACCACTGAGTCCGCTATTGTAATGGACCGGCCATGCACAGGCAAGGAAAATTCCGCTCCAAATCATTGCATCAGGGCACTAATTTGAGGCGCTCCGCGAATATTCAAGATGCCCGATGAATCAAGCATTTAACGTTTGATCAACGGGGCATTGAGGATATGGGTTTTCACCCTCTCCGATCAGGCCACAGCACCCCGCTACACGGCACCACCCCCGCCCTTGGTGCACTGCAACCAATGCTCGAGGGAAAGGCCGGGTCGCATGGATCGGCCTCACACTTCATTTGGCCTGGACCATCAACTCAGCCGTCCCGCTGACTGATCGACAGAGTTGCCAGATACCGGGAAAGCGGTTCGGAGAATCCCCCGCCATAAAAACAAAAAACCCCGCATGGAGCGGGGGTTTTCGTAACTGGTGCCGGCGTCGAGACTCGAACTCGAACGGGTTTCCCCGCTACCACCTCAAGGTAGTGCGTCTACCAATTCCGCCACGTCGGCAAATGGGGGGTGAATTCTAATCCCGCCGAGGCCGCTTGTCTCTGCGGCCGGCGGGATTATTTGCTGCTTACTGCGGAACCTTGGGCGTGGCCGGCTGGGCGGCCGGCTTGGCCGCATCCTTCGGCGCGGGC
>JAQGNS010000325.1 GCA_028291705.1 Nevskia sp.
CGGGCGGGCGCGGAACGCGCAATACAGTTCGACGGTCAGCTACTTATAATGGCGGCGACTACACCAACAACCATTCCAATGACCCGAGTAGCCATCCTGGGCGCCGCCGGCCGCATGGGCCGCGCCCTGATCCAGACCCTGGCCGCAGAACCGCAGGCGAGCCTTGCCGCCGCGCTGGATCGCGCCGGCGCCGCCGACCTGGGGCGCGATGCCTCGGTACTGGCCGGCCTGCCGGAGAGCGGTGTGCTGCTCGGCGCGGACCTTCCGGCGGCGCTGCCGGGCGTGGATGTGGTGATTGACTTCACCCGCCCCGACGGCACCATGGCGGCGCTGGAAGCCTGCCTGGGCCAGCGCAAGGGACTGGTGATCGGCACCACCGGCCTCGACGCCGGGCAGAAGGCGGCCATCGCCGAAGCGGCGAAGACCATTCCCGTGTGTTTCTCCGCCAACTACAGCGTCGGCGTCAATGTCTGCCTGCGTCTGCTGCGCATCGCCGCGCAGACGCTGGGCGAGGGCTATGACGTGGAGATCGTCGAGGCGCACCACCGGCACAAGGTCGATGCGCCGTCTGGTACCGCGCTGCGCATGGGCGAGGCGGTGGCGGATGCGCTGGGCCGCAAGCTGGAGGACTGCGCCATCTATGGCCGTGAAGGCCACACCGGCGCGCGCGACGGCAACACCATCGGCTTCGCCACGGTGCGCGGCGGCGACGTGGTGGGTGATCACACGGTGATGTTCCTCGGCGAGGGCGAGCGCGTGGAGATCAGCCACAAGGCCAGCAGCCGGACCAATTTCGCCCGCGGCGCCCTGCGCGCGGCGGTGTGGCTGGCCGGGCGTCCGGCCGGCTTGTACGACATGCAGGATGTGCTGGGCCTGAAGTAGTCGGCTGGAGCGGGCATCGTGGCGGGGCGATTCCCGCAGATGGAAGCGGCGGGCATGGAACAGAACTCGAAGAAAGAGACGCTGCAGCTCAGCATCGGTGCGCTCGGCGTGGTCTATGGCGATATCGGCACCAGTCCGATCTACGCCCTGCGCGAGTGCTTCTTCGGCGACGGCCACGTCACGCCCGATCCGGCCAATGTGCTGGGCGTGCTGTCGCTGATCGTGTGGTCGCTGATTCTGGTGATTTCGCTCAAGTACCTGGTGTTCGTGATGCGCGCCGACAACCACGGCGAGGGCGGCATCATCGCCCTGGTGGCGCTGCTCAATCCCTGGAAGGCCAAGCCCGGCACCGGGCGCTACCTGCTGATGATGCTGGGCCTGTTCGGCGGCGCGCTGCTCTACGGCGATGGCACCATCACGCCGGCCATCTCGGTGCTCAGCGCGGTGGAAGGACTGAATGTCGCCACGCCGGAGTTCCAGCCCTACGTCATTCCCATCACCATGGTGCTGCTGATCGCCCTGTTCGTGCTGCAGGCGCGCGGCACTGGCGGCATCGGTGCTGTGTTCGGGCCGGTGCTGATTGTCTGGTTCCTGGTCATCGGCGCGCTCGGCGTGAGGGGCATCCTGCACCATCCGGAAGTGCTGCGCTCGGCCAATCCCTGGCATGCGGTGGATTATTTCCTGCGGCACGGCTTCGCCGGATTCGCCGTCCTCGGCTCGGTGTTCCTGGCGGTGACCGGCGGCGAGGCGCTGTATGCCGACATGGGTCATTTCGGCCGCAGCCCGATCCGCTACGCCTGGTTCTGCCTGGTGCTGCCGGCACTGCTGCTCAATTACTTCGGCCAGGGCGCGCTGGTGCTGGGCGATCCGCAAGAGGCGCACCAGCCGTTCTACCACCTGGCGCCGTCCTGGGCGATCTACCCGCTGGTGATCCTGGCCGCCGCCGCCACGGTGATCGCCTCGCAGGCGGTGATCTCCGGCACCTTCTCGCTGACGCGGCAGCTGGTGCAGCTGCGCCAGCTGCCGCCGCTGGACATCGTGCAGACCTCGTCCGACGAGCAGGGCCAGATCTACATTCCCTTCGTCAACTGGCTGCTGATGCTGGCCACGCTGGGGCTGGTGCTGGGTTTCAAGTCTTCCGATGCGCTGTCCTCGGCTTACGGCATCGCCGTGTCAGCGACCATGGTCATCACCACGGTGCTGGCGTTCTTCGTGGCGCGCCGCTACGACTGGCATCCGATGCTGGTCGGGTTCCTGGCCGCCTTCCTGCTGATCTTCGACATCTCCTTCTTCGCGTCGAACCTGGCCAAGATCGCGGACGGCGGCTGGTATCCGGTCATCACCGCGATCCTGGCGTTCTCGGTGATGTTCGCCTGGGCCAGCGGGCGCCGCGTGCTGGGTTTGAAATGGGGCCAGCAGGCGCGGCCGGCGATCGAACTGGCGCAGGAAATCGAACACGATCCGCCGTACCGCATCCCCGGCACCGCGGTGTTCTTCTCGGCGCAGGGCCTGGTGTCGCCGAATGTGTTCCGCCATCTGAAGCGGCATCGCGTGCTGCAGCATGAAGTGCTGCTGCTCACTGTGCTGACCAGCGACGAGCCGCGCGTGCCGGGTACCGAGCGGCTGCAGCTGATCGGGGTGTCGCCAGGCATCACCCGCGTGCTGGTCCGCTACGGCTTCATGCAGACGCCCAACATCCCGGTGGCGCTGCGCCTGTGCGAGAAACTGGGCCTGCCGATCGATGAGGACAACATCACCTACTACGTCGGCCGTGAAACCCTGATTCCGGCGCAGAAGGTCAGCGCCTGGTGGCCCTGGCGCCGGCATCTGTTTGTGTTCCTGTCGCGCAATGCCATGCGCAACACCGCCTTCTATCACCTGCCGCCTGAAGATATCGTCGAGCTTGGGTTCCAGGTGGAGATATAGACCTATGCCCCTGCAGATCCGCAGCGCCACCATCGAAGACGTGCCGGAAATCCTGCGCCTGATCCGCGGCCTGGCTGAGTACGAGAAGCTCGAACACGAAGTGATCGCCAGCGAAGAAAAGCTGCGCCGCTCGCTGTTCGGCGAGCGTCCCGCGGCGGAGGCGGTGCTGGGCTGTCTGGAGGGCAGGGCGGTGGGCTTCGCCGTGTTCTTCCACAACTACTCCACCTTCCGCGCCTGCCCCGGCCTTTACCTGGAAGACCTGTTTGTCGAGCCGGCGCATCGCGGCAGCGGTTACGGCAAGGCCCTGCTGCTGCACCTGGCGCGGCTGGCGGTGGAGCGCGGCTGCGAGCGCATGGAATGGTCGGTACTGGACTGGAACCAGCCCGCCATCGGCTTTTACCGGAGCCTGGGCGCGGACGTGATGGACGACTGGCGTATCTGCCGCCTCACCGGCGATGCGCTGAAGGATGCGGCGCGGACGTGAACCTCCCGGTACCGGCGGTGCGCGACGAAGCCGGGCTGCGGCGGGTCAACGAGCGCTTCTACGGTGCCCTGTGGAGTACCGCGCGGCTGGTGCCCCCGCAACGCTTCAATACCTGGCCGCTGGTCAGCGCCTTGATTGAGAGCGCCCCGCGCCGATTGGAAGTGGCGCCCGGGCTGAGGCCGCGCCTGCCGCTGGAGGAAACACGCTTCGTCGATCTCAGCCCGGAGGCATTGCGGGTTCTGCGCGACAGCGGCGCCAGCGTGGCGCAGGGGCTGATCGGCGCGATCCCGTTTCCCGACCAGGCCTTCGATCTGGTCTGTGCCCTGGACGTGGTCGAGCATGTCGAGGACGACGAGCGCGCCCTGTCCGAGCTGGTGCGGGTCGCGGCGTCCGGTGCGGTGCTGCTGCTGTCGGTGCCGCTGCATCCCGAGGCCTGGACCGCTTTCGATGATCTGGTCGGGCACCGCCGCCGTTATGAACCTGCGCTGCTGTTGGCCAAATTGGAAGCGCATGGGCTGACGCTGGAGCAGAGCGCCGTGTACGGCATGCAGCCGCGTCCTTCGCGCCTGCTCGACCTGGGCATGTGGTACCTGGTGAACCGGCGCGAGCGGGCCATGTGGTGGTACAACCGGGTGGGAATGCCTCTGGCTCTGTACTTCCAGAAACCGCTGGCGCTGGTGCCCGGCATGGTGGCGACCGAGGGTGTCGACGAAGTGCTGCTGGTGTGCCGCAAGAAGGCTTGAGCGAGGATTTAGTATTGTCAGGGTAACTGTACTTTTGTATAGTAGTCCCTGCCATGGTTCAGCCCATCAAAGGTCGCGGTACCGCTCTCCGGCCACCGGGCCGCTTCGAGTCCCGGGACACGGCGCGGGTGGACGATGGCTGGGGCACCATCGAGGAAGAGTTGCCGCCCTTCAAGACCACGGTGACGCCCGAGCGGGCCAAATCCATCATCAGCCGCAATGACTCGCCGGACATCGGCTTCGACCAGTCGATCAACCCCTATAAAGGCTGTGAGCACGGCTGCATCTACTGCTATGCCCGCCCCAGCCATGCGTACCTGAACCTCTCGCCCGGGCTGGATTTCGAAAGCAAGCTGTTCTACAAGCCCAACGCGGCGGAACTGCTAGACCAGGAATTACGCAAGCCGGGCTACCAGGTGCGGAACATCTCCCTGGGCGCCAATACCGATCCCTACCAGCCGATCGAGCGCAGGCTGGAAGTGACGCGGAGCATCCTGCAGGTGCTGGCGCGCTTCCGCCATCCGGTGGGCATCATCACCAAGGGTTCCATGATCGAGCGCGACCTCGACCTACTGATGGACCTGGCGCGCGACCGGCTGGTCAGCGTCGGCATCACCCTCACTACGCTGGAGCCGGAACTGAAGCGCACCCTGGAGCCGCGCGCCAGTTCGCCGCAGGCGCGGCTGCGGGTGATGCGCAAGCTCAGTGCCGCCGGCATCCCGGTGCGGGTGATGTTTTCGCCGGTGATTCCCTGCGTCAACGACGCCGAGCTGGAGCGGGTGCTGGAAGCCGCGGCGGAGGCGGGCGCCAGCACCGCCAGTTACGTGTTGTTGCGCCTGCCTTACGAATTGAAGGCGCTGTTCCGCGAATGGCTGGAGGCGCATATGCCGTTGCGGGCGGCGCACGTCATGAGCCTGATCAACCAGTCGCGCGGCGGCAAGGACTACCAGGCGGAATTCGGCAGCCGCATGCGCGGTTCCGGGCAGTTCGCCGAGTTGATCGCCAAGCGCTTCGCACTGGCGCGGCGGCGCTACGGCCTGGACCGGGGCGGGGAGGGGTCCAATACCGCCGCATTCCGGGTGCCCCCGGCGGTGGGGGACCAGATGGGGCTGTTCTGAGCGGCAATCCCGCCGGCGGGTCCAGCGGGGGGCCCTACTTGTGGAAGATCGACTTGGGAATCTCCGCTTTCACTTCCTTGGTGCCGTCCACCGCCTCGGCGACGATCAGCTTCATCGCGGCGCTGCACAGCAGGTAAGCGTCGTCGCGCGGGATGCCCTTCACGGTGGCGAGGAAATCCACCATGTCGCTGGTGGCCAGGCGCGCGGCCTCGTTGAGATCGGGGCTCAGGCCGATGCTCATGTAGTCCGTCGGCGTCTCCGCCCGCGGGGTCTTGAGGTGCATGCCCTTGTGCAGGATCACCTGGACTTCGCCCTTGAGCGAGGTTTCCACCGCCGACAGGGCCACTTCGCCTTCACCCTGCACGGCATGGCCGTCGCCGATCGAAAGCAGGCCCCCGTGGGCCTGCACCGGCAGGAACAGGATGCTGCCAGCGCCCAGTTCCTGGTTGTCGAGGTTGCCGCCGAAGACATCGGGCGGCCCGCTGGGAACTCGGCCACGGCTGGCTTCCGGGGCCACGCCAATCACGCCCCAGAACGGCTTGATCGGCACTTCCACGCCCGGTGCGTACTCGATGCTGCGCTTCTTCAGATCGATCCACACCACCTTGTCCTTCTGGTAGTTGAACTCGTCCGGCAGCACGCCCTTGCCCGGGCGGAAGCCCTGTCCGGCGATGGGAAAGCGCACGTCCACCTTGATGATGCGGATTTCCAGGGTGTCGCCCGGTTCGGCGCCGCGTATGGCGATGGGGCCATCCAGGGTATGGTCGCCGCGGCCGTCGTTGTCGACATCGGCGAAGGCCGCGTACAGCTCCGGCGGAATCTTGTCCTTCGGAACGCCCAGCTTCTCGAAGTAGCGGGGATTGCCGGTGGCCGTTTCCAGCCGGATGGTATCGCCGGAGTCCACCGTCAGGATCGGCTTGAGCGAGGCATCGAAGAAGCCGCGGTGTACCGTGGCGGGCGTCGCCTTAACTTCATAGATGGTGGCGTGGGCGGTGGCCTGGACGCCCAGGGTCAGCAGCAGTGCGAGCGGCGCGATTCTCAAGTTCGTTTCCCGGTTGTGCGCACCACGGCGGCGCGGCCTCTGTGGAAGGAGACGCGTGCCGGCGGGTTTACCCCACCCGGCCGTGTTGGGCGGCGGGCGAGGGGCGATCCCGTCATTTCCCGGCCGTTTCCGGTTGTCGCTGACCCAATAGGCCCTTTTGATGTTTTTTTCAGCAAATTGACCGGAATAGGCCGTTGCTCAGCAAATATATCGGTCAGGTCCAATCTCAAGCGTGGACGCTCTGCCTTGGGGCAGGTAAAATGCCGACTTAATCCTGCAAAGGGGGCGCAAGCCCCCTTTCTTGTGTGCACCGCCCCATTCTTCAGGAAGACCACGGACCGATGACGCCTACAACCCCGGCCCTGCTTGCACTCGCTGACGGCAGTGTTTTTCGGGGTGTTTCCATTGGTATCGACGGCAGTACCGTCGGCGAAGTGGTGTTCAACACCGCCATGACCGGTTACCAGGAGATCCTCACCGATCCCTCCTACCGCGAGCAGATCGTCACGCTGACCTATCCGCATATCGGCAATGTCGGCACCAATGACGAGGACGCCGAGTCCGAAAAGGTGCAGCTGGCCGGCCTGGTGCTGCGCGAAGTGCCGCGCCCGGCCAGTTCCTGGCGCTCGCGCAAGGACTTCCGGCAGTACCTGCACGACCAAAATGTGGTCGCCGTCGCTGGCATCGACACGCGCCGCCTGACCCGCATCCTGCGCGACAAGGGTGCCCAGAACGGCTGCATCCTGGCCGGCCCGGAAGCGACCGAGAAAGAGGCGCTGAAGCGCGCCCGCGCCTTCCCCGGCCTCAAGGGCATGGACCTGGCCAAGGTAGTCAGCGTCACCGAGCCCTACACCTGGACGCGCGGCTCCTGGAAGCTGGAGACCAACGTCGAGACCGAGCACAGCGGTGGCGAGCGCCACGTGGTGGTCTACGACTTCGGCATCAAGCGCAATATCCTGCGCATGCTCACCGACCGCGGCTGCTGCATCACCGTGGTGCCGGCGCAGACCAGCGCGGCGGACGTGCTGGCGCTCAAGCCGGACGGGGTGATGATGTCCAATGGCCCCGGCGATCCCGAGCCCTGCACCTACGCCATCGACGCCACCCGCGAGTTCCTGGCGCGCAAGACGCCGCTGTTCGGCATTTGCCTGGGGCACCAGATCCTCGGCATCGCCGCCGGCGGCAAGACGCTGAAGATGAAGTTCGGCCACCACGGCGCCAACCACCCGGTGCAGGACCTCGAGTCCGGCAATGTGCTGATCACCAGCCAGAACCACGGCTTCGCGGTGGACGAGGCGACGCTGCCTGCCAACGCCGTGATCACTCACCGCTCGCTGTTCGACGGCTCCAACCAGGGCCTCCGTCTGCTCGACGCGCCGGCTTTCAGCTTCCAGGGCCACCCGGAAGCCAGTCCCGGCCCGCATGATGTCGGCTACCTGTTCGACAAGTTCGTGCAGCTGATCGAGGCGCATCGCGCATGAGCGAGAGCTTCTTCGGTGTCATCCACCTGCCGACCTACGTGATCGGTGCGATCATCGTCATCCTGCTGCCGGGACCGAACTCGCTGTTCGTGCTCAGCACCGCGGCACGACGCGGCGTGCGCGCCGGCTATCGTGCCGCCTGCGGCGTATTCATGGGCGATGCGGTGTTGATGGTGCTGGCCTCGGCTGGCGTGGCCTCGCTGCTCAAAGCCTATCCCGCGCTGTTCATGCTGCTCAAATGCACCGGCGGCGCCTATCTGGCCTACCTGGGCACGAAGCTGCTGATCGCCGCCTGGAAGGGCCGCCTGGCTACCCCGGCCGATCCCGAAGGGGCCGCCCCGGAGCTGCCTGCCGCCGAAGGCAACCCGCTGCGCCGGGCACTGGGCATCAGCCTGATCAACCCCAAGGCGATCCTGTTCTTCATCGCCTTCTTCATCCAGTTCGTCGATCCGGCCTACGGCCACAAGGCCCTGTCCTTCGCCATCCTCGGCGTGATCGCGCAGTGCCTGAGCTTCCTTTACCTGAGCGCGCTGATCTTCAGCGGCGCCCGCCTGGCCGCGGCTTTCCGTCGCTGGCGCCGCACCCGCACCGCCCTGACCGGCGGCGCCGGCGCCGCCTTCGTCGGCTTCGGCGTGAAGCTGGCCACCGCCAGCGTGAACTAGTTTTCCGAGAATGAGCTGAAATGCCGAAACGCACAGACCTAAAAAGCATCCTGATCATCGGCGCCGGGCCGATTGTCATCGGCCAGGCCTGCGAGTTCGACTACTCCGGCGCGCAGGCCTGCAAGGCGCTGCGCGAGGAAGGCTACTGGGTGATCCTGGTCAATTCCAATCCGGCCACCATCATGACCGACCCGGAGATGGCCGACGCCACCTACATCGAGCCGATCCGCTGGCAGACGGTGGCTCGCATCATCGAGAAGGAGCGCCCGGACGCGCTGCTGCCGACCATGGGCGGCCAGACCGCGCTGAATTGCGCGCTGGACCTGGCGCATAACGGCGTGCTGGAGAAGTACCAGGTCGAGCTGATCGGCGCCAACGAGCACGCCATCGACCTGGCCGAGGACCGTCTCAAGTTCCGCGACGCCATGACCGAGATCGGCCTCGGCTCGGCCCGCTCCGGCGTGGCCCACAGCATCGAGGAAGCGCGCGTCATCCAGACGCAGATCGGCTACCCGGTGATCATCCGCCCCAGCTTCACCATGGGCGGTTCCGGCGGCGGCGTGGCCTACAACGTCGAGGAGTTCGAGGAGATCGTCAACCGCGGCCTCGACCTGTCGCCGACCACCGAGGTGCTGATCGAGGAATCGCTGCTCGGCTGGAAAGAGTTCGAGATGGAGGTGGTGCGCGACCGCAAGGACAACTGCATCATCATCTGCTCGATCGAGAATTTCGATCCGATGGGCGTCCACACCGGCGACTCCATCACCGTGGCCCCGGCGCAGACGCTGACGGACAAGGAATACCAGATCATGCGCAACGCGTCCGTCGCGGTGCTGCGCAAGATCGGGGTGGATACCGGCGGCTCCAACGTGCAGTTCGCGATCAACCCGGACGACGGGCGCATGATCGTGATCGAGATGAACCCGCGCGTGTCGCGCTCCTCGGCACTGGCCTCCAAGGCCACCGGCTTCCCCATCGCCAAGGTCGCCGCCAAGCTGGCGGTGGGCTACACCCTGGACGAGCTGCGCAACGAGATCACCGGCGGCGTCACCCCGGCCTCGTTCGAACCGTCGATCGACTACGTCGTCACCAAGATTCCACGCTTCACCTTCGAGAAGTTCCCGCAGGCCGATTCGCGTCTGACCACGCAGATGAAGTCGGTGGGCGAGGTGATGGCCATCGGCCGCAACTTCCAGGAATCGCTGCAGAAGGCCATGCGCGGCCTGGAAACCGGTTCCGACGGCTTCGAGCCGCAGGTCGCCTCCGAGCATGGCGTCTACTCCGAGACCAGCCTGACCAGCATTCGCCAGGAACTGGCGATCCCGCGGGCCAAGCGCCTGTGGTTCGTCGGCGACGCTTTCCGCGCCGGCATGAGCCTGGAAGAGGTGTATCGCACCTCCAAGATCGACTGGTGGTTCCTGGAGCAGATCCAGGAGTTGATCGCCACCGAGGCCGAGATCCGGCAGCAGAAGATCAGCACGCTGGGCAAGGCCGACCTGCGCCGCTACAAGCAGCTCGGCTTCGCCGACCGCCGCCTGGCCGCGCTGCTTAACATCAAGGAAAGCTCGGTGCGTGCGCGCCGGCACAAGCTGGGCATCCGCCCGGTGTACAAGCGCGTCGACACCTGCGCCGCCGAGTTCCCGTCCTCCACCGCCTACCTGTATTCCAGCTACGACGAGGAATGCGAGGCGCAGGTGACGCAGCGCGACAAGATCATCGTGCTCGGCGGCGGTCCCAACCGCATCGGCCAGGGCATCGAGTTCGACTACTGCTGCGTGCACGCGGCGATGGCGCTGCGCGAGGATGGTTACGAAACCATCATGATCAACTGCAATCCGGAGACTGTGTCGACCGATTTCGACACCTCGGATCGCCTCTACTTCGAGCCGCTGACTTTCGAGGACGTGATGGAAATCATCGACCTCGAGAAGCCCAAGGGCGTCATCGTGCAGTTCGGCGGCCAGACCCCGCTGAAGCTGGCGCAGGCCCTGGAAGCGGCCGGCGCGCCGATCATCGGCACCAGCCCGGATTCGATCGACCTGGCGGAAGACCGCGAGCGCTTCCAGCAGCTGGTGCAGAAGCTGGACCTGCGCCAGCCGCCCAACGCCACCGCCCGCTCGCAGAAGCAGGCCCTGGCCGCGGCGCAGGAAGTGGGCTACCCGCTGGTGGTGCGCCCGTCCTACGTGCTGGGCGGCCGCGCCATGGAAATCGTGCATGACGACGACGACCTCAAGCGCTACATGACCGAGGCGGTGAAGGTCTCCAACGATTCGCCGGTGCTGCTCGACCGCTTCCTCGGCAACGCCATCGAGATCGACGTCGACGCCCTGGCCGACGGCACCGACGTGGTCATCGGCGGCATCATGGAACACATCGAGCAGGCCGGCGTGCACTCGGGCGATTCCGCCTGCTCGCTGCCGGCCTACAGCCTGCAGCCGCATGTGCTCGACGAGATCCGCCTGTGGATCGACAAGCTGGCGCGGGCGCTGAACGTGGTGGGCCTGATGAATGCCCAGCTGGCGTTGCAGGGCGACACCCTGTACCTGCTGGAAGTGAACCCGCGCGCTTCGCGCACCAGCCCCTTCGTCTCCAAGGCCACCGGCCGCCCGCTGGCCAAGATCGCCGCGCGCTGCATGGCTGGCAAGAGCTTGGCCGAGCAGGGCGTGCGCACCGAGATCACGCCGCCGTACTTCTCGGTCAAGGAATCGGTGTTCCCCTTCGCCAAGTTCCCCAGCGTCGATCCGCTGCTGGGCCCGGAAATGCGCTCCACCGGCGAGGTGATGGGCGTGGGCAAGCACTTCGGCGAAGCTTTCAACAAGGCCCTGCTGGCGGCCGGCATGATCGTGCCGAGCGGCGGCAGCGCCTTCCTCAGCGTGCGCGACGGCGACAAGCCCAAGGCCATCGACCTGGCGCGCCTGCTGGCGGCCAAGGGCTTCCGCATCTTCGCCACCCACGGCACCGCCGCCGCCATCCAGGCCGCGGGCGTGGCCTGCGAGGGCGTCAACAAGGTCAAGGAAGGCCGTCCGCACTGCGTCGACATGATCAAGAACGGCGAGATCCAGTTCATCGCCAATACCACCGAAGGCAAGAAGTCGATCGAGGAATCGCATTCGATCCGCGCCGCGGCGATCCAGCAGAAGCTATGCTATTTCACGACGATCGCCGGGGCCTA
>JAQGNS010000371.1 GCA_028291705.1 Nevskia sp.
GTCCGCCCAGGTTCGGCGCGCGCAAAACCCCGATCCACGCAATAACGAAAGCAAGACAACGATGACAACGTTGCTCTTATTTCATTCGCAATTGATAATCGGGCAAGACCGCAGCGATACACCGGCAAACACAAGAGGGGAGATCGGGACCATGAACGCAATGCAGATGGCGACGCGCGAAGAGCGCTCACCGCTGGCGCCGACCATCATCATCGGCACGCTGTTCTTCATCTTCGGTTTCGTCACCTGGCTCAACGGCCCGCTGATCACCTTCGTCAAGCTGGCCTTCGACCTGGATACGGATGCGAAGGCCTTCCTGGTGACCACCGCGTTCTACCTGTCCTACTTTTTCCTCGCCCTGCCCTCGGCCTGGATCCTCGAACGTACCGGCATGAAGAAAGGCATGGCGCTGGGCCTGTCGGTGATGGCGGTCGGCGCCTTCACTTTCGGCACCTTCGCCACCGCGCGCAATTACCCCGGCGCGCTGGCGGGGCTGTTCATCATCGGCTCCGGCCTGTCGCTGCTGCAGTGCGCTTCCAACCCCTACATCAGCATCCTCGGTCCGATCGAAAGCGCGGCGCAGCGCATCAGCCTGATGGGCATCTGCAACAAGACCGCCGGCATCATCAGCCCGCTGGTGATCGGCAGCACCGTGCTCAGCGGCGTCGACCTCATCGAGCAGCAGGTGCGCAACGCCGGCGATCCGCAGACGCGCGAGGCCTTGCTCAACGAATTCGCCGCCAAGGTGCACGCGCCCTACATGGTGATGGCCGGCATCCTGGTCCTGCTGGCGCTGTGGATCCTGCGTTCGCCGCTGCCGGAAATCCGCGCCTCCGAAGTGAACGTACAGGTGCGCAGCGAAGGCGCGCCGCAGGAGCGCACCAGCATCTTCCAGTTTCCGCACCTGTGGCTGGGCGTGCTGTGCCTGTTCCTCTACGTCGGCGTGGAAGTGATGGCGGGCGATGCCATCGGCGCCTACGGCAAGGGCTTCGGCCTGCCCACCGGCGAGACCAAGTACTTCACCGCGCTGACCATGTCGGCGATGCTGTGCGGCTACGTCGCCGGCATGTTCGCCATCCCGCGTTTCATCACCCAGGCCCAGGGCCTGACCATCTCGGCGGTGCTCGGCGTGGTCTTCACCGCCTGCGCCTGGCTCAGCAGCGGCTACGTCTCGGTCGGCTTCGTCGCCGCGCTGGGCCTGGCCAATGCGCTGATGTGGCCGGTGATCTGGCCGCTGGCCATCACCGGCCTGGGCCGCTTCACCGAGAAAGGCTCGGCCCTGCTGGTCATGGGCATCGCCGGCGGCGCGCTGATCCCGCGCCTGTTCGCCACCCTGAAGGAACAGCTACCGTTCCAGACCGTGTTCCTGTGCATCATGGCGCCCTGCTACCTGTACATCCTGTACTACTCGCTGCGCGGTCATCGCATCGGCCAGCCTGGGCGCTGAGCCAAGGCTGCGGCAAAAGCGAATATACTGGGCGCGATTGTCGACGGTCCCTGACCCGTGCCGATCCACGCGATGCGCGGCAAGCGCCGGAAATCGCCGGGAGACGGTCGCGGCCCCGGTGGGCGCGGCACGACGCTCATGGGAACGCGATCAAAAGAGCCTATAACACGATGAATCACACCTGCGTTGCCGCCCAAAATCGCGTCAGGCAAGGCGGAGGGCTGAGCCATGGTGACTCCATGGCTCAGCCTGACAACGCAGCATGGCGCGATTTTGGGCGCAACCCTCCGGGACGGGGCCATTTTTGCGCATTGCTGCGCCGGCCGGTGCTTGCATGGAATCACCATGCCGCGCCCCGTCCGACTTGCACTGCGCAAAAATGACCTCCGTCGCAGGCGTGATTCATCGTGTTATAGGCTCTTAGAAGATGGCCAAAAGAAGCACCATTCGCGACGTAGCCAAGCGGGCCAAGGTTTCCCTCAAATCGGTTTCGCGAGTGATCAACCACGAAACCTCGGTGCGCGAGGAAACCCGCAACCGCGTGCTGCAGGCCATCGCCGACCTCAACTACCAGCCCGACCTGTCGGCGCGCAGCCTGCGCAGCGCCCGCTCCTATGCCATCGGCCTGGTCTACGACAACCCCAATCCCTACTACGTCATCAGCGTGCAGAACGGCGTGCTCTCGGCCTGCCGCGAACGCTGGTTCGGCCTGCAGATCCACCCTTGCAACTCATCCTCGCCCCGGCTGGGTGAAGAACTGGTGGAACTGGCCCAGCGCTCGCGCCTGGCCGGTCTGGTGCTGGCGCCGCCGATGTCCGAGCGCACCGAGATCATCCAGTTCCTCGCCGCCAACAACATCAAATTCGTGCGCATCATCTCGGCCGCCGAAGACCCACACGACGAATTCCCCTGCGTCTTCGTCGACGACCGCGACGCCGCCTACGACATCACCGAGCACCTGATCCAGCTCGGCCACATCCGCATCGGCTTCCTCTGGGGCGGCAAGTCGCATCGCTCCAGCTGGGAACGCTACAAGGGCTACGAGAGCGCGTTGAAGGATTACGGCATCGCCCTGGACAAGCAGCTGATCGTCGAAGGCGACTACTCCTTCGACGACGGCTTCCGCGGCGGCCGCAAACTGCTCGCCGTGCCCGACCGCCCCACCGCGGTGTTCGGCTCCAACGACGAGATCGCCGCCGGCGTCATCGCCGCGGCCAAGTCGAGCGGGCTGGACGTGCCATTCGACCTCTCCGTCGCCGGCTTCGAGGACAGCCCTTTTTCCAAGCATTCCTGGCCGGCGCTGACCACCGCCAAGCAGGCCACCGAAGAGATCGCGCGCTCCGCCGCGCTGCGACTGATCGCGGGCCTGTCGGCCAAGGAAGGCGAGCCCGAAGGACCGTTGCCGCCGAATGAGGGCTTCAGCCCGCAGTTGGTGGTGCGCGGCTCCACGGCGCCGCTGCGGCAGCGGCCGGCCAATACCGAACCGGTCGCACCAGCCGCCGCCCGCGCCCGGCGGCCACGGCAGGCGTAAGCCGGCCAGGTTTACCGCCGGGAAGCCGGCTCCAGGGCGGCGCCTGCCTGCTGCCTTGGCAATACCACTGAAATACCATGCGGGTATGGAGTATTCCTGGCCGGCGCTCCGCCCGCGCCTGTACCATCTGGACTCAGAGTGCTCCTGGGACTAGTGAAAGCCTTTCTCCAGCACCTTCAAATCCAGGCCGCCCCCAGCACCCGGATTCGCCATTGTTGAGCAGATTGGTATTGTAGTGGTATCTTATTGGTATGGAAGCCACTCTGCTCGACGCCTACCGCACCCTCGGCCTGGAACGACAGCCGGAACACGGCCTGGCCTACATGAGCCTGCGCCGCGCCATCCGCCACACCATCGAAAGCGGCGCGGCGGCATCGGGTCAGGCCCTGCCCAGCGAACGCGAACTGGCCAGGCTGCTGCAGCTATCCCGCGTCACCGTGCGCAAGGCCATCACCGGACTGGTCAGTGACGGCCTGCTGGTGCAGCGCCAGGGCGCCGGCACCTTCGTCGCCGACCGCATCGTCAAATCCTTTTCGCGGCTCAGCAGTTTCAGCGAGGACCTGCGCGCCCGCGGGCTGAAGCCGCGTTCGCAATTCCTCGACCGCGGCACCGGCACGGTGACGCCGGAGGAAGCGATGGCGCTGAACCTTTCGCCCGGCGCGGGGGTAGTGCGCCTGCATCGCCTGCGCTTCGCCGGCGACGAACCATTGGCGATCGAGCGCAGCGTTATTCCGCGCGCCCTGCTGCCCGACCCCGCGCTGATCGAGCATTCGCTCTACGAAGCCTTCGACCGCCTCGGCTGCCGTCCCAGCCGCGCCCTGCAGAGATTGCGCGCGGTGGCTTTCGACGCCGCACAGTCGCGCCTGCTCGGTGTGCCCGTCGGCAGCCCCGGTCTGCTGATCGAACGCCGCGGCTTTCTCGAAGACGGCCGCGTGGTCGAATTCACCTGCTCCCATTACCGCGGCGACATCTACGACTTCGTCGCCGAACTGCACAACGACTGAGCCTCCAATGAATCCAGCCCCAGCAGCGCAAACACCGCCCCTGCCCGCCCCCGATGCCACCATGATGCACCGGGAAACCCACGAGGCCATCGACGCGGTGGCGCACCAGCTGGCGCGCAACGACGAGGCCATGGGCAAGCTGGTGGCGATGCTGCACAAGTACCCGCCGCGCTTCGTCGTCACCTGCGCCCGCGGCAGCTCGGACCACGCCGCCACCTTCGCCAAATACGTATTCGAGACCCAGCTCGGCCTGGTCACTGCCTCGGCCTCGCCCTCGGTCAGCTCGATCTACGGCTCGCGGCAGAAACTCGACGGCGTGCTCTACCTGGCCATCTCGCAGTCCGGCAAGAGTTCCGACATCGTCAACCACGCCAAGGCCGCGCGGCGCGCCGGCGCGCGCGTCGTCGCCCTGGTCAACGTCAAGGAATCGCCGCTGGCTGAAGTCGCGCACATGGTCATTCCCCTGCAGGCCGGCAGCGAGCAGAGCGTGGCGGCGACCAAGAGCTACATCTGCTCGCTCTCGGCCATCCTGCATCTTGCTTCGCGCTGGAAGGACGATACGGCGCTGACCGAGGCGCTGGCCGCGGTACCGGAACAGATGCGCACCGCCTGGAACCTGGACTGGTCGCCGCTGGTGGATGGACTGGTCGACACCCGCAACATGTTCGTTGTCGGCCGCGGCTTCGGCCTGGCCGCCGCGCAGGAAGCCGCGCTCAAGTTCAAGGAAACCTGCGGCCTGCATGCCGAGGGCTTCAGCGCCGCCGAGGTGAAGCACGGACCGATGACCCTGGTCGGTCCCGATTTCCCCCTGCTGTTCCTGACGCAACAGGACGATACCCTGCAAGGCACGCTGGAGGCCGCCAGCGAATTCCGCGCGCGCGGCGCGCGCGTCTGGGTGGCCGGCGCCGACCTGGCCATGCCCGGCGCCCTGCCGGTCGGCGCGGTGCACCATCCGGCCTGTACGCCGCTGGTGGAGATGCTCAGCTTCTACAAGGCGGTGAACGCCCT
>JAQGNS010000419.1 GCA_028291705.1 Nevskia sp.
TAGACGAAGTAGATCGCGTCGATCGCCATCCAGCGGAAGGGCAGGGTCCACCAGGCGCCGTGCAGCACCTTGTCCGGATCGCGCTCGCCGCTGGCGAAGCGGTGGTGCAGGATGTGCGCCCAGCGGAACAGGCGGACATCGACATAGGGCAGCACCATCAGCATGCCCATCTGGCCGATGCCGTCGTTGACCCGGGTATTGGACGAGATGGCGCGGTGGATCGAGTCGTGGATGACGCTGAAGGAAACGTAACCGACCAGCGAGTTGAGCAGGGTGCCGACCCACAGCGGCACCTGTCCGGTGCCGCAATAGTAATAGGTACCGAGGAAGGTGATGGTCAGCAGCACCCAGGAGATCGCCGTGGGCCAGGAAATCGCCGGGGC
The DNA here is from genome assembly GCA_028291705.1 of Nevskia sp. Taxonomy (GTDB): domain Bacteria; phylum Pseudomonadota; class Gammaproteobacteria; order Nevskiales; family Nevskiaceae; genus Nevskia. The sequence continues at coordinate 384 of JAQGNS010000419.1, forward strand.
GCTGGTCAGTTGCTTGAAGCGCGCTCTCTGTTCCAGGGTCAGTGCGTCGAGGGGTACGATGGCCTTGCTCATGGGGAACATTCTCCTGGCGATAGCGGAATTCTAGGTTTGCCGTCCAATACGGAAGTCGTCGAAAACGACGATTAAATGCCTTGCCTGCGTGCGCTTCGCGCGCGCGGCGCGGCTTGCGCCCTGGGTCGTGCCCCACGGCTCTGCGCATTCATCGGACCGAGGCCGGACATGCGCTCGATGATCGGCCACACCAGTTCGTCCAGCGTATAGCCGTGCACCAGCTGGTTGGCCACATGCAGGCTCATCAGGCCGTGCAGGGCCACCCAGAAGCCGTGCGTGACCTGGCGCGCTTCGCCTTCCATCAGGCCCGCGTCGATGCACGCCTTCACCGCTTCTACCACGTGGTCGAACAGGTGCCGGCGCGCGGCCAGCAGGTCGGGATAACGGTCGGGCGGCGGCTGGTGCGTCGAGAAGATCAACAGGTAATCGCTGGGGCGCTCCTTGACGAACTCCACCACGCCGGCGATGAGTGTGTAGAGGCGTTGCTGCGGCAACTCGCCGGCGATTTCGCGGCCGCGCAGGAACAGGTCGAAGCGGCCCAACGCATCCTGGCGCATCCGCGCCAGCAGCGCTTCCTTGTTCTCGAAATAGAGATAAGGAAGGGTGTGGCTGAGGCCGACCATGTCGGCCAGCTTGCGGAAGCTCACCGCTTCCAGCCCCTGATCCTGGTAGATCTCGTTGGCGGCGGCGGACAGGCGTTGCCGCATGCTCTCGCGTTCGTTGGTACTGAGTAATGCCTTGGCCATGGCTGAACATTAACACTGTATATTTACGGTGTAAAGTAATAGCGAGGGGTGGCGCATCAGTGTTGTTATAGGAGCAACACTGCGAGGGCGATGCACGGCTTCCATTTCTACGGGCTATCAACCCAAGTCGTTGTATAAGCGGAGATTCCATTTCCGTCCCGCCAAGATCGTCGAAAGCGACGATGAAGTAGCGTTGTTCTCAAAGCAACATGCGCCCAGCATCGACGGGAGCGGAGCATGGTGACGGCGAGTGAAATGGTGCGGGCGGACAGCGTGCATGGCGCGCTGTATTCGGACGAGGCGATATTCCAGGCGGAGCTGGAGAAGATCTGGTATCGCACCTGGGTCTATGTCGGGCACGTCAGCGAGGTGCCCAAGCCGAACGACTTCGTGATGAAGGTTCTCGGCCCGCAGCAGGTGTTGATGACTCGCGACCGCAACGGCGAGATCAACCTGCTGCTCAACCGTTGCGCCCACCGCGGCAATCAGTTGTGCATGGAACAGAAGGGCAACCGCAGCTCCTTCACCTGCCCGTACCACGGCTGGACCTTCAGCAACACCGGCCAGCTGCGTGGATTCCCTTTCGCCAACGGTTACGACGGCGCGGACCGGTCCAAGCTGGGGCTGGGCCATGTTCCCCGCGTGGCGCAGTACCGCGGGTTCGTCTTCGGCTCCTTTGCCGCCGAAGGCCCCAGCCTGGAAGTACATCTCGGCGCGGCGCGCGGCGCGCTCGACCGGCTGTGTGAAACCTCGCCTTCGGGCGAGGTCGAAATCACCGCCGGGTTCCTGCAACACCGGGCCAAGTCCAACTGGAAATTCCTGGTGGAGAACGAGACCGACGGCTACCACCCGCAGTTCGTCCACGCCTCCATCTTCAGCGTCGCCAAGAGCGGCATCGGCGAGCTGTACGGGCCGCAATCCACCGCCGTGGCGCGCGACCTTGGCGACGGCCATACCGAAAACGACCTGCGGCCGGAGTTCCGCCGCATCGGCAAGCCGATGAACTGGTTCGGCACCAACGCCGAGCGCCTGCCCGAGTATGTCGCCCGCATGAAGGCGGCCTACGGCGAGGAGAAGGCGACGCAGATCATGATCGACGGCACGCCGCACGTCATGATCTTTCCCAACCTGTTCATCGCCGAGATCCAGATTTTCGTGATCCAGCCGCTGGCGGCGAACGAGACGGTGCAGCATGTCACCGCCCTGCAGTTCAAGGATGCGCCGGATCTCAACCGGCGCCTGCGCCAGCAGACCATGGGTTCGGTCGGTCCGGCGGGCTTCCTGCTGGCGGACGACGCCGAGATGTACGAGCGCACCCAGCGCGGCGTGACGGGGGCGAGCAAGCCGGAGTGGAACTACCTCGGCCGCGGCCTGCATCGCGAGCGGCGCGACGAGGACGGCTTCCTGGTCGGCGACGCCACCGACGAGGTGACCTCGCGCGGCATCTGGCGCCATTACCGGTCCCTGATGGAGGCCGGCTGATGATCGAGGCACAGGATCTGCTGCTGATCAAGGAAATCGAGCAGTTCGTCTATCGCGAGGCGCGCCTGCAGGACAGCCACGAGTACGACGCCTGGGAAGCGCTGTGGACCGATGACGGCATGTACTGGATTCCGGCCAACGGCGACGACATCGATCCCGAGTCGCAGATGTCCATCATCTACGACAACCGTTCGCGCATCGCGCTGCGCATCAAGCAGTTCCACACCGGCAAGCGCCATACGCAGACGCCGCGTTCGCGCCTGTGCCGCGTGCTGTCCAACGTCGAACTGCTGGAGAGCACGGGCAACGAGTACCGCGTCACCGCCAACAGCATGATCTTCGAGTCCAATGCGCGCGGCGATACGATCTGGGGCGCGAGGACCGAGTACCTGCTGCGCCGCGAGAGCGATGCGCTGAAGATGGCGAAGAAGAAGGTGATGCTGTCGAACAACGACAAGCCGCTGTACACCCTGTCTTTCCTGGTCTAAGGGCGCGGCCTTGGAATACGCACTGCCGGCCGAAACCGAAGCCCTGATTGCCGAGGGGCCGGCGCTGCTGCACCTCGTCGGCCGCGTTGGCCTGGTGCAGATGAACCGGCCGAAGGCCTCCAACGGTCTGGACATGGAGATGCTGGAAGCGCTGCGTGTGGTGCTGCGGCGTTGCATGGGCGAGCCGCGCATCGGCGTGGTGCTGCTCAGTGGCCGCGGGCCCAACTTCTGCGCCGGCGGGGACGTGCATGCCTTCGCCGCCAAGGGCGAGCAGCTGCCGTACTACATCCGCCAGGCCACCTCGTTGCTGCAGGAGGTGATCGGCGCCCTGATCCACCTCGATGCGCCGGTGGTTGCCGCGGTGCAGGGCTATACGGCCGGCGGCGGTGGCATGGGCCTGCTCTGCGCCAGCGACCTGGTGCTCGCCGCCGATAACGCAAAATTCCTGGCCGGCGCCACGCGCGTGGGCATGGCTCCCGATGCGGGCCTGTCGGTGACTTTGCCGCGCCTGATCGGAGCGCGCCGTGCCACCGAGATGCTGCTGACCAACGACACGGTGGACGCCGCCGAAGCCTTGTCCCTGGGCCTGGTCAACCGCGCGGTGGCGGAAGCCGATCTTGCCGCGGCCTCGCTGGACTATGCCGCGAAGCTCGCCGCGGGGGCACCGCGGGCGCTGGCCGCGACCAAGCGCCTGTTGTGGTCCGGCGTTGGCCTGGGTGTCGATGCCGCCATGCCGGAGGAGAGCCGCACCGTGGCGGACCTGTGCCATACCGCCGATGTACACGAGGGCCTGGCTGCCGTCATCGGCAAGCGCGCTCCCCGCTTCAGCGGGAAGTAGGCATGGCCGACCACCTGAACCTGCAAGGCCGGCGCGCCTTCGTCACCGGCGGCTCCAAGGGCATCGGCGCGGCCATCGTGCGGCGCCTGCGCATGCAGGGTGCGGAGGTGGTGCTGAGCGCACAGGACATGCCGCTGGCGGAACAACTGGCGGCGGAAACCGGCGCCCGGGCGGTCCGGCTCGATCTCACCGACCTGCGCGCTGCGCATGAAGCCGTCACCGGGCATGGTCCTTTCGACATCCTGGTCAACAACGCCGGCCAGGATCAGCACGCCTTCTTCACCAAAACCAGCATCGAGGACTGGCGTTACCTGCTGGCGGTGAATCTTGAAGCCGTGCTGGCGACCACGCATGCGGTGCTGCCCGGCATGCAGGAGAGGAAGTACGGCCGCATCATCAATATCGGTTCCGAGGCGGGGCGGCAGGGATCGAAAGGCGGCGCGGTCTACGCTGCCGCCAAGGGCGGCGTCATCGCCTTCACCAAGTCCATCGCCCGCGAGAACGGCCGCTTCGGCATTACCGCCAATGTCATCGCGCCGGGTCCGGTGGACACGCCGCTGCTGCGCAAGGCGCTGGAAGGCGGTGGCGACAAGCTGCTCGAGGCGATGAAGGGTTCCACCCTGCTCAACCGCCTGGGGACGCCGGAAGAAGTTGCCGCGGCAGTAGCCTTCCTGGCCTCGGAGGAAGCGGGCTTCATCACCGGCGAGACCCTGGGCGTATCCGGGGGCATGGGATGCTGAGCGCGCCGAAGATGCCGATGCGCTCGGCGCCGTCCGCGGTCGATCACGTGGTGGCGCGCATCCGCACGGTCTATGGCGGCTGGAATCGCCACACGCCAATCCAGCAGATGCGCCGCGACTGGGACGAGTTCCTCTGGTTCGACGCCCTGGCGCCGCGTACCGGGGATGTGGACATCGAAGGCCTGCGGGCACGCTGGATCGATGCCAAGGGCTCGCGCCCGGAGTTCGTGCTGCTGTACTTCCATGGCGGCGGCTACAAGATGGGTTCGGTGCGCTCGCATCATGACTTGATGAGTCGGTTGTCGGCCGCGGCCGGCTGCCGCGTGCTCGGGCTCGACTATCGCCTGCTGCCGGAGCACGTGTTTCCGGCGCCGGTCGAAGATGCCTGCCGTGCTTACCGCTGGCTGCTGGAGCAAGGGTATGCGCCAGATCACGTTGCTCTTGCCGGCGATTCGGCCGGGGGCGGCATGGCGGCGGCGGCCTTGTTGAGCTTGCGCGACCAGGGTGTGCCGTTGCCCGCCGCGGCGGTGCTGCTGTCGGCGCTGACCGATTTCGAGACGCGCGGGGCCAGCTACGAGACGCGCGCCGCGGTCGATCCCATCCACAACCGCCAACTGATCCAGGCCCTGGCAAAACAGTACCTGGGGCGCGAAGGCGATGTGCGGCAGGTGCTGGCCTCACCTCTCAATGGCGAACTGCGCGGGCTGCCGCCGCTGTTGCTGCAGGTGGGCGATCGTGAAACCGGCCTCGACGATTCGGTGCTGTTCGCCGCGAAGGCGGCCGCGGCCGGCGTCGATGCCACCCTCCAGGTGTGGGAGGGAATGATTCACGTCTTCCAGCAGTTTCCCGCCGAACTGATCGAGGCGAAGGACGCCATCGACCACATCGGCGCTTTCCTCAAATCCAGATGGAGTATTTCGTGAGCGTTGGGATCGTCGGTTACGGTGCCTATATCCCGCGCCTGCGCCTGTCGCGCAAGGCGGTGGTAGAGGCCAACGCCTGGTTTGCGCCGCAGTCCTCGCGCGGCAAGGGCACGCGCTCGATGATCAACTGGGACGAGGACAGCATTACCATGGCGGTGGCGGCGGCGCGGGATTGCCTGGGGGCGATGGACCGCAGCGCCGTGCGTTCGGTGTTGCTGGCCTCCGGCACGCTGCCGTTCGCAGAGCGCCTCAATGCGGGCGTGGTTGCCGGGGCGCTGGACCTGGATGAATCCGCGGCGGCGTTCGATCTCACCGGCAGCCAGACCGCGGGATTGTCGGGTTTCGCGCAGGCCGCGGCGCTCGCCACCGGCAGTGCCGGCCCGGTGCTGCTGGCCGCGGCTGATGCGCGCAGGACCCGCGCGGCGAGCAGTTCCGAACTCGACTACGGCGACGGCGCCGCCGCCTTCCTGCTCGGCAAGGACCGGCCCATCGCCGAAATCCTGGCGCAGGCGTCCATCACGGTGGATTTCGTCGATCACTTCCGCCTCGCCGGCGAGGACATCGATTATCACTGGGAAGAGCGCTGGGTGCGCGACGAGGGCATCGGCAAGATCATGCCCCGCGCTGTCGCCCAGGCGTTGGGGCAGGCCGGCGTCGAGGCCGCCAGGGTCGACCGCTTCATTTTCCCCAGCACCTTCGCCAAGGTCGATGCCGTACTGGCGAAGAAATGCGGCATCTCTCCCGAGGCGGTGGTCGCCAACCTTTCGGACAAGGTCGGCGATACCGGCGTCGCCCACGGCCTGCTGCTGCTGGCGCAGGTGCTGGAAACGGCCGCGCCCGGGCAGGTCATCGTGCTGGCGCAGTTCGGCAGCGGCGCGCGGGTGCTGGTGTTGCGCGTTACCGGGCACATCAGGTCTTTCAAGCCGCGCCTGGGCGTGTCCGTCTGGCTCGAGCGCGGCGTTATCGAAAATAGCTACGTCCGCTTCCTGGTCTACAAGGATCAGTTGCAGGTGGAGCGCGGCATGCGCGGCGAGCAGGACAAGAAGACGGCGCTGACCACCGCCTATCGGCATCGGCGCGCGATCCTCGGCCTGGTTGCCGGGCGCTGCAGCGTCACCGGGCAGGTGCACTATCCGCCCTCGCGCTATTCCTATACGCGGGGTGCGCCGGCGCTGGATACGCAGGAACCCTATCCACTGGCGGAGCGGCTGGGCACGGTGCTGAGCTGGTCGGCGGAATTCCTCTCTTTCCACCTGTCGCCGCCGCATCAGTACGGGCAGATCGACTTCGATGGCGGCGGCCGCATCCTGATGGACTTCACCGATGTGGCGCAGGGCGATATCGCCACCGGAACCCGGGTAGAGATGGTGTTCCGCGTCAAGGATACGGACGAGGTGCGCGGCTTCAAGCGCTACTTCTGGAAGGCCACGCCGGTCGTCGGCCAGCCTGCGGCGCCGGAGCGGACGTGAAGCGCTCGGCCGAGCAGGAACTGGTGCGGCGCTTCTTCGAGCGCTGGGCGGTTTCGTTCGACGAGATGTGCGCGGCCTTCGGCGAAACCTTGTCGGCGGACTGCTACTGGGACCAGCGCCCGCTGGCCGCCACCACCGGGCCGGAACCGGCGCTGCGCTTCCTGCGCCGCGCCCGGCGGTGGATGGGCCTGGAGCGGGTCGAGGTCGAATTGCTGAGCATCGCCAGCAGCGGCGCGATCGTGCACACGCAGCGCATCGACCGGCTGTACGCGCGCAGCGGCGCCCTGCTGACGGAGGCGCCGGTATGCGGTGTGCTGGAGATCGCGGACCAGCGCATCGTCGCCTGGAAGGAATATTTCGATTCGACGCAGTTCGTGGGCAACACCCTTGCGCTCGGTGCGCGCCGGCTGGCCGCAGTTGCGCTGCGGCGCTAGCGCCGCGCGCCGTCACTTTATTGGACATCTGACATGGCAACAGGCATCAAGGACAAGGTCGCCATCCTCGGCATGGGATGCAGCAAGTTCGGTGAACGTTGGGACGCCAGTCCCGAGGACCTGATGGTCGAGGCCTATACCGAGGCGCTGAAGGATGCCGGTATCTTGCCGGAGCAGATCGATGCCGCCTGGTTTTCGACCCATATGGATGACGTCGGCACCGGCCGCGGCGGTACGCCGATGGCCATCGCCCTGCGCCTGCCCAATATCGGCGTGACCCGGGTCGAGAATTTCTGCGCGGGCGGCACCGAGGCGGTGCGCGCGGCGGTGTATGCGGTGGCCGCCGGCGCCTGCGACATCGCCCTGGCCCTGGGCGTGGAGAAGCTCAAGGACACCGGCTACGGTGGGCTGCCGGTGGCGACGGTCGGCACCTACATCCCGCAGTGGTATCCCAATGCGGTGGCGCCGGCCAACTTCGCCCAGCTGGCCTCCGCTTACCGCGCCAAGCATGGCGTGGCGCCGGAGCTGTTGAAGCGGGCCATCGCGCACGTTTCGGTGAAGAGCCATGCCAACGGCGCCAAGAATCCCAAGGCGCACTTCCGTCAAGCGGTGACCGAGGAGCAGGTGCTGAAGGCGCCGATCATCGCCGAGCCGCTGGGTTTGTACGACTGCGCCGGTGTTTCCGATGGCGCCGCCGCGGTGATCGTCACGCGGCCGGAGATCGCGCGCGCCCTGGGCAAACGCGGCCTCGTTACCTTCAAGGCACTGCAGGTGGCGGTTTCCAACGGCTGGGAGATGCATTCCAACGAGTGGGACGGCAGCTATGTGCACACTGCGCGCATCGCGGCGAAGCGTGCCTATTCCGAGGCCGGCATCAGCAAGCCGCGCGAGGAGATCAGCCTGACCGAGGTGCATGACTGCTTCTCCATCACCGAGCTGGTCACCATGGAGGACCTGCAACTCTCCGACGAGGGCGGCGCGGTGCGCGACGTACTCGACGGCGTGTTCGATGCCGAAGGCGCGATCCCCTGCCAGATCGACGGCGGCCTCAAGTGCTTCGGCCATCCCATCGGCGCCAGCGGCATCCGCATGCTTTACGAGCTCTATCTCCAGTTGCAGGGGCGTGCCGGTGCGCGTCAGTTGCCCGACCCGCGCATCGGCCTGACGCACAATCTCGGCGGGCAGCCGTCGCAGAACGTGTGCACGGTCTCCATCGTGGGCCTGGAGTAGGAGTCCGTCTTGAACGACCAACCCGTCCTGCTCGATGAGCCCGCGCCACAGGTGGCGCGGCTGCTGCTCAACCGCCCGGACAAGCGCAATGCGATCGATCATGGCGTTCGTGAAGCGCTGACACAGGCCCTCGAAGTGTTGCAGGGAAAAAGCCGGATCCGCGCGCTGGTGATCGGCGGGGCAGGCGGTTTCTTCTCCGCGGGCGGTGATACGCCCAGCATGGTCGGCCTGACGCAGGCGCAAGCGCGCGAGCGCATGCGGCACATCCACCGCCTGTGCCGGGCGGTAGCCGGCTTGCGCATCCCGGTGGTGACGGCCATCGAAG
>JAQGNS010000437.1 GCA_028291705.1 Nevskia sp.
TGGACCTGGGAAGACGACAAGACCCTCAAGTTCCTGCCCGGCGCCGACTGGCCCATCGGCCAGTCCTATGACGTCTCGTTCAGCAAGCACGGCTTCGCCGCGGCCCACGTCCACCTCAAGGACTACCACCTCAAATTCCCCACCGTGCCGTTCAGCGCCAAGATCGGCAGCACCGAGTTCTACCAGGACCCGGTCAACGTCAACGACAAGAAAGTGGTGGTGACCGTCAACTTCTCGCACCCGGCGGACACTGCCGACTTCGAAAGCCGCATCAAGCTGGCCCTGTACAACAAACTCACCGACACCGAGGAAGAGCCGGTCGGCAAGCCCGCCTTCACCGTCCAGTACGACAAGTACAAGCTCCACGCCTTCGTCCACTCCGAGCAGCTCGCCGTGCCGGCCAAGCAGGGCCGCCTAGCGGTCGAGATCGGCGCCGGCCTGCGCGCCGCGCGCGGCAGCAACAAGACCCCCGAGGCCCTCACCTCCAGCACTGTCGTCCCCGGCCAGTTCGCCCTCGAAGTGTCCGACCTGGGCCTGGACATCGCCCGCGACCAGCACGACGACCCGCGCCAGATCGTGCTCCTGCACACCAGCTATTCCGTCACCGAAAAGGAAATCACCGCCAAGGTCAAAGCCTGGCTGCTGCCCCTGCGCAGTCCGAACCCGGACCAGCAGAAGAAATGGGATGAAGAACACAAGGGCCGCAAGCTGCCCTTCGCCTGGGACGGCAAGAACGTCACGGCGGACCTGCTCAAGGCCGCCGAACCCCTGGCCCTGAGCTACACCCCCAATGAGCAGGAGCACGTCGAGCTGCACAGCTTCGGCTACCAGGCCGATCCCGGCCGCTACGTCTACGTCCAGGTCGACAAGGGCCTCAAATCCTTCGGCGGCTACAGCCTGGGCAAACAGTACACCCAGACCCTGCAGGTGCCGGAATTCCCCCGCGAACTGCGCATCGCCCATGAAGGCTCGCTCCTGGCCATGTCCGGCGCGAAGAAGATCACCGTCTTCAGCCGCGACGTGCCCGGCCTGCAGGTGGAGATCGCCCGCCTGCTGCCGGACCAGCTGCAACATCTCGTCACCCAGACCAGCGGCGACTTCCGCAATCCCCAGTTCAAGGCCGGCTGGAGCTTCGACGAGAGCAACATCACCGAGCGCTTCACCAAGATCCTGCGCCTGCCCAAGCTCAAGCCCGGCACCGCGCATTACGAACCCGTCGATCTCGGCGAATACCTCAACAAGGACGGCGCCGACCGCCGCGGCGTCTTCCTGCTGCGCGTGCGTGCCTACGACCCGGATACCAAGAAGGTGTTGGGTGGCGATGGCGAGGATGCAGCCCCGGCGCCGGACCAGCCCGAAGGCGAGGGCGACGCTGCCCAGGAGAGCGATGCCGCCCCCGCGCCGCAGACCTGGAGCCAGGCCAGCGACCAGCGCATGATCGTGGTCAGCGACCTCGGCATCCTGGTCAAGAAGGCCATCGACGGCTCGCAGGACCTCTTCGTCCAGTCCATCCACAGCGGCGAGCCGGTGGGCGGCGTCAGCCTGTCCGTGCTGGGCAAGAACGGCGAGGCGGTGCAGACCCAGACCACCGACGCCGACGGCCACGCCCGTTTCGCCGACCTGAAGAACTTCAAGCGCGAACACGAGCCGGTGCTGTACCTGGCGCGCAAGAACGGCGACAGCAGCTTCCTCCCCATCGGCCGCGGCGACCGCGAGCTGGACCTGTCGCGCTTCGACATCGGCGGCGTCAGCAACTCCGCCGACAGCGGCCGCCTCAGCGCCTTCCTCTTCTCCGACCGCGGCATCTACCGCCCCGGCGACGAGATCCGCGTCGGCGCCATCGTCAAGGCGCAGGACTGGGCCAAGTCCCTGGCCGGCGTGCCCCTGCGCGTGCAGATCACCGACCCGCGCGGCACCGTGGTCAAGCGCGACTCCATCCGCCTCTCCGCCGCCGGCTTCGAGGACATCCGCTACACCACGCGCGACACCGCCCCCACCGGCGAATACGCCATCTCCCTGGCCATCATCAAGAGCGAGGGCCGCGAGGACGCCATCGGCTCCATCACCGTCAAGGTGCAGGAGTTCCTGCCCGACCGCCTGCGCATGACCGCCCACCTCTCGGCGGAAAGCACAGAAGGCTGGGTCAGCCCCGACCAGCTCAAGGCCAGCGTCGACCTGCAGAACCTGTTCGGCACTCCGGCGCAGAACCGCCGCGTCACCGCGCAGATGATCCTCTCGCCCAGCTTCCCCGCGTTCCCGGCCTACGGCGGCTACCAGTTCTACGATCCGCAGGCTGCCAAGGAAGGCTTCAACGACCAGCTCGCCGAGACCAAGACCGACGACAAGGGCGGCGCCTCGTTCGACCTGAATCTGCAGCGCTTCACCCGCGCCACCTACCGCCTGCACCTGGTAGCCGAAGGCTTCGAGGCCGACGGCGGCCGCGGCGTCGCCGCCGAAACCGCGCAGCTGGTCTCGAACCTGCCTTACCTGGTGGGCTGGAA
>JAQGNS010000475.1 GCA_028291705.1 Nevskia sp.
AAATCTGCGAGATGTACAAGAAGCGCCGCGACGTGCTGGTCGAAGGCCTGATCAAGGCCGGCTGGCCGGTGGAGAAGCCCAAGGCCACCATGTTCGTCTGGGCGCGCATCCCCGAGGCGTTCCGCGCTCTTGGCTCGCTGGAATTCTCCAAGCAGCTGCTGGAACGGGCCCAGGTCGCGGTATCGCCGGGCATCGGCTTCGGTGAGTACGGGGACGAGTACGTGCGCTTCTCCCTGATCGAGAACGAGCAGCGCACCCGCCAGGCCATGCGCTCCCTGAAGAAGATGCTGTCCGCGGGGCCGACGTGAGCGCCCCGTTCAAGGTTGGCCTGATCGGCCTGGGTACGGTCGGGCAGGGCGTGGTTCGCGTGCTGCAGCGCAATGCCGCGGAGATCGCCGGCCGTGCTGGGCGTCCAATCGTGGTGACGCATGCCTCGGTGCGCAATTCCACCCGTACGCGCGACTGCGATCTGAGCGGCATCACGCTGGTTTCCGATCCGGCCGAGATCGTGCGCGCCGATGTCGACGTGGTGGTCGAGCTGATCGGCGGTATCTCACCGGCGCGCGAGCTGGTGCTGGCCGCGCTGGAAGCCGGCAAGCCGGTGGTCACCGCCAACAAGGCCCTGCTTGCCGAGAAGGGCAACGAGATCCTCCTCACCGCACGCAAGCACGGCGCCCAACTGGCCTATGAAGCAGCGGTGGGCGGCGGCATTCCCATTATCAAGGCGCTGCGCGAAGGCCTTGCCGGCAACGGCATCGACAGCCTCGCCGGCATCATCAACGGCACCTGCAATTACATCCTGACGCAGATGACGCTGAAGGGGCAGAGTTTCGCCGACGCGCTGCACGCCGCGCAGAAGCTGGGCTACGCCGAAGCCGATCCGACCTTCGACATCGAAGGCATCGACGCCGCGCACAAGCTGACCATCCTCGCCTCCATCGCCTTCGGCATGCCGCTGCGCTTCGACGCCGTGGCCACCGAGGGCATCAGCCAGGTCACCGCGCAGGACATCCAGTTGGCGCAGGAGTTGGGCTACCGCATCAAGTCGCTCGGTATCGCCAAGCGCGGCCCTCGGGGCGTGGAGCTGCGGGTTCATCCGACCCTGGTTCCGGTCGAGCACCTGCTGGCCAAGACCGACGGCGCGCTCAACGCCATCCGCGTGCATGGCAATGCCGTCGGCCAGACCGTCTACGTCGGCCGCGGCGCCGGCGGCGATGCAACGGCTTCGGCGGTGGTGGCGGACCTGATCGACGTGGCGCGCCTGCAGGGTGCCGATCCCAAGCACTTCGTGCCTTATCTCGGTTCGCGCAGCGAAGCCCTGAAGGATCAGCGCGTGCTGGCCTTCAGCGAGATCGAAAGCGCCTACTACCTGCGCCTGCGTGTCGCCGACGAACCGGGCGTGCTGCGCGCCATCACCTCGATCCTGGCCGAGTCGGATATCAGCATCGAGGCCATCCTGCAGAAGGAGCCGGGCGAGAACGAGGATGCCACGCTCGCCATCATCACCTCCGAGATTCCGGAGCATCGCTGCAACGGTGCGCTGGAAAAAATGTTGAACCTGCCTTTTGTACGCCCAGGCGCCAGCCGCCTGCGCGTGGAGCATTTCGAGTGAGCAGATATACCGGCATCATCGAGGCTTATCGCAACCGCATGCCGCTGGCGCCCGGCGCCCGCGCCATCAGCCTGGGCGAGGGCCGCACGCCGCTGATCCGGCTGGAGAACCTGCCGCGCCTGGAAGGTGTGGAGGCGGAGATCTACGTCAAGTTCGAAGGCCTCAACCCGACCGGCTCGTTCAAGGATCGCGGCATGACCGTGGCGGTGACGCAGGCGGTGTACGAGGGCAGCCGCGCCATCATCTGCGCCAGCACCGGCAACACCTCCGCTGCAGCCGCGGCCTATGCAGCCCGCGCCGGCATCAAGGCCTTCGTGCTGATTCCGGAAGGCAAGATCGCCCTGGGCAAGCTGGCCCAGGCGGTGGTGCATGGCGCCACCGTGGTGCAGATCCGCGGCAACTTCGACGACGGCATGCAGCTGGTCAAGGAAGTCGCCCAGACCGCGCCGGTGGCCATCGTCAATTCCATCAATCCCTATCGCCTGCAGGGCCAGAAGACCGCCGCCTTCGAGATTGTCGAAGCGCTCGGCCGCGTTCCGGACTTCCACTGCCTGCCGGTCGGCAACGCCGGCAACATCACTGCGCACTGGATCGGCTATTCCGAAAGCGCCGGCCTGGAAACGGCCGCCTGCGCCGCCTATCCGGACAGCTGGGATTTCACCGGCTTCGGCACCCAGCGCAAGCGCCCGCGGATGGTCGGCTACCAGGCCGCCGGCAGTGCGCCGTTCCTGCGCGGTGGTCCGGTGAAGAATCCGGAAACCGTGGCTACCGCCATCCGTATCGGCAATCCGCAGAGCTGGGACCTGGCGTGGAAGGTCCACGAAGAATCCCAGGGCTGGTTCGACGAACTGGAAGACGCGGAAATCCTCGCCACCCAGCGCCTGCTGGCGGAGACCGAAGGCGTGTTCTGCGAGCCGGCTTCGGCCAGTTCGCTGGCGGGCGCCCTGCGTGATCTCAAGCAGGGCAAGATCCCGGCGGGTTCCACCGTGGTCTGCACCCTCACCGGCAACGGCATGAAGGATCCGGACGTGATCCTCAAGGACGGCCTCATCGGCCTGGTCCAGGTCGATGCCGAGCGCGGCGCCGTCGAGCGCGCCCTGCTGGAGCGGCTCGGCTGAGCCAGTCGCAGCCGCTGGTCCGGCGTCGCCCGCAGGGCGACCACAGCGGCCTGCCGGAGCAGCTGCACCCGGTGTTGCGCCGCGCCTATGCGGCGCGCGGCCTGACCCGCGCGGAAGACCTGCCACTGGAGTTGCGTGCCCTGCTGCCGCCGGCGGGACTGACCGGTATCGATGCCGCCGCCGAATTGCTGATGGCGGCGATCCTGGCGCAGAAACGCATCGTCATCGCCGGCGACTACGACGCCGACGGCGCCACCGCCACCGCGGTGGCGGTTCTGGGCTTGCGCGCCCTCGGCGCGGCGCAGGTCGATTACGTTGTGCCCAACCGCTTCACCATGGGCTACGGCCTGTCGCCGGCCCTGACCGAAATGGCCCTGGCCAAGGGCGCCGGCCTGCTGGTGACGGTGGACAACGGCATCGCCAGCCTGGCCGGCGTGGCCGCCGCCAACGCCGCCGGCCTGCCGGTGCTGATTACCGATCATCATCTGGCCGGCGACGAATTGCCGGCCGCCGCCGCCATCGTCAATCCCAACCAGCCGGGCTGCAGCTTCGCCAGCAAGCACCTGGCCGGCGTCGGCGTGATGTTCTACGTGTTGCTGGCCCTGCGCGCGCGCCTGCGTGCCGCCGGGCATTTCGCCGAACGGCCGGAGCCGAACCTGGCGGAACTGCTCGACCTCGTGGCCCTGGGCACCGTGGCTGATGTGGTCAAGCTCGACCATAACAATCGCATCCTGGTGGCGCAGGGCCTGGCGCGCATCCGCGCCGGCCGTGCGCGGCCGGGTTTGCAGGCGCTATTGCAGGCGGCCGGCCGGGTGCAGACCCATATCAATTCCGGCGATCTCGGTTTTGTCCTTGGCCCCCGGCTCAATGCGGCAGGGCGCCTGGAAGACATGACTGTCGGCATCGAGTGCCTGTTGGCCGCGAATGCCGAATCGGCGAAGACGCTCGCCGGCCAGCTCGACTCGCTCAACCGCGAGCGCCGCGACATCGAAGCGCAGATGCGCGACGAGGCGCTGGAACTGGCGGCCACCAACAGCGCCGTCGGTGTCTGCCTGTTCGATGCGGGTTGGCACGAGGGTGTGGTCGGCCTGGTTGCCTCGCGCGTCAAGGACCGTCTGCACCGTCCGGTGATCGCTTTCGCCCGTGCGACGGAGGACGGCGTACTCAAGGGTTCCGGTCGCTCCATCAGCGGCCTGCACCTGCGCGATGCCATGGCCGCGGTGGATGCGCACCACCCGGGATTGATTGTGCGCTTCGGCGGCCACGCCATGGCCGCCGGCCTGACTTTGCCCGAAGCGGCGCTGGAGGAATTCTCGCAAGCCTTCGACGCGGAATGCCGCGCCCGGCTCGACGCCGACGCCCTGGAAGAAGTGCTCGAAACCGACGGCGAGTTGCAGGACGCCGAGCTGCATCTCGACACCGCCCGCGCCCTGGAACAGGCTGGCCCCTGGGGCCAGGGCTTTCCCGAGCCACGCTTCGAGGGTTATTTCGAAGTGATCGAAACCCGCGCCCTCGGTGCCGACGGGCGCCACATCAAATACCGCCTGCGCCTGCCCGGCGGCGGCCATGTCGAAGCCATGGATTTCAACGGCGCCGAGCGCCTGGTCGAGCGCGGCGGCAGTGTCAGCCTGGTCTACTGCATCGGCGTCAACCGCTTCCGCGGCGCGGAAGGGCTGGAAATGCGGATCATCGACCTGCGTCCGCAATAGCTGCGTTCAGGATGCCAGAAGCGAATCGGCCGGATGGGCCACCACCACCGGCAACGCTTCCCCCGCGGTATGCACCAGTTCGATTCCGATGCCGTAAGTCCGCTCCAGAAAATCACGGTTGAGTAATTCGCGTGTCGGCCCCTGGCCGATGACCCGGCCGTTTTCCAGCACCGTCACCCGGTCCGCATAACGCAGTGCCAGGTTCGGATCGTGCAGTACCGCCATCACGCCTACGCCTGAAGCGGCGAAACGGCGCGCCTGCAGCAGGCAGCCGTGCTGGTGCGCGAGGTCCAGGCTGGCGGTGGGCTCGTCCAGCAGCAGGTAGCGCGCGCCATCGTCTTTGGCTACGCCATCCGCCGGCGGCTCCCAGATCTGCGCCATGACCCGGGCGAACTGCACGCGGGCGCGTTCGCCGCCGGACAGGCTGGGGTAGCGGCGCTGCGCCAGGTCGGCGACGCCGGCCAGTTGCAGGGCTTCGCGCACGATGCCTTGTTCGACTTCGGGCCGGTGTTGCGGACTGGCGTAACGCCCCATCGCCACCACCTGTTCCGCGGTGAAGCCGAAACGCAGCGATTCGGACTGTGGCAGCACCGCGCGCCGGCGTGCGCGCTCGCGCGGCGTCCAGGC
>JAQGNS010000483.1 GCA_028291705.1 Nevskia sp.
TTCGTGCCTTTCGTGGTGTGGGCGATTGCAGGCACCCGTCCGCGGCCGATGGTGTTGCTGGCCTGCGCCATCGCGGTGGGTGGAGCCTGGCTGCTGGCGGACCATGGACACGGCCAGGGCTGGTCCACCGGCGACCTGGTGCTGCTGGCCGCGGACCTGC
Source organism: Nevskia sp. (assembly GCA_028291705.1). GTDB lineage: Bacteria > Pseudomonadota > Gammaproteobacteria > Nevskiales > Nevskiaceae > Nevskia. The sequence goes on from JAQGNS010000483.1 coordinate 161, forward strand.
TGTGGGCGCTGCACATCACGCTGATCGCGAAATTCCTCGGGCAGTTGAACCGGCCGTTCCTGCTGTGCTTCATCCAGTACGCGGTGACCGCTGTCGGCGCGGGGATCTTCAGCTACTGCACCGAGCATGCGGTGTGGGCGGATTTCCAGGCGGGGCTGCCGGCGATTGCTTATGCGGGTATTGCTTCGGGCGGCATCGCGTACACCTTGCAGATCGTGGCGCAGCAGCATGCGCCCGCGGCGGAGGCGGCGCTGATCCTGTCGCTGGAGAGCGTGTTCGCGGCGATCGCCGGCGCGGTGGTGCTGCATGAGCGCCTGAGCCCGGTGGCTACCGTCGGCTGTCTGTTGATACTGGCAGGGGCGGTGATGGTGGACCTGGCGCCGGCGGTGCATCGGGGGCTGATGCGGGTAGTGCGGGGTGCGGCGAAGGCGCCGCCGGGTTAGAGAAAAGCAGATCAAAACGTCACCCCGGCGAAAGCCGGGGTCCAGTGCTTCAGCTTTAATTGCTCTGGATTCTGCCTGGGGTCCGGAGTTGGAAGTCCACTGACAAAATCAGCATCGTCGTCCCCGCGAAGGCGGGGACCCAGTTTGCTTTGTCACCGCGCAAAAGCGAGAACTGGATTCCCGCCTACGCGGGAATGACGGGAAAAAAACATTCGCTGAATCCCTGACCCACTACGCCTGCGGCGGCGACTTTTTCCGGGCTTCGGCTTCAGGGATAAAGGTCGGCAAGCTTGCGCGTTGTGGAACCCGCCCCCGAAGCCTTGGGCAATGACGTAAGAGCCGCGGCCAGTTCCGCGCCGCGCCAGGCGCCGCCGGCGTAGCAGGCGCGATCCAGTTCGCGCAGCAATCCGCCGAGTGCGGGATCGCCCAGACGCTGTGCGAGCGCATTGAGACCGGTCACGCGCTCATCGGGCCATGTGGCGCGCACCCAATCCAGCAGGTGCTTACGCGCAGACTGCGCGTCATCGGCACCGCAAGCCCGCTGGAAGGCCTTGCGGGCAGGGCCCGCGTTCAGATTCGTACTTTCAGGTACGGTATTTCTCGCCGGCACCGGATTGCGCTTTGCATTGCGGCGCTGGAACCACCACGCGGCCAGTGTGCCGATCCAGAGCAGGCCGAGCACAAGGCTCAGCCAGGGCCACCAGGATTGCAGCGCGGGCTTTGCCGCAAGCGGCGGCGCCTGGGGCAGATCAGCGCTTGTTAGCGGCGCCTGTGTGGAAGCAGCAGACGGCGGCGCGGCGGATGCGGGCGCGGCCGGCGCGGGTTCACCACCGGCGGCGGGCAGGACTTCCAGGGTGTGCTCCGGCATCACGGCTTCGCGCTGCGTGTCCTGTGCGGTGTCCCACCAGGACAGGTGCAGCGCAGGAAGCTGGTAGCGGCCCGGGTGGCTGGCGATGAGGGCGATGTCCTGCTCGCGGGTGCCGACGACTTCGCCGTTCTGCAAACCGTTGTCGAGCTTGGGCTGGTCGGGATAGGCCTTGATGCCTTCCGGCAGGGACAGGCTGGCGCTGAGATCAGGCAGTTGCGCGGCGGTGAGGCCGCGGGCGCGCAGGCGCAGGTGCAGGGTGATCGGCTCGCCAACGTGCACCTCGGCGCCGTCCGGGCGCCAGGCTTCTTCCAGGGTGACTTGCCGGGCGGGCAGCCAGTCGTGCCCGCTGGCGGCGGCAGGGCGCGGACGCACGTCGAGCTTGATGGTTTCGCCATGCAGGCGCAGCGGGCGGGTGGTTTGCATCATGGCGCCGAAGGGGCCGCCGTTGCTGGGATCGAAGACCTGGGCATCGAGCACCGGCCCGTCGAGGGTGAGGGCTCCGCTGCGTTGTGGTTGCAGCAGGTATTGGCGCTCGATCACTTCATAGGAATGGCCGTTGCGCGTCTCGGTGGTCTGGTGATCCTGGCCCGGCAGTTGCTGCACCAGCACGTCGTTGCTGCCGGGCAGATCGAGGCTCGCCTGGTAGAAGCGCTTGTCGATATGCAGCCGCACCGTCAGCACCACGGCGGCCTGCACGTAAGGCTTGTCCTGGTCGAGCGTGGTGGTGAGGAAGACGTGCGGCGCGCTGGCGCCGACGGTGCCGGTCTGGTCTTCGGACGGCTGGTCGGAAACAGTGAGCGTGAGCGCGGCGGTCTGCTGGCCGTCCCAGCTCAGCGACGGCACCTGCAATTTGCCGGCGTGCTTGGGTGCGAGCGTAAGGCGCACCATACGCTGCGACGACAGGTCACCGTTGGCCAGCTGGAAGCCGGAGCTGCTGTTGCGCTCCAGCACGTCGAAGTCCTTGTTCAGCGGCGACAGGTCAGGATCGCCGCCGCCACGGCCTTCGTGCTGCAAGCTGAGCTGCACGGTTTCGCCGGAGGCGATCTCGTCACGGTCCAGCGATGCGGTGACGGTCGCGGCCAGCGCGGGCAAGCTCAGGCCGCAGGCCAGCAGGATGCTGGCGATGAAGAGGATCTTTTTCATGGCTGCCTGCCCTGCTCGTCCCGCTGCTGATTCTCGTTCTGCTGGCCCTTCTGTCTCATCATGTGCTCGATCATGAACTTGCGCCGCAGCAAGCCGCCCGGATCGTCCGGAATGCGCCGCAGCCACTGCTCCTGCGCCAGCTGCTGCTCGGTGGCGGGTTTGACCGCCACGGGATTGTCCTTCTGCTCGCCGTGCGCGCCGTCGCCGGCCTTCTGCTCCTGCGCGGCCTGGCCGGCGGGCTGTTTCTGCGGCTGCTGGGCGAGGCTGTCAGCGGCGTCGCGGCGCGCCTGCTCCGCTTCCTTGGCCTTGTCCTGCTCCTTCTGCTCACCCTGCCCGGCCTGGCCCTGCGGCTGTTGGGCCGAGGGGTTCTGCTGATCCTGCTTGCCGTTGCTGTTGCGCGCATCGGCCTGCTGGTTCTGCTGACTCTGGGGCTGTCCTTGCTGGTCCTTCTGGGCTTCCTTCTGCTCGCCGTCCTTGCCGGACTGCGACTGGCCGTTGCCCTGCTGTTGTTGCTGGTCCTGCTTCTGCTGGTCTTTCTGCCGGTCCTTCTGTTGCTGGCCGGAGGATTGTTGCTGTTTCGATTGCTGCTGTTTCAGCGCCTGCTCCACCAGATCGCGGTTGTGTTGCGCATCGCGGTTGTCCGGGTTGCGCGCCAGCGCGGTGTCGTAGGCCTTGAGCGCATCCTGCAACTGGCCGGCGTGGACCAGGGCGTTGCCGCGGTTGTAATGCGCGTCGCTGTCGTCGAAGCTGCTGAAGCCCTTGGCCGCGGTGTCGTAATCGCCGGCCTGGAGTTCGGCGTAAGCCTTGTGGCGTGGATCGCTGTAGGTCTGCGCCGCCGCCGCGGCGTCGCCCTGCCGCATCAATTGTTCGCCGCGCTGGTCCGGCGTGTGCCACAGGCCGGACCAGAAGTCGGCATGCGCGGCGGACGTGACCAGCACGCCCGCCATCAAGATCAATGCGCGCTTCATAGCCAGCCCCGGCGAGACAGGAACGCGCCCAGCAACAGCAGCGCCGGCAGCAGCCAGATACCGCCATCGCGCCAGTGCTCGATGCGGATGTCCTGCTTGGCGACGGCGCCCTCGGCGCGCTCGCCGTGGGTTTGCAGGCTGACGATGAGCTTGGGCAACTCGGCCAGCGTGACGTAGTCGCCGCCGCCGGCGGCGGCCAGCTCCTTCAGGCGGCCTTCGTCGAGATGCGTCATCACCAACCCGCCGCGCATGTCCTGGGCGAAGCCGCCGCCGGCCTGGCTCAGCGGCGCGCCGCCGCTGGTGCCGACGCCGATCACGCTGAGCGTGGCGCCGGCAGTTTTTAGTTGCTGTGCCGCGGAGAAGGCGGCGGCCGGATCGGTGAAGCCGTCGCTGACCACGATGACGCGCTGCTCGCGCGCCGCCGCGCGGCTGAGCAGTTGCGCGGCCTGTTGCAGCGCTGGCGCCATGTTGTCGCCGCCGGCGGGCATGATGTCCGGCGTCAGCGGCGGCAGCAGCGCGCGTACCGTGGCGACGTCGTCGGTCAGCGGCGTGACGGTGTAGGGCTCGCCGCTGAACGCCACCAGGCCGACGCGCGCATCGCGCGCCGCGCCGAGGATATCGTCGAGCGCATAGCGCGCGCGGGTGGCGCGGTCGGGCGGCACATCGGAGGCGGACATCGAGGGCGACAGGTCCAGAACCAGCACCCAGGCAGCCGGGGCGCGGAAGCCGGTGGAGACATCGTGCTGCCAGCTCGGGCCGGCCAGGGCCAGTACCGCCGCGGTCCAGGCCAGCGCCAGCCAGGGCCAGGGCGAAAGGCCGCTGGCCGCGGCCGCGCCTTCCAGGCGCAGGCTGGCGAACAGCTCCGGGTCGATCAGCCGCGCCCAGCCCCCCTCGCCGCCGCGCCGCCGCGCCAGCCACAGCGCCAGGCCCAGCAGCAGCGGCAAGGCCAGCAACCAGGCCGGGCGCAGGAAATGGAAGTCGTGCAGCGCGCTCAGGTCCATGCGCGCTCCCGCAGCAGCACCGCCGGCAGGCTCAGCAGCAGGGCCAGGGCCAGCGGCCATGGATACCATTCGGTACTAGGACGGTACCATTGGTCGCGACCAGCGCTGGGCTCCAGCTTGTCGATGCGCGTGTAGACCTGTTGCAGCGCACCGGCATCGGTGGCGCGGAAGTAGGCGCCGCCGGTGGCGTCGGCGATACCCTTGAGCGTGTCCTCGTCGAGATCGTCGTTGCCGCTGTTGCCGAAGAAGCCTTCCCGCGCCGCCGCGCCGACGCCGATGGTGTAGATGCGCAGGCCGGCATCGGCGGCGAGCTTGGCCGCCTGCAACGGCGGCATGGCGCCGGC
>JAQGNS010000501.1 GCA_028291705.1 Nevskia sp.
ATGCGGATGCCGACGCCGCCGGTGAAGGTGGTGTTGAGCACCCCCTTGATCGGCTCCTGCGTCAGCGGCGGCGTGAAATCGAAGTCGATCGCCAGGGCCGGCCCCGCCAACAGGGCACCACCCAGCACGGCGCCGCCCAACAACACGGACATGGCAAGCGAACGGACAGCGCGGACGCGCGGCGACCTGGGCTGCATCCTGTTTCTCCTCCGAGCACTACGGTTTTTTTTGAGCTGCCGGCGAGTACCCGCCCTCTTCGGGGCGGTGCTACGCTGACATAAAGTGCCAGTTCATCAGCATAGGCGCCAGAGGTATCCGAAAAAAATGTGCATCGCGGACACGCGCTTGTGAGTTCCGGAAACCCCTCATTACGGGTGGCCCACATGATCGGTCCGTCGGTTTACCATAGCGGGCGTCCTGTAACGCTCTCCTGACAAGGCGTACCCGATGGCCCCCGACGGCAATGCCGGTAACGCCGGCAAGCGATCCCCCAGCATCGCCATCATCGGCGGCGGCTTCGCCGGCCTTGCCATGGGCTACTATCTGAAACAGTCCGGCATCGAATCCTTCACCGTTTTCGAAAAAGCGCAGGACCTCGGCGGCGTGTGGCGCGAGAACACCTACCCCGGCGCCGCCTGCGACGTACCCTCGCACCTCTACTCCTTCTCCTTCGAGCGGCATTACCCCTGGTCCTGCCGCTACGGCAAGCAGTCGGAAATCCTCGACTATGCCCGCCACGTCGCGAAGAAATACGAGTTGCGCGCGCATTTCCGCTTCGGCAAGGAAGTCACCGGCGCCGAATACGACGCCCAGCGCGGCTTGTGGCGGGTGGGCTTCACCGACGGTGAAACGGTCGAAGCCGAGATCCTGGTCTCCGGCGTGGGCCAGCTGCACCGCCCCGCCTATCCCGACCTGCCCGGATTGCAGCACTTCACCGGCACCGCCTTCCACTCGGCGCGCTGGGATCACGGCTACGACTTCCGGGACAAGACCATCGCCGTCATCGGCACCGGCGCCAGCGCCGTGCAGTTCGTGCCGGAACTGGCCAAGCGGGTGCAACAGCTCCACCTGTTCCAGCGCTCGCCCGGCTGGTGCATCCCCAAGTTCGACCGCGCCTTCAACGCCTTCGAGCGCTGGCTGCTGAACAACGTGCCCGGCGTCTACGACCTCGACCGCGGCCGCATCTTCTGGCTGATCGAGTTCCTCGCCTCCTCCATGATCAGCCGCGGCTTGCTCAGCCGCCTCGCCGACGGCACGCTCAAGCTGCTGTCCAGGGTCCTGATGCGGGTGCAGGTGAAGGACCCGGCGCTGCGCCGCAAGCTGACCCCGGATTTCCCGGTGGGCTGCAAGCGCACCCTGCTGTCCAACGACTGGCTCCGGGCCCTGTCGCGCCCGAACGTGGACGTGGTGACGGACGCCATCGCCGAAATCACCGCCGACGGCATCAGGACCGCCGATGGCGCCGTGCGCAAGGTCGACGCCATCGTCTACGGCACCGGCTTCGCCGCCTCGCAATTCCTGGCGCCGATGGACCTCAAGGGCAGTCAGGGCCAGTCCCTGCGCGAACTGTGGCGCGACGGTGCCGAGGCCTACCTCGGCGTCAGCGTCACCGGCTTCCCCAATTTCTTCATGCTCTACGGCCCCAATACCAACCTCGGCGCCGGCTCCATCATCTACATGCTGGAAACCCAGGCCAGCTACATCGCCCAATGCGCCAGGCTGTTGCAGGCACAGGGGCTGCGCTCGATGGAAGTGCGCGGCGAAGTGCAACGCGATTTCAACGCCGAATTGCAGCAGCGCAACCGCGGCACCACCTACGAATCCGGCTGCCATAGCTGGTACATCGGCCCGGATGGCCGCAACACCAACAACTGGGTGGGCTACATGAACGAGTACGGCCGCCGCCTGCGTACACCGGTGCTGGAGCACTACACCCTGGTATCTGCGGCGCAGCCGCTCGCCGCCTGACCCCCTGCCCGATCCCACCGCCCCGGCATTGCGCCACGGCAGTCACACGCCTGTAATAACGAGGTAACGCCGCTCCGCAATACTTTTCGATAGGCCGCCGGCACAGGCGGGGATTAATCGAAAAGACAACGGGGTCAGGCCGTGGGAATCCGCTGGATGGTTTGCGCGCTCGCATCGGGCGCCGTGTTGCTGGCTGCCTGCGGCAGCGGTGGAGCGCCGGGCTCGTCGACACCAGCCGATCCGGGACAGAGTGCGCCGCCGACTTCGGGTACCGCGGCGCTGGCCTACGTCGATCCCTTCATCGGCTCGGAAGGCGATCATGGCCAGCTCGATGCGGCGGCGACACGCCCCTTCGGCCTGGTCAAGCTCGGCCCGGAGACCGGCGGCGCCAGCCACACCGGTTACCAGTACCAGAACCCCGCCCTGCTCGGCTTCTCGCACACCCGGCTCGAGGGCATCGGCTGCGCGGGCGCCGGCGGCACCCTGCTGCTCAAGCCGGCCCTCGGCCTGATCACCAGCGACGCCTACGACAAGTCCAGCGAGCAGGCCGCGCCCGGCTACTACACCGTCACCTTCAACAACGGCCTGCTGGCCGAGCTGACCGCTTCGGTGCGCGTCGGCATGCACCGCTATGCTTTCCCGGCCTCGGCGCGCGATGCCATGGTCTACATCGACAGCACCAACAGCTATAGCCCGCTGGTGGGCTCAGCCTTGCAGCAGGCCGACGCCAGCACCCTCACCGGCTACGTCGACGCCGGCAGCGCCTGCGCCACCGAGGGCGACAAGGGCAACCGCCGCTACAAGCTGTATTACGCGCTGCGCTTCGACCACCCGATCGGCAAGCTCAGCGCGGCCGGCACCGGCAAGGCCTGGGCCGACTTCGGCGCCTCGCCCACCGGCATGACCTTGCAGGCCAAGGTGGCGCTGTCGCCCATCGACGTGCCCACCGCAGTAGCCGAACTTGACGCCGACCTGCCCGGCTGGGACTTCGCCGCCGCGCGCCAGGCCGCCAGCGACAGCTGGGCGCGGGAACTGGGCCGCATCGAGGTGATCGACAAGCGCCCGGAGACGACCACCCAGCGCACGCTGTTCTACACCACGCTGTACCGCACCCTGCTGGCGCCGCACAACGTCACCAGTTCCGCCGGCACCTACCGCCGCGCCGGTGACGAGGCGACCCTGCGCCATGTGACGGACATCGCCCCCGACTACGTCAGCTACGCCGGCTGGAGCACCTGGGACGATTTCCACCGCTACGCCCTGCTGTCCCTGGTCTACCCGGATGCCGCGCGCAACATCGTGCGCTCGATCGCCGAGATGTACACCGGCGGCCACCTGCAGCCGGGCTGGGCGGACGGCTACTGGCCCGCGCCCTCGGTGCGCGACGAGTTCATGCCCGCCGTGCTGCTCGACGCCTACGGCAAGGGCCTCGCCGACTTCGATCTCGCCGCGGTCTACGACGCCGGCATCCCCGTCGCCGGCAACCAGCAGTTGGAACAGCCCTATGGCAACTACCTGAAGATGCGCTTCGCCGAAGCGCTCGGCCGCAGCGCCGACGTCGACCAGCTGAAAAAGCTGGCGCTCGGTTACAGCCAGTACTGGGCGGCATCGCAGCAGGATGCCGACGGCACCACCCGCGGCTTCTTCACCCTGGACGGCAAGACCGTGCCGCCGGCCTCGGTCGACCAGGTGGCGAAGTATTTCTACCAGGGCAACCTCTGGCACTACCGCTTCCTGGTGCCGCACGATATCCAGGGCCTGGCCAACCTGCGCGGCTCGCGCGAGGCGCTGTCCGACGATCTGGAGTTCTACTTCGATACCTGGCGGCACCAGGCACTGAACGAAACACCGCTGGCCTATCCCTTCCTGTTCGATTACCTGGGCAAGCCCTACCTGACGCAGAAATGGTCGCGGGCCTACACCACCGAAACGGTGACCTCGCTCTACACCACCTCCGGCCGCTTCCTGACCCCGGTGGTGCGCCCCGCCTACCAGGCCACACCCGACGGCTGGCTGCCCGGCATGGACGACGACACCGGCGCCATGTCCAGCCAGTACGTGTTCCAGGCCATGGGCCTGTACCCGGCCTGCGTCGGCGATCCCTACTACGTCATCGGCTCGCCGATCTTTCCGGAGCTGCGCCTCAACCTGCCGGGCGGCAAGCAGTTCATCATCCGCGCCGACGGCGTCTCGGAGCAGAACTTCTACATCCAGTCGGCGACACTCGACGGCGTGCCCTACAACCAGCCCTGGATCAGCTACCAGCGCATCGCCGCCGGCGGCACCCTGGAGTTGCAGATGGGTTCCACGCCGAATACCGCCTGGGGCGCCGATCCCGCAATGGCGCCGCCTTCGCTGAGCGCGCCCGCGCAGTAAGCAGGTGGCGGCATTGCGCCGCCACCAGGCTCAAGAGGCCGCTTTGACCGGCGGCACCGTCGAACGGAGCTGGTAGACGCCGCGGCTCTCGGCGACGATGGTGCCGTCCGCCGTCTTCAGTTGCCCTTCCAGGATGAACTCGGCCTTGCCCTTCTCCAGCGCTTGCGCCGACAGCGAGGCGATATGGATATCGTCGAGCGCGAACTCCACCGTCACGTCGCTCTTCGCCGGCTTGAGGAAGCGCAGGTCCAGTTCCTTGACGATGGGATAGAACTTCGCCGTATCGAAGGTGGACAGGAACAGCGCCCCGCCCGGCATCTCCGCCACGGTGAACAGCGCGCCGGCGTACATGGTGCCGATATGGTTGCCGTTGCCGGCGAACGGCATCAGGCACTTGACGTAGCCGCGCCGCAACTCCAGCACGCGGAAGCCGCTGTTGGCGACGAACTTGATGCCGCCTTCCAGCATTTTCTTGGCGAGTTCCAGATCCATTGTTCTATTTCTCCTCCAGCGTCCCAATCAAATCCATCGTGTCGAAT
>JAQGNS010000515.1 GCA_028291705.1 Nevskia sp.
CTTCACGTCGTCGACCTTGTCCTTGATTTCGCCTTTGAGACGATCCTTCTTGCCTTCGACGCGCTGCGCCGTGCCCTTGGCTTCGAGTTCGTGGTCGCCGATGGCCCCGCCGACCTTTTCCTTGACCTTGCCTACGGCTTCCTTGACGCGGCCCTTGGCCTTGTCGGCGCTGGCGCTGTGCGCCGCATCGTCAGCGGCGTTATGAATACGTTCGCGCGCGTCATCCTTGTCGTCCATGTTCATGATCGAACTCCTGTTCTAATGGATTGCCTGCTTGTAGGGGATTGGCCCGATGGTATTGATCGGCCGTCATTAAGACCCCCGGTGCCGGTGAGGGTTCCGCCCCGCGCTCGGTCGTTCAAGCTGAACCTTAGCTGAATCAATGGCATAGCCGCGGCTTCCGGCGAAATTCGCGGAACCGGGATAACGGCGAGCGGTCTCAGTAATGCCTGTCGCAGCAGCCCGGCGCATCGGAGCCCAGCTCCCATGCCCACCCGCCGGTACCACCGGCCGCCGCCCTCGAGCGGTGCTCAAGCAACGCTGCGGAAACATCAGTCTGCAGCCGTTTTTTTTTCGGCTCTAGCGGTGTTGCGCGCGCCGGATTCATCCCGGCAGCAGGCTTCGCAGTCGCGGCTACATCCGCGTCTCCACCCTAGTCGCGGCATGGTCCCGGACCAACGCAGTGCCGCAAGCAATCCCCATGACGTGATTTTGCATTTCGCAATATCACCGGGGAAAGGCGGACCCGATGAAAGCGATCCAATCAGAAGCAGAACAGGCGTTCTATCGTGAAGTCGTTCAACTGGTGGCCAGTGATGCGCCCGATGGCTGGGTCATCGCGGTGATGAAAGTCGAAGTGGGCGAACCAGGCTGCGAAGTGACGGTGGACCACATCGACGCCACCGGCCACGTCATCTGGTTCGACATCATCAGCGAACTGCGCCAACTGCTGTGCCGAGCCTGCGAACAATTCCGTATCGCGACGCAGAGCAGCGCCGGAGCGAACTGGCTGCATGCTTCGCTGACGCTCTCGAGCAGCGGCGTCATCTCCGCTGATTTCTGGAGGCGATGAGCCGGATGCGATGCGAAAAGGCGCTATGCCTGCACCATGGCCGCGGCGAATCCGCCGAGGTAAAGGAGCAGGGCGAGCAGGATGCCCGCCAGCGGCACACTGAACCAGTAGCGCCTGGCCAGGATCAGGTAGCAAAGCAAAAACAGGCCGCCGAACACAGTCAGGAAACGGTCCTGCAGCAGCAGGGCCGTGTGGCACAGATCCAGATAGCCGTAGACCGCGCCGAAGCAAATCACGCCGAGGCTATGGCTGGCATTGAAGCCCACCCAGGCGTTCCACATGGTGGTGTCGCGCGAAATATTGGGTGAAACCTGCTGCATGCGTGTTTCGAGTGCCGCATCGCCATGCGGACTGAATTTATCGGTCAGGAAGGTGTAAGCCAGATGCAGCAAACCCATCGTCAGGATGATGCCGCTGCTGGCGAGGATCAGGTTGCGCGCGAGCATGCGTCTCCCTCGCTATGGCTGGATGCGCGCGCTGCCGCGGCGGCTCAGGCCGGCTCCGCCTCGCGGCGGCTCATCACCAGGGCGCAGGCCTGGCCGACGTCCAGCACGCGCATGGTGCGGCCGGCGCCCAGCCACAGCGAGCAGCACAAGGCCAGGTCGACGATCTCGTCATCACGGAAGTGCTTGCGGAAACGGCTCCAGAAGCCCTCGTTGTCGCGCAGGGCCACATGGTCCAGCGCGAAGCCCTCGGCGTATTCCGCGGCGAGCTGCTCGCGCACGCTGTAATGGGTCGCTGTGCGCCATTGCGCCACGTCGGCGTAGAAGGCCTCGTCCATGCCCTGTTCCAGCCCTTCGGCGTAGCGGGCATTGCGGCAGACCTCGCACTGGTTGGCCAGGGCGATGCGCATGCGCGCGATTTCCTGCACCCGCAGCGGCAGGATCGACTTGCCGTACACGGCATCGCTCAGCGCCACCAGGCCGGGCGCCATCTCGGGCCGCAGCGCCATCCAGCCGCCCAGGTCGTCGGTCACATCGATACGTGGCATCGCCGTCTCCTCCGCGCCTCGTCATGGGGCGGTAACCCATTACCGCATTTTCGGAGGAGGCCGCGCAAGCCGGCCTCGCAAACGAAGAAGCGGGCCAGGCGGCAAGCGCCTGACCCGCTTCATGGATGCAGCGGCTACCACTTAGTGATCGTGGGCTCAATGATCGTGGTGATCGTGCCCATGATCATCGTGCCCGTGGTCGTCGTGCCCACGATCCGGCCCGCGGCCGTGGTCGGGACCACGGCCATGGTCATCGTGACCCGGTCCCGGGCCGTGTCCGCGATCGTCCTGGTAGCCGGGTCCGCCGTGGTTCTGGTGGTAACGCGGCGCATAGACGCTGCTGTACCAGTTGTTCTTCACGAAATAGACGCGGTGGCCGCAGGCGTTGTATTCCATGCAGTGATGGCGCCAGTCCTTTGCGTAACCTGGCGGCACGCGCAGGTAGATCGGCGGCCCCATGCTTTCCGGAACCTGCTGGATCACCACCGGCTGCTGGTAAACCACCTGCGGCGGCGGGTAGCTCTCGCCGAGTTCGATCTGGCCGTAGAAACCGGGTTCGCCGATGTTGACCGATACGCCCACGCCGGCGAACGCCGGTGCGGCGAGCGTGGCCAGTGCTGTAGTGAATGCTGCGGTAAGTAGCACGCGCTTCATGTCTGAGTCTCCCTGTCGATGTGAACGTCCGCCCAGGACCTGCCATCGCCCGGGACGAACGATCATAACAGCGGGGAGAGGGTACAGCCGCTTATTGCTTGGCGGACACCACTTCGTAACCATGCTGCGTGTAACCGTCCACGCACTTGGTCATCAGGTCGTCCGCCACCCGGCTGGAGGTCACGCCGGTAGCGCCTACGCCGCCTTTGCAGGAGGCCACCTCACCGTTCTGCGGATTCTTCAGCGTCACTTCCGGTCCGCCGCAGGCTGCCAGCACGCAGGTCGCGACCACGATGGACAGCATTCTTCCTTTTGCCATGTCGAGCACCTCGTTCCTTGGCGCAATGGAACCGGCGCAGGGAATCCCTCGGATCGTCCGTGCCGGTCGCTATATCAATCCGAGTACACGATGCCCACGAAAGTTCAGCGAATCCCAGCATGCGGGACGGACGGTGCGGAATCCGGGGACGAGCGGCAGCCCATCAGAGGGCTGGGTCAGGCTCCTTAAATCCGCCCCTTGCAGTTCGGCGCACCGCAGCCGCAGCGCATCCCGTCCTTGTGTGGTGTCATGCCGTAATTCACGGTGAGTTCGGCGCCGGCCTTGACCGGACGCAGCGTATAGACCTCGACCCGGTTGCGGATGATGCGCATGTAGCAATTGGCGGCACAGCTATGGTTCAGATAGCGGAAGCTGTTGCCGGTGGAACATTCCAGCGCCTGCCGCGGATTCAGCTCGATCAGGTAGATCTTGTCCGACCGCTCCACCGTCTTCCACGCCCCGGGCAGCTTCACCACCCGCCCCGAGATTTCACCCAGCTTCCTGCGGCCGGGCAGGTCGGCGGTGGCGAACAGGCCACGACCATTGATGCGGCTGCTGCGAACTTTTACCGGAATGACGCGGTCATCTGAGGCGGACGGCTTGCGCTGCGTTCGGGGGATGGTCAAAGGCATGCTTGATCGTCGGGCGGACGTGGAGCCGGTAGTTGGGGAAGAACATGGCTATTGTGCAGGATGAGCGGGCCGCGCGGCACGGCACCGTGCCCGCCGCGCTTCCAGCCTGTCGTCCGTTCCTCGTTGCCGCCGCGTTGCTGTCCATCGTCGCATTCGCCGACGACAAGCTGCCGGAGAAAGCGCCGGATGCCGCAATCACGACCAGCGAACTGGCGCCAGTCATCGTCAACGGCCGGCGCAATCCGCTGGATGAAGCCGACCAGCGGCTGAAGGCGCTGAAGGAGAGCCTGCCGGGCACCGACACCCCGCGCAAGCGCGACTTCGCCGACTGGTACCAGGCGCATAGCGATCCCAATGCCTTGCCGGCGCAGACGCAGGCGTTGATGCTGCATGTGATGGGCAAGGATCGGGATGATGTGCAACGCCAGGCGCCTTGAATCAAGGCCTTGCGTTCAAGAGGCGAGAGCGGTCAGCCGCTTCGCAGGCGCAGTTCGGGACACTTGAAGCTACCGTTGATCGCACTGGCCGCCATGGATGGGGTTGATGGCGGCGATACTAACCTCCCCGATCAAATTCAAAACAGCGATAGAAGGGGAGAGTGCGTCGCGCGGCGAGCGTGGCGGCATGAAAGCAGGGGCGTCTGAAGCATCGTATCCCGCTCATCCGTCGCGTTTCGAATCGCCGGCAAAACTCTGCTGTCCTTGACGGAAGAACCGATGGTTTCGGAGTGGGATTCAAAAGTACCGAAGCGTCCACGTACTCTCGCGTTTCGCGCCAGTACAGTGTTGCTGTTGTTCGCCTTGCCGGGTTTGCTGCTGCACCTGACCGGTGCCGAAGCGACCTTGAAGCGGCTTTCCGAGGGTGCCGCGTGGGCGCTGGTGTCGATGGCGCCGCTATGGGCGCTGATCGGCTTCTTGTCCGCCACGATCTACCTGATGCTCAGCATCTCGCGTCCCTACAACGCGGCGCAGCATCTGGTCGAAATGGTCGTGGCCGCGGCCGTGATCGTCCTGCTGCGGCCGGTGTTCTGATCCGGCATTGACGCCCCGCCGCTCCCCGGCAGCGCTCGCGTCTGTTTCATCGATGGCCCGGAACCCCGTCCTGCCCGATGCGGTACCCCAACTCCTTGTTTTCAAGACTTCTTTGACTGTGAAGTTTTGTTAAGGACCGGTTCATCTACTGCCCTCTAATCTTGGGCCACTACCGCGGCAGGTGTGCGGAGGGTGTTTTTCCAAGGAGGGATGTGCGATGAGGCATGCGTTGCGGGGCGTTCTGCTCGGTCTTGGTCTGCTGGCGTTGGCGCCGGCGGCGTTTGCCCACACCGATGTGTATGTCGGCATCGGGCTGGACGGCTATGCCGCGCCGCCGCCGGTGTATTACGCACCGCCGCCTCCCCCGGTCTACTACGCGGCACCTCCGGTGGTGTACGGCTATCGCTACGACGACGGATATCGGCATCACCGCGACCGGGACGACGAGCGCTGGCACCGTGAGCATGAATGGCGCCATCACCATGGGCGCGACGACGACGACGATTGATCGGGAAAAGGAGATCAGCCATGACACACAGCATAAAAATCAGGATCGTGAGAATCGCCGCCGCTGCTGCCCTGCTGGCGGGCTCGGCTTCGAGCTACGCCGAGGTCTTCACCAACTCCAGCGGTGAGCAGATGGAGTGCAAGAAAGTGCGCGTAGTGCACCACAAGCAGTGGGGCACCGGCGGCGTGGCCGGCACCGCCATTGGCGGGGCGCTCGGCGGCCTCGTCGGCAACCAGTTCGGCAAGGGTTCCGGCAACGCGGCGATGACCGCTGCGGGTGCGGTGGGCGGCGCCGTTGCCGGTCATGAAGTAGGTAAGAGCCGCGACACCTATGTGACCTACCAGCAGCGCTGCAGCAGGGTGAAGAACGGCTAAACCATCCGTCGCGCCGCTGCACGGGCATGTCGGGCGATCCATGGAAGGATGGTCCGCAGGCAGGGGGTGGAGGCTTTCGGGCTTCCACCCCTTTTTCGTGGATCAACTGACGGGCGGGATCTGCCGCCGCGGGGTGCGATGCCGGGCTACAGACTCTGGTACACCGTGTACTCGAAGGCGAAGAACAACGGCATCGCCTTGACGTCGGCGAAAGGCAGGATCTGCGTCAGGAACACGCCGCCGATGCCGGTGGCGGGATCGATCCAGTAATAGCAGTTGGTCAGGCCGGCCCACATCAGGCTGCCGGCGGGGCGCCCGGTGGGCAACACCTTGGTGTTGATCATGTAGGCCAGGCCCCACTTGTGCGGCACATCCGGCGGCAGCACCAGGTCGTTGGTCAGCATGCGGTTGGTGCTCTTCAGCGGCAGCACGTCCAGCCCGCCCATCTGGTTGCTCGACATCAGATCCACCGTCTCCGGCTTCAACACCTGCCCGCCGGCGGCCTGGCCGCGGTTGAGAATCATGCGGATGAACTTCAGGTAATCGCCCACCGTGCTGTAGAGCCCGCCGCCGCCCATTTCGAACTGCGGCTGCTGCGGCACCTCGAAATCGGTCGGCACCAGCGTGCCGTCCTCGAGCCGTTGATGGATCGCCGCCTTGCGCGCCCGCATCTGCGGCGTCATGCAGAACGCCGTGTCGCGCATGCCCAGCGGTTCCAGTACATGCTGTGTCAGATAGGCGCCGAGCTTCTGTCCGCTCACCGCCTCCACCACGCGGCCCGCCCAGTCGATGTTGATGCCGTAGCCCCAGCGCTCGCCCGGATCGGCCAGCAGCGGCAGGCGCAGTTCCGCCAGTTCGCAGCTGAAGATGCCCTTGAGCCCTTTCGCCGCCTGGTACTTCTGGATGTCCTCGCTGAGGAATTCGTAGCTGAAGCCCGCGGTATGGGTCAGCAGGTGGCGCAGCGTGATCGGCCGTT
>JAQGNS010000552.1 GCA_028291705.1 Nevskia sp.
CGCGCTCGAACTGCGTGGCGCCGGCATTCACCACCGCCTGCGAATCCCACACGTAGAAGCCGGCGCGTGGGTCCAGGCTCAGCCGCGGCAGCAGCTCGCCGTGGTAGCGCAGCGAGAAGGAATAGGCATCGCCGACGCCGCGCATGCGGTGCGCCGCTTCCTCCAGCGCGGCCGAACCACCGGCCGCTGCATCGGGGATGCTCAGCTTCATCTGCCGCGCGCGGGTGTAGCCGACTTCCAGGCCCACGTCCGGCAGCAGCGAATACCCGGCATAAGCCATGGCACCGAAGCCGCGCCCGTCACCCTGAGCCTGTATACCGTAACCATGCTCGCGCAGGGTACGGCTGACGCTGCCGCCGTCGAGATTGCTCTGCACCTCGCCCTGGCGCGTGCCGAAATAGATCCGGTCGGTATCGAACGCCTGTGCCGGCAGGCACAGCAGGGCGCCCGCCATCGCCGTGAGGCTCAAGGCTCCACGACGGCGCACCCGGCGCAGCAGCGCGGCAAGGCCGAACAGGCCCAGGAACGGCAGGCCGATGGCGCCGCCGCCGGTGACCGTGGCCGAAGTCACCGGGGCCGAGGGCCCCACGCCGGTGCCGGCGAGGCTGACCTTGAACGGCTGGCTGCCGGCATTGGAGGAAATCGACAGGGTGGCGCTGCGGCTGCCCGCCACCCTCGGCGTGAACACCACCGCCATGCTGCAACTGGCGCCCGCTTCGAGCGGCGCGGTGCAACCGTTCGAAGCGACGTTGAAATCAGCTGCCGCCGCGTCGCCGATGGTGGGCGCACCCACCTGGAGCGTGGTGCCACCGCTGTTGCTGACCTGCACGCTCTGCGCCGCGCTGGGGCTGCCCAACGCGCGGCTGCCGAAGGACAGCCTGGGCGGCGTAACGGTGATGCCCGGCACGGTGCCGGTGCCGCGGAGTTGCGCAGTGAACTGCTGGCTGGCGCTGCTCACCGTCAGCACGCCGTCGCTCGCCCCGGCGTCTCCGGGCGCGAATACCACGGCGATGGTGCAGTCCGCGCCGGGTGCCAACGCTGTCGGGCAATCGTTGCTCTGCCGGTAGTCGCCGCTGACGGTAATCAGGCTGATGACCAGCGTTGCGTTGCCGTTGTTCTGCAGGCTGATGTTCTTGGGCATGCTCGAAGTGCTCATGGGTTGGTCGCCGAAATCCAGCGTGTCCGGCGTCAATACACCGACCGCGCCGCTGCCTTCACCCGACACGGTGACGGTGTCGCTGATGCCGGCCTGATCGGTCGTGAAGGTTTCGACGGCCTCGTAGCTGCCGAAGGACTGCGGCGCAAAGCTGATGCGGTAGGTGCAGCTGGCGCCGGCTGCCAGCACCTCGCCGCAGCTGCCGTTCTGCACCACGAATGCCGAGGCGTTGCTGCCCGAGGCGGTGACGCCGCTGACGGTGACGGGCGTACCGCCGGTGTTGGTCAAAGTCACCTGGGCCGGCTCGCTGCTGTCGCCGGCATGCTCGGCGCCGAAATCGATCACGGTCGGATCGGCGCTGATGCCGGGCGCCGAGGCCACGCCGGTGCCGAGCAGAGCCACCGTCAGCGGCGTATCGCTGACGCCGTTGGACACGCTGAGCGTGCCGCCGAACGGACCTGCCGTGGGCGGCAGGAAGGTCACGTCGATCTTGCAGGAAGCGCCGGCCGCCAGGCTGCCGAGGCAGTTGTTGCCCTGGCTGAAGCCAACCGTGGTGGTGATGCCGTTGATCCCCACGGGGCTGCCGCTGGTGTTGGTCAGCGTGGCGCTATGCACGGCGCTGGGCTTGCCCACTGGCTGCAAGCCGAAGCCCAGCGACTCGGGCTCCAGGCTCAGCCCGCCGATCACCGGAATATCGTAATGAATGGTACCGGTTCCCGTGCCGCCGGCGCTGACGACAAAACGTGTGTTGAGCAGCACATCGAAGAAAGCGCTGTTGAGGCTGCTGCTCACCAGCTCCGGCTCGCCGACGCCGGTGAGGTCGGCCACGGCGAGGCCGGCCGGAATGTCGGCGGCGTCGACGCTGTGCGGCGCGCCGAAGGCGGCGCTGGACGAGCCGGGCGCGGTGTTGTTGTAGAACACCTGGATAGCGGAGCCGCTTGCGCCGCCGACCAGCAGGTCCGGCTTGCCGTCGCCGTCGATGTCGGCGATGGACAGCACGGTCGGCGAGGCCGCCGTGGCGAACGAGGCCGCCGCCGCGAACTGCGCGGTGGACGAACCGGGCGTGGTGGTATTGAGCAACACCGCCACGGTGTTGTCGTCATGGCAGGTGACGACCAGGTCCGGCAGGCCGTCGCCGTTGAGGTCGCGCACCGCCACCGCATCCGGGCCGGCGCCGGCGGCGAACTCCTGCTCGGCACTGAAGCTCGGCGTAGCGGCGCCGGTGGCGGTGGTGTTGAGCAGCACTCCCACCTTCTTGCCGATGTCGTCGGTGATGACGATGTCGGGCTTGCCGTCGTGGTTGACGTCGGCGACCGCCACCGCGTTGGCGCTGGCAAGGTTGATGTTGATCTGCGTCTGCGCGGCGAAGCTGGGCGTGGAGGCGCCGGGCGCCGTGGTGTCCAGCAGCACCGAGACGAAGCTGCTGTTGAAGTTGGCCACCACGATGTCGGGACGGCCGTCGCCGTTGAAGTCCGCCGTCGCCACCGACAGCGGCTGGCTGCCGGCTGCAAATGTCTTCTGCGCGGTGAAGGCCGGCGTGGCCGCACCCGGCGCGGTGGTGTTGAGGAGCACCGAAACGGTCCCCGCGGCATAGTTGCCCACCACCAGATCGGGCTTGCCGTCGCCGTTGAAATCGGCGGCGGCGGCGGCGAACGGGCTGTCTCCCACGGCGAAGCTGGCCTGGCCGCTGAAGACGATGTTTTCCGGCAGGCTGCCGTCGGTCAATACCTGCACCGCGTTGCCGTCGTGGTTGACGATGGCGAGGTCGGGGCGGCCGTCACCGTTGAAGTCGGCGGTGAGCACCTGCTTGGGCGAGCCGCCGGCGGCGGCATGGCTGGGTGTGGCGAAGCCGGGCGCTATCGCCGACGGGGCCGTCAGGTCGAACAGCAGCGAAACCTTGCTGACGTTCAGGTCCAGCGTCGCCACGTCCGGTGCGCCGTCGCCGTTGAAGTCGGCGACCACTATCGCGTCCGGCGCGTTGCCGACGGCGAAGTCGACATGCGGGGCAAAGGCCGCCACGTTGCTGCCGGTGGTGGTGACGTTCTGCAGCACCGAGACGGTGCTGGTGTCCATATTGGTCACCAGCAGGTCGGCACGGCCGTCGTGATTGACGTCGGCCACCTCCACGCCAAAGGCCACGCTGCCGCCGGTGGTGAAATCCTGGTGCGCCGTAAACGCCGCGGTGGCGCTGCCCGGCGCGGTGGCGTTGAGCAGCACCACCACCTTGTCGACGCCGTTCTCGCTGACCACCAGGTCCGGTTTGCCGTCGCCGTTGAGGTCGGCCGAACTGATCCAGTACGGCGCCACGCCGGCGGGGAAGGACTGCGCCGCGGCGAAACTTGGCGTGGTCGCCCCCGGCGCGGTGGTGTTGAGCAGCACCGAGACGGTGCCCTGGCTCTGATTGGCGGAGACCAGGTCTAAGCGGCCGTCGCCGTTGACGTCGATGGCCCGCAGCGACTCCGGACCCTCCTCCACCGCGAAGGTCTGCGGCGGGGCGAAGCTGGCCGTACCGGAACCGGCCGGAGTGGTGTTGATCCACACCAGCACCGCGGCATTGTCCACCAGCGGTAACGCCAGATCCGGCTTGCCGTCGCCGTTGAGATCGGTGGCGATGACGCTGATCGGCGCATTCAGCGTGGGGAGGCTCAGCGGCGCGCCGAAGCTGACGGTGGCCGCGCCCGGCGCGGTGGTGTTGAGGAGCACGTAAACCGGACCGCCGCCGACCGTGTCGACGACCAGGTCGGGCTTGCCGTCGCCGTTGATGTCGGCGGTGGCGTAACCCGTGATGAAGCTAGCATGCAACACCGGCTGCGGCGCGGCGAAACTTGCCGTGGCCGAGCCCGCCGGCGTGTTGTTGAGGCTGATTTCGACCAGGCCGTTGTTGCCGTTGGTGACCAGGTCGGGGCGACCGTCGCCGTTGAAATCGGCATAGGCGATGGCCGACGGCAGCGGGCCGACATCGACCGACTGCGCCGCCGCGAACGCCGGCACGGCGCCGCCGACCACGCCGCCGAGCAGCTTCATCTGGAAGGTCTTGTCCGGCGAACTGGAAGCAGACCCGGCCACGATCACGGGAATTTGCGCGGTCGAGCCGCCGGCCGCAATCAGCACCGCGCCTTTGGCGGCATTGTAGTCAATGCCGTCGATGGCGCTGCCATCCTGTGTGACATAGGAGATCCAGGCGTCGTAGCTATTGTCGCCGCTGCGCGTCAGCGGGAAGTCCATCGTCACCGGAGTGGCGCCGGTAACCGTAACGCCGGCATTGCCCACCGCGACGGACGTGGCATCGCCCAGCACGCCCAGCGCGCACAACATGCCGAGCGCGAACCCCGTACCGCGGCGAACCGTGCCGCGCCGCGTCACATTCCCACCCCACCCCGACCATACCCTGGACATCTCGTTTTCCCTCGGTTGCGATCCAACAAATCCGGCCAACAAATTCAGTGTCTGCCGGTAAGTCGGATTCGCGCGCCGAAACCCGCCAAGGCGAAAACGCGAACGAGAACGTCAGGAGGGAAAAGCGTGCGCCGGGTCACACAACGGCATACCGTTGATGATCGCCGCAAGGGAAGAGCTTCTTCGAAGGGTCCCTTCAGGGAGGAGCGAGCGAAATGTTAAGGAACAGCCTCGATGCGCTTGCCCATGCGCACCAGCGGAATGCGCAGCCCGGAGCCCGTCGGCGCCTCGAAGCGCTCGATCTCCTCGTAACCGCAGGCGCGATACAGCGGCTCGCCGGACAGCGTCGCCGCCAGCTGCACCCGCGTGAACCCCTCCGCCGCGGCCGCTTGCTCGCACAGTGACAGCACCAGCCGCCCGATGCCGCGCCGGGTGAAGGCGGGATCGGTATACATTGCCCGCACCCGCGCCGGCTCGGTGCGCGGATCGAGCAGGGCCACGTCCCGCCCAGCGGAATGGTCGCCGCCGAACAGCGTCGCCCGCCGGCTCCAGCCGCCGCAACCGGCGATGACACCCTCGCACTCGATGATGTAATAGGTGCCATCGTCGATCAGCTGCGTGTCCAGCCCCATGATGTCGAACGAGGCCTCCACCGCATCGGGCGGCAGGAAGTCGCGCAGCAGGCCGCGGATGGAAGCCGCCATCAGCGGCTCAATTGCTGGGACGTCCGTGCGTCGCGCCAGCCGGTGGGTGAAGCCTGAAAACATCGCGCCTTCCAGAGTTCGATGTTGCGAAGTGTGAAGCCTGGCGGACGGCCCGGCAATGCCTCTCAACTAATGCGAATCGTTGCCACTATATTTTGACGCAACATCGGTTTCGTTCACCTAATATTCGTATCGGTTCATTGATCAGCTTCCGCCGTACGGCGGGTACCGCGTGAAAAAATACCGATACTCCAGCACCCGGAAATGCGCCGGACGCCTGCTTCTGGCCTGCGCCGCGCTGCCTTCCATAGCCCATGCGCAGACCGACGAAATACAGGTCTACGACGCAGGCATCGTCGATCCGGGAAAATTCGAACTGACCGTGCATGGCAACTACACTCCCGACGGCCTCAAGCAACCCGCCTTCCCCGGTGGCGTGGTGCCGAACCATTCGATCAACGGCGCCTTCGAATGGGCGTACGGCGCCGCCGACTTCCTTGAATTGGGACTGTACCTGCCGGTCTATACCGTCACCAACAATGGCAACCCGCAATTCGACGGCGGCAAGTTACGCATGCTGTGGGTGGTGCCTCACGCCCGCCAGCGGGAATATTTCTACGGTGTGAACTTCGAGTTCAGCTACAACGTGCACCATTGGGAGAGCACCCGCACCGCCCTCGAAATCCGGCCCATCGTTGGCGCGCACGAAGGCAACTGGGACCTGATCTTCAACCCGATCCTGGATTCCGATTTCAAGGGCCTCGGCGCCATGCATTTCGCTCCCGCCGAGCGCATTGCCTATAACCTCTCCCCAAAATGGGCATTCGGCCTCGAGCACTATGGCGACCTCGGCCCTTTGAGACATTTCGACCCGGTATCGCAGCAATCACAAAGCCTGTTCGCCATCGCCGACTACAACGTGAACGAGGCCAATTCGGTCGAATTCGGCGTCGGCTACGGCCTGACCTCGCAGACCGACGATGTGGTGCTCAAGCTGATCTTCAATCACGACCTGTAGGAAGCGCCCTCGACGTCTACTTGACGAACGGCACCACCGACACGCTGTTCATCGGCGAACCTTCGACCACCTTGGTGGAATAGCCCAGGTAGACCAGCATGCCGCTGCGGCGGTCGATGAAGCGGCGCACCGTGGTCTTCTTGAAGATGATTGAGGTGCGCTCGCTGAATACGTCCGCGTCTTCCGGCAGTCCGGCGGGCAGCGGCACCGGCCCGGCGGCAGCGCAGGAGATGGAGAAGCGCGAAGGATCCTCCGCCAGCCCCAACGCCCCGGAATACCCCCCGGTACGGGCCTGGCTCAGGTAGCAGGTGACGCCCGGCACAGCGGGGTCCGGGTAGGCGGTGACGCAGACCTTGTCGTTGGGGCTGGCCAGGCGGAAGGTGGTGCTGACGCAGCCCACGTCCTGCGGTGAGCTGTCTCCGGCTGCCACCTTGGGAGTGGGCAGCAGGAAGGCGGCGCCGACGGCGGCGACCAGCAGGCCGGCCACGGCCGTGCCTACGAACAGGCGTATCTTCATAACGAAGTTCTCCCAGGGCCAGCGGCCCCGTTCTTGCTTTACATTTATTTTCTAAATGCCGTGCAAATTTATCGGTCAAGGCGCTAAACCAATCGCCTTCCGGTAGCATCGTACTACTTTGTCCCCGCCATCTTCAGGGCCGGCCCAGGCGCCGGCCGCGGGGATTTGCACCAATCAGGATGCGTCGAGGGTACCCCGGCCGCGCCGTGGCGCCCTACTGGCCCAGCCTTCATGGCGGGCCATCACTCCAGGGAGATGAGTATGGACAGACGTGAGTTGTTGAAAGGCACAGGGCTGCTGATGGGCGCCCTGATGCTGCCCGCCTACGGGCGCGTGGTCGCGGCGGAAGTGCTGAGCACCAAGCTGGATGTGGGCTTCAAGAAGAAGCTGGCCGATGTGGCGCTTAACGCCGCCACCAAGGGCGGCGCCAGCTATTGCGACGTGCGCATCGGGCGCTACCTGCGCCAGTTCGTGATCACCCGCGAGACCAAGGTCGAGAACATCGTCAACACCGAGTCGCTGGGCGCGGGCATCCGCGTCATCGCCAACGGCGCCTGGGGCTTCGCCGCCACCAACGACCTGAGCGAGGACGGCGTCGCCGCCGCCGCGGCACAGGCGGTGGGCATCGCCAAGGCCAACGCCAAGATCCAGACCGAGCCGGTGCAGCTCGCCCCCACCCCGGGCGTGGGCGAGGTGAGCTGGGCCACGCCGATCGTGCGCAACGCCATGGAAGTGCCGATCAAGCAGAAAGTGGACCTGCTGATGAGCGTCAACAACGCCGCGCTGAAGTCCGGCGCCGACTTCATCCGCTCGATCATGTTCCTGGTCAACGAACAGAAGTACTTCGCCTCCACCGACGGCTCCTACATCGACCAGGACATCCACCGCATCTGGTCGCCGATGCAGATCACCGCCGTGGACAAGAAGACCGGCAAATTCCGCATCCGCCGCGGCCTGTCGGCTCCGATGGGCATGGGCTACGAATACCTCGACGCGCGCAAGGACGGCCACATCGTGCTGCCCGGCGGCGCCACCGTGTACTCCACCTCCTATGACATGCACGCCGATGCCATCGCCGCCGCCAAGCAGGCGCGGCAGAAGCTGAGCGCGCCCTCGGTCAAGCCCGGCAAGTACGACCTGGTGCTGGACCCCTCGCACCTGTGGCTGACCATCCACGAATCGATCGGCCATCCCA
>JAQGNS010000579.1 GCA_028291705.1 Nevskia sp.
AGGGACGCAGTCGCGGATACAGCTTGCTATAGACCTCACGGTAAAGCTGGTCATAGATCTTTTGTGCGGCGGGATCGGGTACGAAGACACGGCCGCTGCGGGTCATCGCCGCCACCGCCCGCGCGTAGTCCGGGTACAGGCCCAGGCCCACCGCCAGGTTGATGGCGGCGCCCAGGGCGGAGGTCTCGTAGAGATCCGGCCGTTCGATGGCGCTGCCGAAAACGTCGGCGGTGATCTGCATCGCCATGTCGCTCTGCGAACCGCCGCCGGCGGCGATGATGCGCTGCAAAGGGTGACCGAGCTTGCGCTCGATCTGCTCGCGGCCGCCGCGCAAGCTGTAGGCCAATCCTTCGATGATGGCGCGGTACAGGTGTGCGCGCGTGTGCACGTCGCCGAAGCCGATGATGGCGCCCTTGGCTTCGGGCCCAGGATCGGTCACGCCGGGCGACCAGTAGGGTTGCAGGGTCAGTCCCATCGAACCCGGCGGCGCTCGCTTGAGCAGTTCGTCGAACAGGGATTCCACCGGCACGCCCAGTTCCTGCGCCTTGGCCTGCTCACGGTGGGCGAATTCGCGCTTGAACCAGCTCACCATCCAGAAGCCGCGGTAGATCTGGATCTCGGTGTTGTAGGCGCCGGGAATCGCGGCCGGATACGCCGGCAACAGGCGCTGCACTTCGACGTAACGCGCCTGGGTGGTGTTGATGGTGGCGGTGGTGCCGAAGGACAGTTGCGCCACGTCGGCACCAAGCGCGCCGCTGCCCAGAACCTCGCAGGCCTTGTCGGCGGCGGCGGCGATCACCGGCACACCAGCCGGCAGACCCAGCGCCGCGGCGGCTTCCGGCAGCAGCGCGCCGAGCTTGCCGCCGGGCGCCACCAGGCGCGGCAGCTGCTCCCTGCGCACCGACAGCGCGCGCCATTTGAAATCGGACGGCGCGGCCCAGTCCAGGCGCTTGTAATCGAAAGGTACGAAACCGACCTGGGCGCCGCTGGAATCGACCCACTCGCCCACCATGCGCCGCAGCAGCCAGCCGGACAGGAAGACGAACTTGTCGGTGGCGCGCCACAGTTCCGGCTCGTTCTGCGCCAGCCAGTTGGCCTCGGCCTCGGTCTGGAAATGCCGCATCAGGCCGCCGGCGCCGGCCACGGCGAAGGCGGTATTCCAGAACGCACCCAGCGACGGCAGGCGCGTTGCCTTGCGCTGGTCGAGCCAGACGATCACCGGCCGCAGCGGGCGTCCCGCTTCGTCGGCGCAGACCACGGTGCTGCGCAAGGTGGTCAGCGACAGGCCGCTGATCGATTCGGGGCGCAACTCGCCCTGCTGCCACAGCTCACGGCAAGCCGAGGCAATGGCGTTCCAGTAAGTCTCCGCATCCTGCTCGGCCCAGCCGGGATGCGGCGAGACGTAGGGCGGATCCAGCTGCACCTGCGCCTTGGCCAACAGACGCCCTTGTTCGTCGAAGACGATGGCACGCACGCTCTGCGTGCCGACGTCGATCGCAAGCAGGCGTGCAGCACTCATACAGCGCCTGTGAGATTGATGGCGTGACGACGACGCCACAGCTCGAGATAACGGCCGCGCTCCTGCGCCCAGCGCGCTTCGTCCCAGCCCAGTTCCTCACGGCAGATCGCGGCGACGCCTTCGAGCACCGCCACCCCGCCCTGCGGCAGCAGCAGGCCGATGCGGGTGCGGCGCAGCAGGAGGTCGTCGAGGTGCATTACCGACTCATGGCGCGCGGCCCAGCGCAGCTCGCCCCAGACGTAGGGCGTGCCGGGAACGTCCTCACGGTCGCCGGCTGAGGCCGAACGCGCCAGCCACGCGACGCACTCGGCACCATGGCGGGCCTGCAGGCGGCCGGGAATGGTCGGTGCCGGCGGCGCCTCGGCCAGCGGCGTCAGCACCGGCAACTGCTTCGCCGCGAGAGTGAGTACCTGCACGGCGGTGACGCGGAAAGTGGTGAGCTTGCCGCCGGTGATGCCGATCCAGCCGGGGCTGGACCAGCTGGCGGATTCGCGCGACTCGGCGGAAGGATCGTCCTTGCCGCTGGCGACAATGGGGCGGACGCCGCAGTAGCTGGACGTGGCGTCCGCCAGGGTCAACCCGAGATCGGGAAACTGGTGGTTGAGTCCTTCCATCAGGTATTGCGCTTCGTCCGCTGTCATCTCCGGCCGCGCGGGATCACCGTCGCCATGGTCGAGATCGGTGGTGCCGAACAGCGCCACACCTTCCCAGGGATAGACGAAGATCGGCCGGCGGTCGCGCAGGTGCAGCCAGGACACCGCGCGCTTCACTGGCAGCTTGGCCAGGGGGAAGATCAGGTGGCTACCACGCAAGGGCCGCAAGGTCGGTGCGCCGCCCGGATCGCCGGGCAGACCGGTGGACCAGACGCCGGCGGCGTTGATCACCATGCCGGCTTCGATCTCGCGCCGCTCGCCGCCGATCAGGTCATGCAGGGCCACGCCGCGCACACGGCCGTCGGCCTTCAGCACTTCGGCAACGCGCACGTAGTTCAGCGCCCGCGCGCCCGCTTCCTGTGCTTCGAAGATCAGGCGCAGCACCAGGCGTGCGTCGTCGGTGCGGGCGTCCTCATAGGCCACCGCGCCCATCAGGCCTTCGCGGCGCAGCTGCGGCTCCAGTTGCAGCGCCTGCGCGGCCGACAGAGAGCGCGAACGCCACTGCCCGCCCATGAGGTCGTAGATGGCCAGGCCGATGCGCATCACCGCGCGGCCCGGTTTCA
>JAQGNS010000581.1 GCA_028291705.1 Nevskia sp.
AGCATGTCGCGGATCGGTGCCTCGTCCTCTACGACCAGAATTTTCTTGTTTTGCATGCCCATAGCCGATTAAACGTCACTAATCAGGCTATAAGCAAGATGTTGCGGATTTTTGACAGTCCCCGCCAACCCTGCCCCGCCACGGCAATCGCCACCGCCGTCGGGACGGCCACCGGCAAGGGCGCCGCCCGAATGTGTCAATCCGGTTACAGGCGCCGCAAAACCACGCTGCCGGCCGAATAACCGGCGCCGAAAGCGCAGAGCACTCCCACATCACCCGCCTTAAGGTCCTGGTGGTACTTGTGGAATGCGATCACCGAGCCGGCCGAACTGGTATTGGCATATTCGTCCAGGATCACCGGTGCATCGTCGGTGCCCGGCTCGTGTCCCAGCACCCGCTTGGCGATCAGCTGGTTCATGCCCAGGTTGGCCTGGTGCAGCCAGAAGCGGCGCACGGTGGACGGCACGATGCCGAGGTCACCGAGGTGGCTGTTCAGCAGCTCCGCCACCATCGGCACCACTTCCTTGAAGACCTTGCGCCCTTCCTGATGGAACAGCACGTCGTTCCAGGGGCGCGGCGGCTGCTCGGAGGCGTTGAGGAAACCGAAATTGTTGCGGATGTTGTTGGAGAACTGGGTTTGCAGGCGCGTTCCCAGCACTTCGAAACGATCTTTGCTCACCGCCGTATCGAGCGGCTCGACCAGCAGCGCCGTGGCGGCGTCGCCGAAGATGAAGTGGCAATCGCGATTACGGAAATTCAGGTGACCGGTGCAGATTTCCGGGCTGACCACCAGCACCGCCCGCGCCGAGCCGCCGGCCACCGCATCGACCGCCGCCTGCACGCCGAACGCCGCCGAGGCGCAGGCTACGTTCATGTCATAGCCGTAGCCCTGGATGCCGAGATAGTGCTGCACTTCCACCGCGATGGCCGGATACGGCCGCTGCAGGTTGGAGCAGGCCACCAGCACCATGTCGACGTCCTTGGCTTCGCGACCGGCGTTGTGCAAGGCCTGCTGCGCCGCGGCCACGGCCATCTCCGCCAGCAGCGAGGGCTCGTCGTCGCCGCGGTTGCGGATCAGCGGACGCATCACCTTGGGATCGAGCACGCCGGCCTTGTTGACCGTATAGCGCGCCTTGATGCCCGAGGCCTTGACGATGAACTCGCTGCTCGAAGGCTGCAGCGGCTCCACCGCGCCGGCCGCGATGGCGGTGGCGTTCTCGGCGTTGTGGTTCTCGACGTAGGCGTTGAAGGCGGCGACGAGTTCGTCGTTGGAGATGGACTCAGCCGGCGTGAACAGGCCACTGCCGCTGATGCAGACTCGTTTCATTGTTCTGGACTCGGAATATTTCTGTGGTTCAGTTTAGCGCGATGGCGGCAATTCATCATTGGCCCGCCAGGCAGATGATCGACGGCGCCGATAAATCTAGGCTGCAGGCCTTTCCCAGCCTGCACCAGCGATAGCCCCTTCGATACAACGCAGCACGCCGCGCTCGCCGCGGAAAGTCAGGTGACCACCCTGGTACCACTCGATCGGCCGCCCCCAGTGCTTGGCCAGCCGCAGCGGCTGGTCGGGCGTCACCACGCGGTCGGCGCTGCCGGCGAACAGGTGCAGCCTCTCCGGCGGCAGCTTCGGCGCGCAGGCCAGCGGCGATACCACGTGCAGCAGCCTGTGCAGGCGGTCCGCATCGAGGCCGTGTGCCTCGAAATAAGCGCGGTGCGGCACCGGCAGGTGGCCCCATAGCAAGGGCACGAAGTCGGCGACGGCGATGCCGGCGATGACGAAATCCAGACCCGGCTCATGCGTCGCCAGCAGGCTGGCGTTGTAGCCGCCGAGGCTGTAGCCGAGCACGCCGATGCGCGCCGTCGGGTCCTGCGCGCGGATCCAGGCGATGGCGCGGCGCAGGTCCCACAGGGCCTGGGTCTCGGCGTGCAGCAGATCGAGCAGGTCGCCGTCGAGGTAGTAGTCGCCGCTTTGCCAGCCCAGGCGACGCGGCCCGTGCAGGGGCAGGATCGGCATCAGCAGGTTCAGACCCAGCTTCTGGTGCAGGTGCTTCGGCTCGAACAGGCGGAAATCGGCCAGCGGGAAGCCCATGCGGTAGCCGTGGATGCACAGCAGCCAGGGGCGGCCCGGCGCATCGTGGCGCAGCATCCAGGCGGCGCAGTCGCGGTTGCGCTCATGGCTGACCCAACGGTCGGCGCCGGGCAAGGTCGGCTCGGGAATGAAACCGCTGGGATAGCGCAGGCGCTGGTAGTCGACGCCGACGGCGCGGGCGGCGGTCTGCCGCACACTTTCCGGTGCCGGCGGCACCTTGTGGAAGCTGGCCGGATCGTCGAGCCAGCCGCGGCTGCGCAACACCTCCTCCAGCTTCGCCGCCTCGTCGCACATGCGCTCGGCCAGATCACCGCTGGGCGACTTGGCCATGGCGACGAAATAACCGGTGAGCGCTTCGTCGAGGGCGGCCTTGGCAAACACCCTGGTTTCCATCGGCGGCGGTGGTGCACCCTCGACGCGGTCGGCATAGCGCAGGGCGGTCCGGCCGGCGACAAAGAACGAGGCCACCGACAGCAGCAGCGCGATGACGGCGCCGCCGGCGCTGCCGGTCCAGGACGCGGGCAGCCAGAACAAGGCGCCGATCAAGGCGCCCAGAGCCATGTACTGGGTCTGCTTGCCCACCTCGTGCCACAGCAGCATCGACATGCCGCTGGCCAGCAGCAGTACCCCCGGAATCAGGCCCCACAGCAGCCAGCCGCCGCCATGGGCGGCCAGCAGCCACCACAGGCCGGCGACGATGGGAATCAGGCTCGCCAGGTCGTAATGTCGGGGGGCGCGTGTTTCCATTGGATTGGGTCTTTTTGCGAAAACGGACATCGGGCCGGCGCCGCGGCGCCAGGCGGGGCCCTGCCTCAGGCGCCTTTCAGGTTGGCGTAGACGATCAGGTATAGCGTAGGCAACAAGGCGCCGAGCAGGACCTGCGCCTTCCAGTTCCAGCTGCGCCGTTTCCACAGGCCATAGGTGGCGAAACAGCCGGAGACGGCCAGGGCCAGGAAACAGGCGGAAACCACCAGCAGGCTGGGAAAGCCCGCCCGCATGCCCGGCTCGGAATTCTGGAAGATGCCGTAGACCAGGCAGACATAGCTGATCGACACCGTCATCGCCACGCCCAGCGCCGCCAGCGCGGCGTCCACATAAAGCAGGTATTTCACTTCTTGCGTCCCACTCCCGGCAACAGGCGTAACAGGGGGATCAATTCTTTCGCCACCTTGGGCTGGGCCATGCCGGTGCGCATCAGCAGTACCGTGAAGGTGCGCAGGATGCGGTCGCGGCTTTCGAACACGCTGCCGACCATCGGCACGCGGCGGTCGTTCATCACGGTCACCGCCTCTTCCGGCGTGTCGCCGAAATTGAAGCGCATGGTCATGCGCACTTCCAGCGGCTCCTGCGCGCGGCGGCGCCGTTCGCGGGCTTTGGCTAAGATGCCGGCAGGCTTCTTTCCCGCCTTCAAACTGCCCTCTCCATGACCATTCCGAACGCCCTGGTGTGCTTCGCACACGGTAAAGAAAGCGGTCCCTGGGGGACCAAGATCACGCACCTCGCCGACACGGCCAAGCACCGCGGCTACGAGGTCATCAGTCCCGATTATAGCCATTCGCATGATCCGCACGCCCGGGTGGCGCAATTGCTGGAACTGGCGCCGAAAGCCGGGCGCGCCCTGGTGCTGGTCGGCTCCAGCATGGGCGGTTACGTCTCCGCCATGGCCTGCGCCGCCCTCAAGCCGCAGGCGCTGCTGCTGATGGCCCCGGCGCTGTACTTTCCCGGCTTCGACGAGGAGCCCGCCGGCATCCCCGCTCTATGCAGTGTGGTGCACGGCTGGAGCGACGATATCGTGCCGGTGGATCGTGCCATCCGCTTCGCCCGCACCCACAATGCGGCATTGCATGTGCTGAACAGCGGGCATACGCTGAATGATCAGTTGCCCGCCCTGGATTTGTTGTTCGACGACTTGCTGCGGCGCACCCTGGAGACCGTCCCATGATCCCGGCAGAAATCCGCGCAAACTGGGAGGCCGCTTACCGGCGCACCGAGTACATAGTGGAACTGCAGACCGACGATCTGGTTCTGCGCGTGGATTCGCATCACACGGCGGACGACGACCGGCTGCGCCGCGAAGCCGGGGTGCAAACGGACTGGGCCATCGTCACGCCGTGCAATCCCGGCTCGCAGCCCTGCGGCGAGGCGGAAAACGCGCGCCTGCTGGAAGAGTTGAACGAGATCGTGCAGCACCTGGACCTGCACTGCGCCAGCAGCATCAATCGCGATCCGCAAGCGAGCTGGCCGGATGAACCGGGCTTCCTGCTGTGCGATCCCCCGCCCGGCTTTGCCGAAGAACTGGGCCGGCATTTTCGCCAGAACGCCATTCTCGTCGGCAAGCTGGGCGAGGCGCCGCGGTTGCTCTGGCTGGAATAGCGCCGCCTCTGAATTGATACCTCTGGTCCGAGCAGCAAACGGAATCGTTCACGCCACCGGCGTCGCCGGCTTGTAGGCTTCCAGAAATTCCGGCGGTTGCCGCCGCGGCTTGCCGCTTTTCATGTCCACGCAAACCCACTGGGTGCGGCCACGCAGCACAGTCTTGCCGTCGCTGGCGCGAATGATCTGGTAGCCGCGCCACATGGTCAGGCGACCGTCGTTCTCGTGGATGAAGGTGGCCAGCAACAATTCGTCGCCGGCGAAGGTCGGCGCCAGGTAATCCAGTTCGTGCCGCCGTGCCACGCAGCCGCAGCCGAACCGCTCGTAGTCGCTGAAATCCAGCCCCAGCGTCTGCGAATGCGACCAGGCGACGCGCTCCAGCCAGCTCAGGTACACCACGTTATTGGTGTGGCCGAAGCGGTCGATGTCGCCCGCCTGCACGGTGACACGCTCGATGAACGGCTCGACCACATCCCACTTGTATTCGCTCGGATCCATTCGCGAATCCTAGCCTGTTTGGGCCGCCTGTTTCAGCTGGCCGGACACGGGTGCCCGGCCCCGCGCGGGGACATCCTCACTGCAAGTCGAAGCTGTGGCTGGACGATTGCGCCCAGTAGGTTGCGTACACCACGTGCGCCGCCGGATTGCTGAGCAGCTCACCCGGCTTGAGGAACTTGTACAGGTCGGACAGCAGGCGAATCTCGCTGCCGGATACGCGCCGCACGATATGCCGCGGCTTCAGGTTGCCCGGATGCTGCAGGCCGGCGGCGCCGACCAGCTCGCCCAGGGCATGCAGGGTATTGCGGTGGAAATGGAAGACGCGCTGCGACTTGTCCTCCACCACCAGGGAACGCTGGCGGCGCGGATCCTGCGTCGCCACGCCGGTGGGGCAACGATCGGTATGGCAGGACTGCGACTGCACGCAACCTAGCGCGAACATGAAGCCGCGCGCGGCGTTGCACCAGTCCGCGCCCATGGCCAGGGTGCGGGCCAGGTCGAAAGCCGAGATGACCTTGCCGCTGGCGCCGAGGCGGATCTTGTCGCGCAGGTTGAGGCCTACCAGGGTGTTGTGCACCAGCAGCAGCGCCTCCTGCAGCGGCGTACCGATGTGGTCGGTGAATTCCAGCGGCGCCGCGCCGGTGCCGCCCTCACCGCCATCGACCACGATGAAGTCCGGCAGGATGCCGCTCTCCAGCATGGCCTTGCAGATGCCGAAGAATTCCCAGGGATGGCCGAGGGCGAACTTGAATCCCGCCGGCTTGCCGCCGGACAGCTCGCGCATGCGGGCGATGAACTGCATCATTTCCAGCGGCGTGGAAAAGGCCGAATGCTGCGCCGGCGAGACGCAGTCCACGCCCAGCGGCACGCCGCGCGCCTCGGCGATCTCCGGCGTCACCTTGGCGCCCGGCAGCACCCCGCCGTGGCCGGGCTTGGCGCCCTGGGACAGTTTCAACTCCACCATCTTGATCTGCGGCGACTTGGCCTGGGCAGCGAACTTGTCCGGATCGAAGTGGCCGTCGTCGGTGCGGCAGCCGAAATAGCCGCTGCCCAGTTCCCAGATCAGGTCACCACCGTTCTCGCGGTGATAGCGGCTGATCGAACCTTCGCCGGTATCGTGGGCGAAGCCGCCCAGCTTGGCGCCGGTGTTCAGGGCGCGGATGGCGTTGGCCGACAGCGCGCCGAAGCTCATGGCGGAAATGTTCAGCACCGAGGATTCGTAGGGCTGCGTGCAGTCCTTGCCGCCGATGTGGATGCGGAAGTTGGTATCGGCCAGCTTGACCGGGCGCATCGAGTGGTTGATCCACTCGTAGCCGGAGCCGTATACGTCCAGCTCGGTGCCGAAGGGTCGCTTGTCCTCCACGTTCTTGGCGCGCTGGTAGACCAGGGAGCGCTGGGCGCGGGAGAACGGGATGGCGTCGGAGTCCGATTCCAGCAGGTACTGGCGGATTTCCGGCCGGATCATTTCGAAGAAGGCGCGGAAGTGGGCCAGGATCGGGTAGTTGCGGCGCAGCGAGTGATGCGTCTGCACCAGGTCGTAGATACCGACCACGCTCAAGCCCGCGGTAATCACCGCCAGGATCAGCCAGTAGGGGTTGACCAGGCTGGCGGCGCCTGCCACCAGGGTGATCAGGACTACCGCAATGAAAGCATACAGGCGCGAGGGCGGCATCGACACTGCACTCATGGACGAAACGCTCATGACAATCCTTTGTTGGGGGCCTTTCTTTGATGGCCTTTGAGGGTGTGTGCACCACCGGCGGACGCCGGGAGCTTATACCGCAGTCTCCGTGACGTCTCCAAGACTCAGGCCCGCTGGAGCCCGTGCCGGCCGCCCTTTGAGGTGTGCGCCCGATGGAGTAAACTATCAATCCGTACCGATTTGGTCTTGTTTGCGCAGACCCGTCCGCAGAGGTTTTTCCGGCACCCCATGTTCAAGCTCGGCAAGCTCACAGATTATGGCACCGTGGTGATGACGGCCCTGGCCGCCAGGCCCGATGCCCTGCGCAACGCGCATGATCTGGCCGCGGAAACCCATGTGGCTGCGCCGACCGTATCCAAGCTGTTGAAACAGTTGCAGAAAAATGGCCTGGTCGAGTCGATACGCGGGGCCCATGGCGGTTATCGCCTGGCGCGCGGCCCGGATCAGATCACGGTGGCCGACGTAGTCAGCGCCCTGGAGGGTCCCATCGCCCTGACCCAGTGTTCGGTCCATGACGGCGGTTGCAGCATCGAGTCGCACTGCGGCGTGCGCGGCAACTGGCGGCTGATCAATACGGCGATCCGCCAGGCCCTGGAGTCGGTGACCCTGGCGCAGATGGCCGAGCCGATGCGCGGCCGGCGGCCAACGGGCACAGACAGCCCGATGAATTTCCTGCGCAAGCTCGGGCAGTCCCTGCCCCAGGCGCAGGAGTAGGAACGAAAAAGCAGGATGAACGATATGGCAACCCAACCCCAGGACATCCAGGAACTGATGCGGCGGCGCGAGTACAGCGCCGGCTTCATCACCTCGATCGAATCCGAAACCATCGCGCCGGGCCTGTCGGAAG
>JAQGNS010000584.1 GCA_028291705.1 Nevskia sp.
AAATCGCCGAAGGCTACGTCGGCACTTCCGTGCTGAGCGAGGCCGACCTGCCCGCCATCCAGCAGCCGAAGATGGAACTGGAAGCGCTGGATCCCAGCTTCGATATGTAAGCTGCGGATATTTCGCAAATTCAAAAAGGGGCCGCAAGGCCCTTTTTTTATTACTTTTGTTTTTGATTGTTTCAACAGTCCCGTCATGAATGACCGGGGGCCTGGACACGGCGTCCATATTGCACCGTCGCGCGCCGCCCTCAGTCTATACTGGATACCATGGAATTCCCGGTCATCCAGCGCATCGGCACGGCGATCCGCACTCAGCGCGTAGCGCGCGAGTACGGCATCGAAGCCCTGTGCAAGGTGCTGCAGGAATACCTGCCGGAAGACCAGATCGCCGAGGTGCGCCGCGCCTACGAATTCGGCGCCCGCATGCACTCCGGCCAGGCCCGCGAATCCGGCGAGCCCTACATCTATCACCCGCTGGCGGTGGCCCGCATCCTGGCGGAAATGCGCCTCGACGCCACCACCCTGTGCGCCGCCATCCTGCATGACGTGATCGAGGATACGGCCGTCGACAAGGGCGAGATCGTGCGCCTGTTCGGCAAGGACGTGGCCGAGCTGGTCGACGGCGTCAGCAAGTTCCACAAAGTCGAGGGCATGACCCGCGCCGAGCAGCAGGCCGAGAGCGTGCGCAAGCTGCTGCTGGCGATGGCGCAGGACCTGCGCGTCATCCTGGTCAAGCTGGCCGACCGCCTGCACAACATGCGCACCCTGGAAGGCGTGGAGTCGGCCAAGCGCCGCCGCGTCGCCCGCGAAACCATCGAAATCTACGCCCCCATCGCGCAGCGCCTAGGGATCAACACCCTGCGCACCGAGCTGGAAGACCTGGCCTTCCTCAACCTGCACCCCAAGCGCTACAACGTGTTCCAGCGCGCGGTGAACGACCGCCTGGGCGACACCAAAAGCCTGATCAAGGAATTCGAGCACAAGCTGGAGCGCGCCCTGCGTGAAGAGGGCATCGGCGCCTCGGTGGTCGGCCGCCAGAAGAATCTCTACGCCGTCTACGAGAAGATGCAGCGCAAGCGCCTGCGCTTCCTCGACGTGATGGACCTGCTCGGCTTCCGCATCCTGGTGACCAAGGTCGACGACTGCTACCGCGCCCTCGGCGTGGTGCATCACGTCTACCGGCCCATCTCCGAGCTGTTCAACGACTTCATTGCCAACCCCAAGGTCAACGGCTACCAGTCGCTGCACACCACCTGCGTCGGCCCGCAGGGCCGCAAGATCGAAGTGCAGATCCGCACCCGCGACATGCACCACATTTCCGAGAGCGGTATCGCCGCCCACTGGCAGTACAAGCTCGGTGGCAAGAACGATCCCGGCTCGGCGCCGCAGGTGCGCGCCCGCGAATGGCTCGGCAACCTGTTCGAAATGCAGGGCGGCGCCGGCGCGCTCGACTTCATCGAAAACGTCAAGGTCGACCTGTTCCCGGACGAGGTCTACGTCTTCACCCCCAAGGGCCAGATCCGCCGCCTGCCGCGCGGCGCCACCGCCGTGGACTTCGCCTACTCGGTGCACTCCGAGCTGGGCGACCACTGCGTCGCTTCGCGCATCGACCAGCAGCTCGAGCCGCTCAACACGCCCTTGCAGAACGGCCAGACGGTGGAAATCATCACCGCCCGCCACGCCCGCCCCAACGCCGCCTGGCTCAACTACGTCAAGACCGCCAAGGCGCGCTCGCACATCCGCAACTTCCTCAAGAACCAGCGCGAGGACGAGGCCATCCGCCTCGGCCGCCGCCTGCTGGAGATCGCCCTGCGCGAACTGCACGTGCCGCTGTCTTCGCTGAAGGAAGAATCCACCGAGGCGGTGCTCAAGGCCTTCAACCTGCAGGACATGGAAGACCTCTACATCTCCATCGGCACCGGCTCGCGCCTCGCGCCGCTGGTGGCCCGCCACTTCCTGCCGGACCCGCAGCAGAACACCGTCCCCGGCGAAAGCGTGCCGCTGCAGATCGAAGGCACCGAAGGCCTGGTCATCGACTACGCCAAGTGCTGCCACCCGATCCCGGGCGACGACATTTGCGGCTACGTCAGCGTCGGCCGCGGCATCGTCATCCACCGCCTCGAATGCCGCCACGTGCAGACCCGCAAAGGCGGCCCGCAGGAGCGCGTGCCCCTGATCTGGTCGGAGAAAGTGCAGGGCGACTTTCTGGCCGAGCTCAAGCTCAAGGCCGAGAACCGCCGCGGCCTGCTGGCCATGGTCGCCGGCGAAATCTCCAGCGCCAACGCCAGCATCGAAAACGTGCAGATGCCCGAGCGCGACGGCTCCGAAGCCCTGGAAATGCGCTTCGTCGTCACCGTGAAAGACCGCGTCCACCTGGCGCGCGTGCTGCGCCGCCTGCGCCGCCTGCCGCCGGTGCAGCGCGTCACCCGCGTCTAAGCACCTCTTCCCCCCGGTTGCATCCGTTATCCACGGATCACCGCGACAAGTTAGGCTATCTCTTTTTAAGGGAATCCAGCCGTGACCCGTCAGATCATCCACACCGACCAGGCGCCGGCCGCTATCGGCACCTACTCGCAGGCCGTCAAGTGCGGCAACACCGTCTATATGTCCGGGCAGATTCCGCTCGACCCGAAGACCATGCAGCTGCAGAACGCCACCATCGAGGCCGAAATCCACCAGGTCTTCACCAACCTGCGCGCGGTCGCCGAAGCCTCCGGCGGCGGCCTCAAGGACGTCGCCAAGCTCAACGTCTTCCTCACCGACCTGGCCCACTTCCCCAAGGTCAACGAGATCATGAGCGAATACTTCGTGCAGCCGTTCCCGGCTCGCGCCGCCATCGGCGTGGCCAGCCTGCCGCGCGGCTCGCGCGTCGAGGCGGACGCGATCCTGGTCCTCGAATAGCACTGCGGTGGCGGGGGCCGTGAAAGGGGAGGGGACGGGCGGGCGGCGCACAGCGCCGCGCGCCGCCGGCGTCAAGCCGCCCACCACCCTCGCCACCGAGGTGACCTATCTCAAGGGCGCGGGTCCCGCCGTCGCCGCGAAACTGCGCGCGCTCGACATCGAGCGCGTGCAGGACCTGCTGTTCCACCTGCCCAGCCGCTACGAAGACCGCCGCCGCATCGTGCCGCTCGACGAGCTCAAGGCCGGCGAGGAAGCCCTGGTGCGCGGCAAGGTGGTGGCGGCCGACGTGCGCTTCGGCGGCCCGCGCCGCAGCCTGCGCGTCGCCATCGACGACGGCGGCAGCGGCCTGCTGCTGCGCTTCTTCCACTTCAACGAATTGCAGAAGCAGAGTTTCACCGAGGGCCGCTGGGTGCGCGCCTTCGGCACCGTCCGCGCCGGCGCTTCCGGCCTGGAGATGGTTCACCCCGAATATCGCGTTGCCGACGATCCCGCCCTGCTGCCGGCCGAGCCCAAGCTCACCCCGATCTATCCCCTGGTCACCGGCATCACCCAGCAGCGCCTGCGCAGCCTGATCCAGCAAGCCATGGAAGCCGCCGCGCGCGATCCGGAATTCAACGCCGACCTGCCCGGCCTCGCCCCGCCGGACACCATGACCGCCCTGCGCGTCCTGCACGAGCCCGGCGGCACCGACCTCGGCGACCTCCTGCTCGAACGCCACCCGGCGCAGCTGCGCCTGCTGCGCGAAGAGCTGCTGGCGCATCAGTTATGCATGCGCCTGCTGCGCAAGCGCACCCTGGCCCAGCCCGGCGCGCGCATCGACAACCTCCAGCAGGCCTCCGCCATGCTGCAGGAGAAGCTGCCCTTCGCCCTCACCGGTGCACAGCGCCGCGTCATCGGCGAGATCGCCCACGACCTCGCCTCCGGCAAACCCATGTTGCGCCTGCTCCAGGGCGATGTCGGCTGTGGCAAGACCGTCGTCGCCGCCGCCGCCATGCTCGGCAGCGCCCAGGCTGGTTTACAGGCTGTGCTGATGGCGCCGACCGAGCTGCTGGCCGAGCAGCACGCCCACAACCTCGTCGGCATGCTCGGCCCCCTCGGCGTCGAAGTCGGCGTCCTCTCCGGCCGCATGAAGAAAGCCGAGAAGGAAGAAGCCATGCGCCGCGCCGCGCGCGGCGACGTCAAGGTCTGGGTCGGCACCCACGCCCTGTTCCAGTCCGAAGTGCGCTTCGCCAAGCTCGGCCTGGTGGTGGTCGACGAGCAGCACCGTTTCGGCGTCGGCCAGCGCCTGGCCCTGCGCGACAAGGGCCCGCGCGGCGTCACCCCGCATCAGCTCATCATGTCCGCCACGCCGATCCCGCGCACCCTGGCGCAAACCCTCTACGCCGATCTCGACGTCTCCGTCATCGACGAGCTCCCTCCCGGCCGCACCCCGGTGCTGACCGTGGCCCTCTCCAACGAGCGCCGCGGCGAAGTACTCGAGCGCATCGGCGAAGTCTGCCTCGCCGGCCGCCAGGCCTATTGGGTCTGCACCCTCATCGAAGAGTCCGACCAGCTCCAGGCTCAGGCCGCCGAAGAAACCTATCGGCAACTCCGCACCGAACTCCCCGAGCTGCACGTCGGCCTGGTCCACGGCCGCCTCAAGGCCCCGGAAAAGGACGCGCAGATGCGCGCCTTCCAGAACGGCGGCACGCAGTTGCTGGTCGCCACCACCGTCATCGAAGTCGGCGTCGACGTCCCCAACGCCAGCATCATGATCATCGACAACGCCGAACGCCTCGGCCTCGCCCAGCTCCACCAGCTGCGCGGCCGGGTCGGCCGCGGCGCCACCGCCAGCCAGTGCGTCCTCATGTACCAGCCGCCGCTGGGCGAGGGCGGCAAGGCGAGACTCGAAGTCATGCGCACCACCCACGACGGCTTCAAGATCGCCCAGCATGATC
>JAQGNS010000240.1 GCA_028291705.1 Nevskia sp.
TCCAGCGGGCGGTAGCGGCTGCGCGGCACGGCGCTTTCCGCCACCACCCAGCCGGCCTGCGCGTCCGCAAACACGATGCCGACGTGCGAGGCCTTGGAGCCGGTGGCCCGGGCGACCCTGCGGTACAGCGGGCTGGGCGTGGCGATGAAGACGATATCGCCGGATTTCAGGGGAAGCGGGCCATTCATGATCAATCCTTGCCGGGCCATTTGCCCGACGCGAACGACGTGTACAGAGTGATACGGGAGATCGGCGCCGCTGCCGCCATTGACCGGAGCGCCAGTGCTGGCGCCCCCGGGGCCGAACCTCTACCGACTTCACTCCTTGACGCCGTACTCGTGCAGCAGTTTCTCGGCACGCGCCTGGGCGATCTGGTTGATCAGCTTGGCGCCCTCGAACTCGTCGCGCATGGTCTTGGCCAGGGTGAAGGTGGACCCGACCAGGAACAGCGTGCCGAGGATCATGTAGCCGCGTACCCAGATTTCAACCGGCATCATCGCGATGCCGAACACCATGCCGGCCAGGGCCGCGGTGAAGGAGACCTTGACGAAGAAGATCCAGCCCGGCGAGTCCTGCCGGCCGGCGCCGGCGTTTTCCAGCATCTGCTGGTTCATGACGGCTGCTCCACGGTAGTAACTTCGGTGGCGGGCCCCTGCCCGGCGGCGATGCGGCGGCGCAGGGCGGCGAGCGCCTCGTCGACGGCGGCATCGGCGCTGAGCCGGGCCACGCCGCGCTCCAGCCGGTCCTGCTCGTCGAGCAGCTCGCCGGCCGCCTCGGCCTCGCAATCGGCGCTCTCGGCGCTGCGCTCGTAGCGTTCCAGCTCCTGGGCGCGGTCCAGCGCGCGGGTATGGGCGTCGTCCGCCTGTCCGGCCCGGCGCAGGGCCAGCGCGGCGGCCTGGTGCACGTCGATCACCGCCACGCGCTGGCGCACGCGGCCCAGCTCCGACCGCAGGCGGCCAACCTGGCCGCGCAGCCGCTCCACCGCGCCGGCGGCGCGTTGCAGCGGCTCAGCCAGGGCTGCGACACCCTGGCGCAAAGCCACGGCGCGCTCCAGCGCCTCGCGGGCCAGGCCTTCTTCATTTTTGCGCAGCAGGGTTTCGGCGCTGCGCTCCCAGTCCGCCGCCTCCTGCGCCATGCGCTCGCGGCTGCACCGCAGCTGGCGTTCCGCGCCCATCGCCGCGACCAGGCCGCGATTGGCATTGGCCAGCTCGGTGGTGAGGTCGCGCACCGGCTGGTGCGACATCAGCTGCGGATTTTCCGCCTGGTCCACCGCGTGGTGCGCTCGCGCCACCACCAGCCCGCGAATGCGGGACAACAACGTTGCCATGCTCCTGACTCCTTCGTCGCCAGATAACTGAACAATGTTTAATTGAATTTAAATGAGCGGCGTTCAGTAGTCAATCGAGGTTTGTGACGCCGCGCACAGGAGGGGGCGGCCAAACCGCCCTGGGCGCCGCCGGCCGGGGCTGAAACTTGAAATGCGTCACGCTTGTCCACACTTAGTCCCTCACTACCGGCAGTGATTCACAATCCACCGCACTGCGGGTTTCACGGAGAAGCGCTTTGCAACAATTCGACGGCACCACCATCCTCACCGTGCGCCGCGCCGGCCAGGTCTGCGTCGGCGGCGATGGCCAGGTTTCGATGGGCAACACCATGGTCAAGGGCAATGCGCGCAAGGTGCGCCGGCTCTACAACAATTCCGTCATCGCCGGCTTCGCCGGCGGCACCGCCGATGCCTTCACCCTGTTCGAGCGCTTCGAGGGCAAGCTGGAAAAGCACTCCGGCAACCTGACCCGCGCCGCAGTGGAGATGGCCAAGGACTGGCGCACCGACCGTTACCTGCGCCGCCTCGAGGCGCTGCTGCTGGTGGCGGACAAGGAAGCCTCGCTGATGATCACCGGCACCGGCGATGTGATGGAGCCGGAGCCGCACGGCGTCATGGCCATCGGCTCCGGCGGCCCCTACGCCGCCGCGGCGGCGCGCGCCCTGGTGGAGAACACCGAGATGTCGGCGCAGGAGATCGTGGAGAAGGCGCTGCACATCGCCGCCGAGATCTGCATCTACACCAACCACAACCTGACCATCGAGGCGCTGGCCACCGCCTGAGGCGCGCCGGCCCTGCCGAACCCGGCGCCGTGCGCATGACTGTGCCGCGGCGCCTCACCTTCTTGATCCGGGACTACGAATGAACGACGCACTCTCCACTCCCCCGCCCGCCTCGACCGCACAGGGCGCGGCGGCCATGACTCCGCGCGAGATCGTGCAGGAGCTCGACCGCCACATCGTCGGCCAGCAGGCCGCCAAGCGCGCCGTGGCCATCGCCCTGCGCAACCGCTGGCGCCGGCAGCAGACGCCGGAAGCGATCCGCGGCGAGATCACGCCGAAGAACATCCTGATGATCGGGCCCACCGGCGTCGGCAAGACCGAGATCGCGCGGCGCCTGGCCAAGCTGGCCAACGCGCCCTTCGTCAAGGTCGAAGCGACCAAGTTCACCGAGGTGGGCTATGTCGGCCGCGACGTCGATTCCATCATCCGCGAACTGGTCGACGCGGCGGTGAAGCAGACCCGCGAGCAGGCGGTGATCCGCGTCCGGCCGCGTGCCGAGACGGCGGCCGAGGAGCGCGTGCTCAATGCCCTACTGCCGCCGCCGCGCGATTTCGGCGAGGCCTCGACCCAGCGTGAATCCGAGAACACGGCCGCGCGCCAGGTGTTCCGCAAGCGCCTGCGCGAGGGCAAGCTGGACGAAACCGAGATCGAGGTCAGCCTGCAGTCCAACCCGGCGCAGATGCAGATTGTCGGGCCGCCCGGCATGGAGGAGATGACCAGCCAGCTGCAGGGCATGTTCAAGAACCTCGGCGGCAGCCAGCAGAAGA
Organism: Nevskia sp.; assembly: GCA_028291705.1. Classification (GTDB taxonomy): domain Bacteria; phylum Pseudomonadota; class Gammaproteobacteria; order Nevskiales; family Nevskiaceae; genus Nevskia. Next base: position 2,877 of record JAQGNS010000240.1, read on the forward strand.
CGCGCAAGCTGAAGATCAAGGAAGCGCAGAAGCTGCTGCTCGACGAGGAAGCGGCCAAGCTGGTGGACGAGGAGGCGATCCGCGTCGAAGCGCTGAAGAACGCCGAGGACAACGGCATCGTCTTCATCGACGAGCTGGACAAGGTGTGCAAGCGCGCCGAGTACAGCGGCGCCGATGTCTCGCGCGAGGGCGTGCAGCGCGACCTGCTGCCGCTGGTGGAGGGCTGCACCATCTCCACCAAGTACGGCTCGATCAAGACCGACCACATCCTGTTCATCGCCAGCGGCGCCTTCCACATGTCCAAGCCCAGCGACCTGATCCCGGAGCTGCAAGGCCGGCTGCCGATCCGGGTGGAGCTGGACGCGCTCAAGGCGGCGGACTTCCTGCGCATCCTCGACGAGCCGGCGCATTCGCTGACCGAACAGTACAAGGCGCTGCTGGCCACCGAGGGCGTCACCCTGGTGTTCGCGCCGGACGGCCTCAAGCGCATTGCCGAGATCGCCTGGCAGGTCAACGAAGGCACCGAGAACATCGGCGCGCGCCGCCTGCATACGGTGCTGGAGCGGCTGATGGAGGAAGTGGCCTACGACGCGCCGGACAAGTCGGGCACCACCCTGACCGTTGACGGGAGCTATGTCGACGAGAAACTGAAGGTGCTGGCGGGCAACGAGGATCTGAGCCGGTACATCCTGTAGGCGGTATATTCTGCAGCTATGAGCACCCTCGTTCCCTCCCGCCTGGTCCTGCACCGCGCTTCGCGCCTGCTGGAAGTGGGCTATGCCGACGGCAGCTGCTACCAGCTGCCGTGCGAATACCTGCGCGTCTACTCACCCTCCGCCGAGGTGCGCGGCCACGGCGGCGGCGAGCCGATGCTGGTGGGCGGCAAGCGCCTGGTCAACGTCAGCGCGGTGGAACCGGTGGGCCGCTACGCGGTGCGGCTGCGTTTCGACGACGGCCACGACACCGGGCTGTACTCCTGGGACATCCTGCGCGAGCTGGCGGCCAACCAGGCAGGCTGGTGGGCACGCTACCTGGAACGGCTGGGCGAGCACGGCATGTCGCGCGATTCGGACGTGACGAAGCTGTCGGCGTTGCCGAAGAAGCACATCCCCAAACCCTTGAGCTAGGAGCTCCCCGTGATCAGGGAAGTTTTACGGATGGGCGACCCGCGCCTGTTGCAGGTTTCGCAGCCCATGCAGCAGTTCGGCACGCCGGAACTGGCGGCGCTGTTGCAGGACATGCAGGACACCATGGCGGCGCTGAACGGCGCCGGGCTGGCGGCGCCGCAGATCGGCGTGCCGCTGCGGGTGGTGATCTTCGGGGTTGAGCGCAATCCCCGCTACCCGGACGCGGAAGAGGTGCCCTTCACCGTGCTGTGCAACCCGGTGCTGACGCCGCTGGGCAACGAGCTGGAAGACGGCTGGGAAGGCTGCCTCAGCGTGCCCGGCATGCGCGGCATGGTGCCGCGCCATCTGCGGCTGCGCTACAGCGGCTTCGACCAATTCGGCACGCGCATCGAGCGCGAAGCCAGCGACTTCCATGCGCGGGTGGTGCAGCACGAGTGCGACCACCTCGACGGCATCCTCTACCCCATGCGCATCCGCGACATGCGCATGTTCGGCTTTACCGAGCAGCTGTTTCCAGGCGAGGACATCGCGGACGATTGACCCTCTGTCATTCTGAGCGTAACGAAGAATCTGGCCCAGCGCCGAGGCCAGATCCTTCGCTACGCTCAGGATGACAGATTAAAAACCTTCGTCCGTTCGCTCACGCGGCTTGCGGCAGCACCAGCTCCAGCGGCTCCGCCCGGTGAAACAACCAGCCCTGCGCATGGCGCACGCCCAATGAGCGCAGCGCTTGTAGCGTCACCTCGTCCTCCACCCCCTCGGCGATGATCTCCAGCCCGAGGCTGCTGCCGATCTTGCAGATCGACTCGACGATGGCCTGGTTGATGACGTCGCCGGCGAGGTTGCGGGTGAAGGACTGATCCACCTTGAGGCCGTTGGCGC